>CAMCHO010000004.1 GCA_945874455.1 Opitutus sp. GAS368 | reverse complement strand
GTCGGGCGGGCAATACATAAAAAGGCCGAGGCCCTTCTTTTCACACTGCACGGCGAGCTCGGCGACGAGGTCGCGCTTTGCGGGCGAGTTGAGGCTCGTGAAGTCCGACACGCTGGTGCGAAACATAGAGAGCTCGCCCCGGTGGCGCGTGGTGAAGTTGACGTAGCGCATCTCGGCCGAGAGGGCCAGGTCGGTGATGAAATCCGCGTCGAACTTTTCCGCCGTGAAGCGGTCGCGCAGGGCCTGGTAGTCGACTTCGCCGCCGGCCTTGAATTTTTTCCACTCGTCGCCGGGCTCGGCTTTCTTGGCCGCGACGCTAGCCGCCGTGAGTCCGCGCAAGCTTTCGAGCGCATAGTGGATGAACATCCCCCACTTCGCGTTGCGATGCCACTCGACGGCCGCGGCGCGGGGATTCTCGCGATAGAGGGTCTCGTAGCCGCGCAGGTAGGAGGGAACGGCGGAGCCGGGGTTGCCGGATGGCGCCGCGACCGCGGCGCGGGCGCGGCCGCCGAACGTCACCGCGGAGGCCGCGGCCAGGCCCAGATTCTGGAGAAACTGCTTTCGGTTCTGATGGTTCATTTCGGGGGGGGAGATTTACGATCCGGCGGTGAGGCGCAATGGCCCGCCGCCACTAACGCTAGAATGAGATGCGGCTGGTGACGGTGATGTTCCGGGGCTCTTCAAAGCGAAACGCATTCAGGTAGAGCTTGTCGGTCAGGTTTCGAACATTCACCTGCAGTTCTCCAGCATAGCCGCCAATGCGCGTCTTGTAGGCGATCATCGCGTGATAGACGACCGCCGACGGATTTTTCCACGTGATGTCGGGCTGCGGTTGCACGCGGTCCTTGAAGACGGCGCCGCCGCCGAACTTGAGTCCCCGCCAGATTCCCTGCCGGATTGAGTAACTTGACGTGACGTTGGCCGAATGGTGCAGCGCGGGAGTCAAAGGCTGCCCCACAATCGCCGGCGTGTAGAGCGAGCGCGTGATGCGGCCATCGACGTAGCCATAGCCGCCGATCAGGGTCCAGCCGGGCGCCGGATTGCCCACGATGCGGATCTCTCCACCGTCCGCCCGGCCGGAGACGCCGGGCTGGTAATACGTGCCCGTGCCCTGCAATTCCTTCGGCAGTTGGGCCTCGGGAATTCTTTCCTGCGTATTCTTGCGCGTGTTCGTGAACAGGCTGGCCGAGATATTCAGGCGATTGTTCAGCAAGTTCAGCCGCCAGCCGCCCTCGTAGCCGATGCCTTCCTCCGCGGGCAAAAGGTTGTTATTTATGTCCCGCCGCCGGGCATCTTGGACCGAGTAAGAGGTCGAGTAAGTGACAAACAAATCCGCATGGCGCGCTGCAGAGAAGATCAGGCCCGCGCTCGGCGTCCAGGAATTGTTTCGGCCGTAGGATGCGCTGTTGACCTTGTAGGACTGCGGCGAGTCGTCCCACGTGATCGGCACGCCCTTGCGAAAGACGTGGATGCCGCCGGAGTGGGTGATGTTGTAGACCTTCGTGTTGTAAAAATTGCGGCGGATTCCCACCAGAGATTTGAGGCGGTCCTGAAAATACGATCCCCGTGCACTGGCGTAGAACGCATTCGTGGCGGCATCCTCCCACGCATTGGAGTTGTAGCGCCATTCGGCGCCGGCGTTGGGGAGATAGGCGGTTTGGGCGGCGCCATTGCCCAGCGAGAGCGGCAGGTTGCGATTGAACGCCCGCGTGGTCCCCTTGATGGATTCACGCGCCTGGGCCTGCCGGAACTGCTGGGCGCTGTAATCGTATTGGAGCACCAGCGTCTGCTTCGTCCACCCGGCGGCGAGATCATAGACACTGCTCGCCATGAACTGCTGCTGCGGGTAGTCGGCGGTTTTCGAGAGCCAGCCGGTCTGGACGTAATAGCCGAGCGCCGGGCTTTGCAGGATCTTGTTCGAGCCGCCCGGGAGCACATTGCCCTGGAAGTAACTCTGCGCGACCGCCGTCGCCTGGAGGTGCCAGCGCGGGCTGATGGTGTGTTCGAGCGTGACGGAGGCCACCTTGCTGAGAGTCTGGGTGCGAGCGTGCGGGCCCTGCCAGCCGCCGGCTTTCGCGCGCGGAACGATTTTCTGATCGATGAACGCCTGGGCCCACAAATCCGGATTTTGGAAACCGAGATAATTGTCGCTGATGGTCTGGTTCTGGTCGGCGTATTCCCCCTCCAGCCGCAGCAACGTCGAGCGCCCCAGGCGAATCGCGATCGCGAGCTGGTAGAACTGCTTGTGCTTGTTCGCCCATTCCTGCCAGCTGCCTTCGTCATGATAAAGCGCGTTGAAGCGGAACGCGAACGGCCCCTTCGATACGTTGGCGTCCAGCGTGCTCCGGCTGAGATCCGACGCCCCGAACTGCTGGGTGACGCTGGTGAACCGCTTGCCGAGGATGGCCTGCTTGGTGATCGTGTTGATGACCCCGCCCGGTTGGGCGTTCCCGTAGAGCACGGAAGCCGGGCCTTGAATGTGTTCGACCCGGTCCACGCTGAAATTGTCGATCGCGACGCGCATGCCATAGACGCCGTTGCGCAGCTGGTTGCCGGCGACGGTGTCGAAGCCCCGGATGGTGTAGCGACCGTCGGTGGCGGCGGCCCCGCTGTTCTGCACGCCGATGAAATATTCCACCAACTGCATCGAATCGGCGGGAATGAGATCGTTGATGAACTCGGTGTTGTAGACCGTGATGGGCTGCGGGATGTTTTTGATCGGCCCGTTGACGCGGTTGCCGGAAACGGTGTCGGTCGAAAGGTAGCCTTCGTCGCGGCTCGAGCTGACTTCAAACGGCGAGAGCTGGATCAGATCGTTGTCCGGGTTCTTTGGCTCGGTGGCGGCGGGCACCGCCACTTGGGCGGGGGCGAGCGCGGCCACGAGGCACCCCATAAAGGCGAATATCACGGAGCGATCGGCGCGGGGTGATGGGACGGTCGTTCGGGTTTTCATTTGGGCTTAATTTGGCTGTGGAGATCGGGGTCGGAGAATTGGGGTGGGCCCGGCGGTCAGGGTATTCGGTGCCGGCGTCATCAGAAGACCGTGCGCGGTCGCGCGACAATCGCCGTTTTACTGAAACGCTTAAGTCGCGCGGCGCGGCGGGGACTAGCAAGGGCGCGGTTACTTAAACGTTTAAGTTTGGAACGACGGTTCGGTTGCCGCGGGAAATCGCACGGTCCGGTGCAGAGGTTCCGGATCACCCACCCCATTCGACGAAAGTCTGAAATTGCGCCGAACTCCGAGGCGTGAGCCCGTGCGCTCGTGCCCGGCTTCAGTCTTCCACTCGTGAAGCTTTATTAGCGAGAGACCCACGTCCTGTGAACGCTGGAGTTTTCGGTAGCTGCGAGCGCCAGCGAGTGGACGGATCACCACTCGCTGGCGCTCGCGGCTACCCGGCAAATCAAAGTCTGAATTTTTTGGGCGATTGATAGGAGACCGGCCACGCGTCGAAATTTCCGGCGGATTTCGTTCGTTCATGTTCACTGTCCAGCAGGTGAGCTCTGCCGGGCACACCCACAAAAAAGCCCCGGCTTTGCAGCCGGGGCTCGTAAATTAACGAGCCTAATTATGGGCCCGACCGGCTCACATTGATGCTCGGATCAATTGGCGTCACGGGCGTGACAGGCGGTGGAGTAACGCCCCCTGGAGGAGGGCCAACCGGCGGCACAGGCGTGACAGGCGGTGGAGTGACGCCCCCTGGAGGAGGGGCCACCGGCGTTACGGGCGTGACAGGGGTGACAGGCGGCGGGGTGACGCCCCCGGCAGGAGGTCCAACCGGCGGCACGGGCGTGACGGGCGTGACAGGCGGTGGAGTGACGCCCCCGGCAGGAGGGCCAACCGGCGGCACGGGCGTGACAGGGGTGACAGGCGGTGGGGTAACGCCCCCGGCAGGAGGGGCCACCGGCGTCACGGGCGGCACGGGCGTGATAGGGGGTGGGGTGACGACCGTTGGAGGCGGGGCCACCGGCGGCACGGGCGTGACAGGCGGTGGGGTAACGCCCCCTGCAGGCGGGGCAACCGGCGCCACGGCAACCGTTGGGGTCGACGAACCAGCCTGTGCACCTGTGGCCGCTTGGGCTGTGACCGTCGTGTTATTTACAGCGGCGCCTGCGCTGGTCGCACCCTTGCTCGCACCGGCAGCTGCGCCCCCTGCGATGACCGCCGCGTCAGCAGTCGATCTGCCAGCACTGGCAGCTTGCGCAGCACCTTGCGCCGCACCCGCCGCGATGGTCGTGCCGACGTTAGATGCCGTAATACCAGAGGCGCCCGCCGATGCCACAACCCCCGTGGTAGCGCCGATGGCGGCAGAATTGGAAGCCGCCGTGGCGATCGCCTGAGCCTGCGCGACGGTCGTCGTCGAGGTCGTCTGGGCCGCAGCGGAGGCTTGCGCCACACTCTTCGCGACAGTGGCCGCAGCGGTTGCAGCCGCAGCTGAGGCTGCCGCCTGGTTGCCGGGATTAGCCGCAATGGCGGCGGTGGTTGCGACCGCAGCGGCGCCCTGGGATGCCGCCTGAGTAACCTGCGCAGCAACCGCGGCTACATTAACCGTCGAGCCGTCCGCCGCCGCAGCCGTCACCGCCGCAGACACAGCACCCGTGGTAGCGCCGATGGCGGCAGAACTGGAGGCCGCCGTGGCGATCGCCTGAGCCTGAGCGGCGGTCGTCGTCGAGGTCGTCTGGGCCTCAGCGGAGGCTTGCGCCACACTCTTCGCTACAGTGGCCGCAGCGTTCGCAGCCGCAGCTGAGGCTGCCGCTTGGTTGCCGGGATTAGCCGCAATGGCGGCGGTGGTTGCTGCTGCAGCGGCACCCTGGGATGCCGCCTGAGTAACCTGCGCAGCAACCGCGGCCACATTAACCGTCGAGCCGTCCGTCGCCGCAGCCGTCACGGCCGCAGACACAGTAGCGGTAACCACATTAGGTGCTTGGGCCGGCACGTTGGTGGCTACCGCTAAAGCGACTTGAGCGATACTCGCTGGCGCGGATGTGACGACGGTCGCCATCGTGGAAGCCAGCAAACTCGCGGACGTAGCGGCGGCGGCTGTTTGCGCCGGGGTTGCCTCGACGCCGGCAGCTGGAGTGTTGTTTTGAGCGACCACGGCGATCGCCGTCACGGCCGCGGCAGCGATGGACGTGACATCAACATTCAACGTGCTTGCAGCCACGGCCAAAGAAACGGCCGCTCCACCGGTCGAAGCTGTACCCGCTACGATCGTAATCGGCGCTTGCGCCACTCCAGCAACCGGCGGTGGCGTAATGGACACGGCCCCAGAGAGCGTCATCGTTACGGTAAAGGGCTGCCCGTTGATCGTGACAACTGAGCTGCCGAATACCGTACCACGAGCAGCCGCGACGCCCTTCGGCGTGCGCACGCCATACTTGGCCCTGGCCTTAGGATCGACCTGCGAAATCACGTTCCCTTGCTGGAGATCGAGTACGGCATCAAGATTGAGGACCGCGTTGGGCGCTTCAACCTTGACCTTGGAATTAGCCTTGATGGTGGCAATCACTCCAACGGTGGCTTCGACGTAGAGTTCGACGCCCGCCTTGGTTTCAATCACGGAATTTTCCTGGACCGTCAGGCCTTCGGTAGCCGCGACTTGCGATCCATTGGGCAAGGTAACTGTGGCAGCACCATCGCCCACCCTTTTGATGATTTTGGCGTCACGAGCGGCGGCGCTCGCGGAGAATAACGAGACCGCGAGTAAACCCGCAGAGAGAGTCGCCAGTAGTTGTTTGAAGTGCCTCATGGGAGGATTTTATTTATAATAACACCGAAGTCATCCGCAGACTGACGCGTTTTGGACCGCACGCATGAGTATCAGTCAACCGAATACCCCCGATAACCAAATACCTTGGGAGCCGCCGCTGAACTCGGCCCTGATTTCGCCGCGGTCGTTTATTAGGCGAAGGCCTTGGCGTGGCGGTCACCGGGGAGGAAGCTGCCGTATTCCATCTTCAGCACGCGGTCGGCGTAAGTGAAATAGCTATCGTCGTGCGTGACGGCGATGACAGCATGGCCCTCCGCTTTGATCTCAGGGAGGAGGGTGGTGTAAAAGAACCGGCGGAAGATCGGATCTTGGTCAGCGGCCCACTCGTCAAAGATATAAATTGGGCGGTCGTCGAGCTTGGCAAGAATCAGCGCAAGACGCTTTTTTTGGCCGGTCGAGAGGTCTGTGTGAGTGAGACGCTTATTCTCCACGTCGGTCTTGCCCACGAGTTCCATACGGGCGATGAGTTCCCGCACCTTCACCTCATCAAGGTTTGGGACGCCGAGGATCCGCTTGAAGATGTGGAAATCGGTGAAGATCGGGGTGAACAGATTCCGATAAGACGCGAGGCGGTCGGCGGTCACGACACGGCCGTTCCATTCGATCTGTCCGGACACGGGTTGGTAGAGTGCGGTCAGCAGCTTGAGGAAAGTGGATTTGCCGCTGCCGTTGCCGCCTACGACGAAGACGATCTCTCCCGCTTTGACCGTAAAATCGAAAGGGGGCAGTCGGAAGGAATCGGCGCCGTTACCCGGCGCGGTCGGGTAGGAAAAGCTAAGTCCTTTGCAGCTGAGCGATTCAAAGGGCTCCTCGTGGAGAGCCTGTTGTTCGGCGAAAATTTCGACATCGTTCTGGCTTTGTTTCAGGTCCTTTTCGAGGTTGTAAATATTATCGATGGAGCTGCAGGCGCGGGAGAGCGAGGGGATGGCGACGACGACGTCGCCGATCGGACCGGCGGCGAAGAGCACGATCGCGACCACGGGGACGACGACGGAAACATCCGCGGGGTTGATATTCGGCAAGAGGAACAGGACGCCCGCTACGGTGAAGAGGAGGAAACTCTGCCCGATCAGGACCGACTGATTCATGGTCCTGCCGGTCTTGGTGCGCAACGTGGCGGTGGAGGTGATCACATTCCAGAGGTCCGCGTTGAAGAAATCGGTGCTCTTCGGACGGCTCAGCTTGAGCTCCTTGTAGCCGTAGAGGAGCCCATTAAGGTTTTCAAAAAAATCGTTTTCGAGGCGGCCGGCAGCCGCGAGCTCAGTATTTACGGTCTGGCTTTTGCCGATATAGATCAAAACCGCCGAGGTGATGAACACGAGGGTGATGGCGAGCGCGTAAACGGAGAGGAAGCCGATGTTGACGACAACGAACAGGAGCATGCACGCGGAGGAAGTGGCGTTGATAATCGCCCCCGAGGAAATCGAGAGCGTCAGCGTGTCGGTCGAGAGGACGGAGTAGATCCGGCCCCGGTTCATCTTCTCGAAAACCATCAGATTGGTCGTGCGGATGGAGCGCATGATACGCATGCGGATGTCGCGGATGATGCCCTCGACGATGCCGGTCGTGCGATTGAGCACGTACTCCTTGGAAACCCAAAACGCGATGAGACAGATCGAAAACAAGAGGAACTCGCGGATTTGCAGCTTGCCCGGTTCGAGGCTTTTCGCGGCTTGGATAGCAAGGCTGACGGCGAAGCCGTTGACGATGCCCGACAGGACGGAAATCAGCACGAGTATACCGCGAAACTCTTGCGACTCGGTCTTGATAAACGTAATGAATTTTTTCACGGGCAGGACTGGGGGCTAGAGGCGGTAGCCCAGCATGAGCTTGAGCGTGGAGATCGATTGCGAGGGCACCGGTGTTTTGTCGGGAAGGACGTAGTCGTTCTCATTGCGGACGGAGCCATAAGACAGGCTGAGGGAAAGATGCCGCGTCAGCATGCGCCGGAGCGATGCATCGAAGCGAAGGTTATAAGTGTCACCTGGGTCCTTCGCACGACCGAGGATCAGCAGGGTCTGCCGGAAGGTAAGACCAGGGGTAATCGTTTGCTGGAAGAGTTGGTAAAATGCGACGCGGAAGCCGCTCTCCTTGTTCAGGACGGTGGGACCGCTCGAAACGATCAGAGATTCCGAATTGAAACTCGGCCCGACCCCAACGAGCAGGCGGGCGGATTTCGAATCAATAAAGCGATAGGAGGGAACAGCGATGACGTGACTGCGGAAGTCGATGCCGTTGATGCGATCGCGGGTCCAGTCGGCCTGCGATACGAGCATCCAGGGCGTGAGTGGCTGGAAGAAATACCGCAGGGCAACCTCGGAATTTTCGCCAACTACGGTGTCGATCACCTTTTGGAAATTATAGGCACCGAACAGCCCGAATTCATGGCGGGGCTGGGCAGGCTTGGTCGCGTTAGGAACCTTATAACCGATGGTCAACTCGGTGCCGCGGGAGGTGAACTTAAACGTGTCGTTCTGAATCAGGAGATTGGCCTCGAGTTCTGCGCTCCAGCGATCCGAGAGACCCAACATGCTTTTAATCAGGCTAGGAGGGGGCGGGGGGGGCGCACCGGCCGGACCGGCGGGCGCACCGGCGGCGGCGGGGGCCGCGGGGGCCGCGGCGGCGGAGCGCGTGAACTCCGTACCTGGGGTTCGTGGGATCTTGATCTCGCCAAATGAGGCCGAACGAAACAGGATGAAATCCTCGGTCGTCTGGATGATGGTGCCATTAAGCGTTTCACCGTTGGGCGTTTTGACCGTATCGCCGCGGGCGCTGAGCGCGAGGGCGAAGGGAATCGCGCAAACTCCAAGGGCGGTAAACAGGCCGGCGAGGCGGGACGAACCGGTGGCGGTCATAGTGGGCATAGTGGGCATAGTGGGCATAGTGGGCATAGAGGGCATAGAGGGGGTGTGGCGTTGCAAAGGAGTGAGGAGAAGGACCGCGAGAGAAATCAGGCCCGGGAAACGCAATCGCTTAGTGCGCCATGTCGCGTTTTCGAAGCTCTTCTTCTGCAGACTTGAGGAGGGAGGGAATCTTGGCTTTGGCGGGAGCGCTTGCCTGTTTGATTCGGATCCACTCCCGTTCGAAGTCTGCCTCGAGTTTCCCTAGGTCGGCAAAGAAGATCCGGGAGCCGAACGGCGGTTCCATATAGGCGGGGCCCTGGAGAATTTCGCGGGATACAAACTGGGTCGAATCGTTATTGGAATTAGCGTAGAGGCTATAGTTAGTCAGCGCGCCGGAGATCTCCGGGATGAGCAGGAAATTGAGGAAGAATTCAGCCGAATAACGACGCTTCGACGTCGCGGGGATGACAAAGCTGTCGACTTGGACGAACTTGCGACCCTGTGGAAGGACGAAGCGGATGTTGGGGTTTTTCTGTGCAGCGACCGCCGCGGCGCCGCTCCAGTTTACGGCGAGCATGATTTCATTGCTGATCATTTTCTCCGGGAGTGTGCTCGCCATAAGGCTTATGCCTAGGGAGCGCACGTCCTTGATGAGACGATTGGCGGTGGCGGTGAGGGCCTCGGGCGACGGCGCATTGGGATCAATCCCATCGTCAATCAGCGCGGCGGAAAGCGAAACGCGAGGCTCATCCAAGAGCGCCCGATAACCGAAAAGTAACATATTCTCTTCATCGCTGGCTGCCCGCAAAGTAAAATTTCGCGGGATGTGCTGCAACTGCTTGATATTGAATGTGATTCCAAGGCAGCTGTGGAACATGGGCACAGAGTACACCAGCTCCGGATCATACGGGGAACGAAACAGGATCTGCTTTACGCGACCGAGGTTGGGGACGTTTTCCCTGCGGATCGGGGCGAGCAAGGGGCGCTCCTTGTCCTTGACGTAGCCCTCGACGACATAGTCGCTCGGCATCAAGAGATCGAAGTCATTGGGCTGCTTGCGGAAGATCTCCTTGAGCTCTGCGTTATTTTCAAAATAGACGATCTCCAGCTTTGTGTTATAGTGCTCTTCGAAGAATGCGAGTATCTTGGGATCTAGATAGTCGCGCCAGATCAATAACCGTAATTTTTCGGACAAGGGAACTGTGGGAACCGGGAACTCAGTCAGCTGCGTCCAAATGGGGGGCGGGACCCGCTGGCCCGTGGGCTCCCGATAGCCACAGGAGGAGGCGAAAAGAATCGCGAGCATACCGATGGTAGCCCCGAGCCATGGCCGCCGAGCCACGGGGGGGGCAGCGGAATCCACTCCTGTCTTCCTCATGGTGTGCCGGACTTTTTTTCCGGGACCGGCGCCGGCGCAACCCTCAAGCTCTCAGGAGTCGTGACGGCGGGCGGAGGGACGGATGGGGTGGGCTGCGGGGAACTGGGTGGAAGCGTGGTTGCAGTTGCCTGAGGATCAACCGTGGGAGGTGGCGGGAGGAGGCCCGCGGACTTGGGGGATAGTAGCGGGTTTTTCCGCGTCGCGGCAGAGGACGACCGATCGAGGTCATCAGGCATATTCAGGATGAGCGGCAGCCCTCCGTCTGCACCGCCGATGATCACCATTTTAGCGTTTTCAGACTTCGCGAGCTCGACGGTGGCTTGGATACCGGCGAACCGCAAGTAGTCCTTGAACGAGCCACCCGCCGCGACCGTTTCCTGGAAGCTTAAAATACCCTTCGCTTCGATTCCCCGACGTTCCGCCTCCCGCTTCGCCTGTTGCACGCGGAATTCGAATTCAAGGGCGCGCTGCTCCTCGATGAGTTTGGATTCGATCGAGTCGGCCACCTTGGTGGGAAGAACGACCCGCTTGATCAAGAGGTCGTCGAGCGAGATGTAGCGCTCACCGATTCCATACAGGGATCCCTGCAAGATGAGATTGAGAATGTAGCCCTCGGAGGTGTAGAGTTCGTTGGGCTCGAACTGCGATACGACCCCGCGCACGGAAGCCTCAATCTCGGGCTTTACGACGACCTCGAGGTAATTTGGCCCGACCACGGTGTGGAGCAGGGGCAGCCTGCCGTCCTGCGGGCGATGGCGGATGGAGACCTCAAGTTCGACCGGCAAACCATTTTTACACAGCGCCACGATCTTATGGGGTGTCTGCTGCAGTCGAACATTATATACAAAGAGACGGTTCCAAGGCATCACGAGATGAAAGCCCTCCCCATAGGTATATTTGAGATTCGTGCCACCGGAAAACCGCTGCCATAACACGCCTGCCTCGCCGGACTGCAGGCTCATGAAAACTCGCTCGTTTAAGTACGGCCAGAAAAATACGAGGAGGAATGATCCCACCAGCCCGAGGGCGATAAAATAGTTGCGAAACAGCGGATAACGCGAATGCCACCACCCACGGAAATTCTGCCACTGGCGACGGATGGAGGTGATCGGCATTTGCACGTGTTTAGGAAGGGAAAGCGACGATCAGCTTACCGAGGCTTCTTTTGTCCGGACAAGCCAAAGTTTTTTTGAGGGGGACTCGGTTCACGACTGACCACGAAGGGAATGGGAAGTGGAGGCTTTCGACGAGGGCGGGTGGTTAAAATGATCATCCTCCAGGAGCGTGAAATGAAAACGTACGCAAGGTCTTGGAAGAGTAATCCAGCGCGAGGGCACCGGCATAACCGGGAGCGGGATCGATCGAGACGAAGTGCCACGTTTGTGGAGCGCGGGGGTGATCGGCACACCACACCAATTTTCCGGACGATCCCGCTCCAAGGCTGACACTAAAGCTGTCGAGAGATTTCGCTAAGCCGACCCCGAGCGCCTTCAAGTAGGCTTCCTTTCGGGTCCAAGCCGCAAAAAAAGCCTCGCATCGATTGGTGAGGGGCAGGCTCGCCCAGGCTTTGCGCTCAATGGGAGAAAAAAAACCGGTCACCAGATCGTCGAACTCGAGCTCGCGGTGGCATTCCACATCGAGGCCCAATGCCGGTCCACGCGAAAAGCCCAAAATGACCCACTCGGCCGAGTGCGATACATTGAATTCGATTCTGTCAGGCTCGCCCTGTCCCCGCAGGATTGGCTTGCCCTCGGGGGTTGCCTCGAGCGCGATTTGCTCTGGTGAGCGCCCGACATACATTCCCAAAAGGAGACGGAGGCAGGCGCGGCTGGTGAGCGTACGCCGTGCATCTACGGGGATGCGTTTGCGAGCGACCCGGTCGCGTTCCTCGGCGGTGAGGAAACCCAACCAATCAGTCGGCACATTGCCCTCATCCGGCACCTTGACGCGCCAGAGATGGATCTCCCCGAGTTCAAGGGCCGGCGGCTCTGCCGCAGCCGGCCAGTCGTATGAGGACTTCACCGGCAATAGACCGCACGAGAACAGTGAATGGGCAGGATAGACAACATCGCCGGCGGGACCTACCAGCTGTAGCCGAGATTCATTCCGTACCAGTTGACCAAGCCATGGCCGACGGCGGCCTTGTCAGTATTGTTGGTGGAGCGTAAGCCGATCGAAAGCTTAGCCTTCGGCGAGAGCGTAAACACGACATCGGCCTTGGCGGACGCATAATACCACTCCTGGTGTGACTCTGGCCGGCGGAAGCCCCCACGCCCCTCAAGCAAGAAGGCCGTGGTCTTGTTGAGGGCGAAGGTGTGAGCGACCATCGCCTCCCCGATCCAATTTTTGACGGTCGCATCGTAGAACAACTTCAGTTTAGGGCTCAGTGTGGTGTCAAAATTCACCCAGAGAAAGCCCTCAACCGTCGTATTATCGACGTCGGTCCGCGGATAGCGGTAGACGGTGGCGCCCAAATCAAACGAAAGGAGCTTGTTAACCTTTAGCGTGCGACCAGCGAAAAAATCCCATTCGCCCTCGAAGGATTTTTTCTTTTGCGTAGGCAGGTAGCCCCAGATTCCTGCATAGTAGTCTCCCTGCGAGATATCCAGCATCGGAATCCAAGTCTCCTCGGCGAATTTAGTTCCATAGGATACATAGGCGGATTCGAAGCCGACCTTGGTGGCGATATCGACTGCGAAACAGGTATTGGCGAGGACCAATATCAAG
This sequence comes from Opitutus sp. GAS368, assembly GCA_945874455.1. Classification (GTDB taxonomy): domain Bacteria; phylum Verrucomicrobiota; class Verrucomicrobiia; order Opitutales; family Opitutaceae; genus GAS368. The sequence continues at coordinate 57,264 of CAMCHO010000004.1, read as the reverse complement.
GCGATGAAGTTCAGGCGGAATGCGGTTTTCATGAGGCGAATGTAGGTGATTTCAGGTGGTGGAAAAAGGTGACCGGGTTGCGCCGGAGCGCTCGCTGTTGCCGGTACCGTCGTCGACCAAACTAGCCGCTACGCAACTGCCGTGGACGTTCAGTGCGGTTGTCGCGGGGTCGAGGAAAGGATCGATCGCCAAGATCAAAATTACGGCGGAACCGACGGGCAAGCCCAGCGGCTCGAGGAGAATTGAAATCACGCCGATGGCGGCCGCACTGGGCAGCGCGCTTCCGGCCACGGCGGCCAAGACTCCGCCGATCAGAAATGTTACCATCGCCGATGGCGGAATGGAGACGCCGTAGAGCTGGGCGATGAAAATGGCGCTGATGGTGTAGTAGTGAACGTTGCCGATCGGATTCAGGCTGACACTCAGGGGGATGACCAAATCCGTGGTACCACGATTCATTCCCAATTTTTGCATCGCACTGAGGGCCGAAGGAATGCTGGCGAAACTACTCTTAGTGGCGAATGCGATCAAGAGACTCTCAAGCAATTGACGCAGCACGGTAAAATAGGGGCGCCCAGTCTTCCGCGCGATAATGAAATTCCCTGCAACGAGGGAGATCAGCACCGCGGCGTTGATCAGCAGGATTAACTTTAGCATCGCCACGAATATGCCGAGCCCGGCCTCGGCGATTTGGGCGGATAGCAGGGAAAGAAGTCCCAACGGCAAGGCGTACAACAACCACTCGATGAGTTTCAAGAGAGCGTCGAAAGTGGCCTCAAAGGACTCCAGCGCGGAGGTGGATCGAGACGCCCCGGTGACGCCGAGTGAAATCCCCAAGACGATCGAGAAAAAGAGAATGGGGAGTTGGCTGCCCAAACTCAAAGCCAAGAAAATATTTTTTGGCACGGCGCTGGTCAGGAAATCTACGAATGACACCTCTTTAAGGGGAGCGCCGGTGCCGCCTTGAATCTCGGTGGCGGACAGCAGGCGGCCCAGCGTCTGGCTAGCCTCGGTGGTGAGACCGGAGCCGGGGCGGACGATGAGGCCGAGTGCGATTGCGAGCGCCGCCGTGATGAAGAGTCCTCCCACCACCACAATCACTAGCCGGCCCAAGTAACGCTTAGACTGACCGTCGCGCAGAACTCGGCCGATGCTCGCAACCACGCCGCAAATGACCAGTGGCAGAGAGCACATCTGGAGCAGGGCCAGGTAGATTTCCCCGAGCGGCTTGAGGCCTACGGAGAGCTTCGGCAGCCACAGTCCAAAACAGACCGCCAAGCCGATGGCAGCGCCAGTAGCCCAAGGACTGAGGATAGCGCGACTCACGCGTTCGGTTACTGAATATCTTTTTTCCATAGATCGTTTTCGATGTACTTTTTGTGGAGATTCGAGAGTGAGCCGTCGCTGTCCTTGATCGCGAGGAAGTGGTTAATCCAGTACAACAAATGCCGGTCGTCACGGTGGACCGCGATACCCATGGTGTCGGGAGGACCTTGACGGATGATGGTCTCGATCGCGATGGCCCCTTCGGGGTTGGCCGTCTGCCAGCTCTTGGCGTCGATCTCGTCGGAAACACCCGCCATCAGTTTCTCGGCGGCGACGTCCCGAGTGATATCTGTCCAATTCTCGTAAGAAATGATCTTTGCTAGGGGATAATCCGCCGCCGCGAAACCTTCGGCCGAGGACCCCTTGGTGACGCCGATTCTTGCCTGGGCGTGGTTTAAGAGATTTTTGAGATCCGGCCCGCGCCGCGAGAGGCCGGCCAAAGAACGGTTGAGAAGCACCGCGGGCTTGACCTGAACATAAGTGCGGGTGAAACGCACCAGTCGCGCCCGCTCCAGCGTGTCGCTCAGGTACGCGACCGCAATGTCGGCGCGACGATCCACGACCATGGTAACGATCTCATCAAAGGTCTTGGCTTCGCGCACAAACCGGACGCGCACACCAAGCCGACGGGCGATCTCGGTGGCGAGATCGACGTCTAGACCCATGAGTTCTTTGTTCTTGTTCAGAAAGAAAAAGGGTGGCCACAAATCTGCGGTCATCGCCACGCGGAGCTCGCCAGAAATCCGAATGCGCTCGATGTCGGGTGGGAGTACGGATTGCGCGCGCGCGAGCCCGAGGTCGACGGAGAACGCCAATAAAAACAGGACGACTTTAGCTGAGCGACCTAGGAAATGGAGCATCATTTGGATCAACGAGCTGTTGGATCGCCCAAATGCTTAGCGCTCAAACCTTGGAGTGTGCCGTCGAGTTTGCATTTATCGATGCATAGGTTGAGCCAGGCCTGAAGATCGTCTGATTTCCAAGGTACCGCGATGGCGAGTCCAGGTCGTCTATCCGGGCGTGTGCTCAACTCAAGGCGGAGGCCGAGGGCAGGGTTGGCCTTTAGCCAACGCACGACGGCAACATCGTCGCCCACGGCGGCTAGCGATTTCCCCGCAAGGACTCCCTCTACGGCGGCAGCAAAATTCGGTACAAGAGCGAGCCGGTCGCCAAATTCCTCCTGAAGCGCTGGTAGAACAACACTCCCCGCCGAAGCGGAAACGCGCGCCGTCTTGCTGGCCAGGAGGCGAGTCGACCCGCCTGCCCGCGCCGCCGCGAGACGGTCCGCGAGTCGCACTTCCTGCAGTACGAGGTAGGGTTTGGTAAAGCGAACCGACTTGGCCCATTCGAGCGAGTCAGTGAGTTGCCCGATCGCTACGTCGATCCTAGAGTTGACCACCTGAGCGATCAATTCGTCCCCCGTGCGGGCGGTCCGGACCACTTCCAGTTTCACCTCCATGCGCCGCGCGACTTCCGTTATGAACTCTCCCTCGAGGCCCCCGAGCGCTTCGCCGGCAGCACCCTGCAAGAATGGAGGGGTTTCACCCGCAAGTACGCCGACCCGCAACACCTTTGCCGTTACAATTTCCTCGATATCAGCCGCGCATAAACGACTACCGATAGAGAGCATCAGCAACTGGAGGCAAGCCAGCAAGAGCGCGGGGACGGCGTAGCGGAGAGGGCCGCAGGTGTAAGGGCGAAGGAGCATGGGGCGCGAGCGGTGGCGACTTTTCACGAAGGGTGGGCGTAATTACGCGAGCCAGAAATTTCCAGAATTGAAAGCGATCTTATTGGCAGAAAGCGACTTCTGCTCCGGACGCGGGAGTGGTTTGCTCAGGCATGGCGGTGAGAAGGTAGACCCGGCTGCAGTGCTGGTGGGCGGCGGTGCGGAAGCCGGGGTGCGCAGATTCCATCCATGTCATGGTCTCTCTGCGCGCGGCCTGCCAGCCGGTGGCTGAGAGCAGCTTGCTGACCTCTGCGTCGTTAAAAAACTTAAAGAAGTAGCGGCCTCGATAGAGATATTTTTCCTCACCGAGCTCGGTCATCTCGATGCCGGCGACGTCACCTTCGAGGCCTGGGATGTTACACACCAAGGCGCCACCGGGAGCGAGGATTCGCCTCATCTCGCGAAAAACGGGACCCGCGTCGGGAAGGGTCTCGACCGTGTCGCAAAGCAGAATGAAATCGAAGGACGCATCAGCGAAAGGCGTCCGGGCAAGATCGCAGTGCTCGAGTCGGACGCGACGTTTGATGTCCGAGGGCATTTTCATCAACGCGGCCTCTGATGAATCACAGGCGGAGAGCTCATCCACCAGACTGGATAAAAAGGGCAGGTTGCGACCCTCGCCCGTAGCCGCATCGAGGCCACGGCGAAATGATCGCCCGTGAGCGATTTCGGGGCGAAGAAAATCTCCAAGAAACCCGACTGGTTCTGCCCCCCAAACCAAATCCGCGGTCGACGCGTACAGTTGGTCCCACGCCTGTTTATTGGCGAAGTTTTGATTCTGTGATTCAGATTGCAGGGAAGGCCGATCCGAACTGACTGCGGAAGAAGAGATCATTGAAGGAGCCGACTGCATAAGAGTTCCTGACAGATTAATTTGAGCGAAGGATGACGAACGAAGAGCAATGGATAGCAGACGTTTTACTTGGGTTACTTTGGGTGAGTGAGCTCGCTCCGATTTGCCACTGGCAGAGTCGGATCGCACCTAGGTTTTCAGCCGGCCGTGCGCATTTCCATTTCCCGTCGGAAGGTGGCTTGCGCCTTAGGCTCATCCAGTGAGCTGAGCGTACCGCCAGATTCAAAATGCCAGACAAACACTCGTCCCATAGCGTAAGTGAGGGCACCGGCGAGGGGAGCCAGCGCGACGACACCGACCATCGCGCCCAGTCCCGGAACCCATTTGGAAATTCGGCCTACCGCGAATATCCCCGCCACAGTCGAAACATAAGCGGTGAGCAGCGACGCGATAAACGCTTCAGCGAGGTGTGCCTTGAATTCGACTTTATACAAACTGGCTAGCTGCTCGACCATCTTGATGTGTACAGCGCTGAGCGCCGCGAACTCGGCCAACGGAATCGGAATCAAACTAGCCAACATGGCCACCGTCGTGTGATCCTCGATGATCGTATCCGCTTTGGCGGCGCGATGATGAGAGGATCCGACGGTGGCCATGGTCTGCTCCAAGGCTCAAGAATGAGCGGTGGCGAGAGGTCTGCTGACGCGACTCAGTACTCGGAGAGCGGCAGGCCGCGGCTGAAATCGCTGCGAGGAGCACGCGCCCGCGCAGGACCCGCTTCGGAGGTCGGCTCCGCCAAGGTGGACACTTCCTCCGCAGAGAAGAGGTTGGCCTTGCTATCGGCGATCAACTTAGGGAACAGAATATTAACAATACCGTTGAGTGCGGTGGCGTTGGCGTTCGTGGGGAAGCCTGCCCCATTTTTGAGGGACCGCGTGCAGCAGACGACGACCGCAACGCTTTGCTCGGGAAGGTACATCATGGACGTATCGTAACCTGAAAGTTGTCCGCGGTGTCCCACGATCCAGTAGTCGGCCTTGTTAGTGGTGTCCGGCTCGTGCGCTACGTGCATTCCGTAACTGTTCTGGGCGTAACCGGCGGTGACGGAGGCGGCGCCAAAGCCGGTGTAGAGCTTCCAATCCATATGTCCGCGGCGATAGTCCGGACTGCCGGTGCTGAAATTCACCATGGATTCGATCCAGCGCGAGAGATCGCCCGTAGTCGAGACCATCGCCCCGGCGCCGCCAACGCCTGAGGCATCGTAAGCACTCACATCAAGGTCGGTGCTGGGCAGGGAGGGCACACCGACATAATTGGCCCAGTTCATGTAACCGCGGGCGTAGGGCTCGGGCATCGTGGTCTGGCCGGGAGCTGGGTAAATTGTCTTGGTGAGGCCGACTGGAGCGAGGAGGTTCTCCGCAATGATCTGGCGGATCGGTTTGCTATACAATCCTTCGAGAATCACGCTCAAAAGGACGCTGTTGGTATTGGAGTAAGCCCAAATGACTCCGGGAGTCGCGATCTGGCCGAGTTCGGGATCCTTGAACTTAGCATTAACAAGTTGGATCAGCTCTGCATCGGTCCAGACGCGGGTGCGGTTGAGAATATAAGGGAAGAACCAGTCGTCGATATAGTTGGTGTAGCTGTTGATGCCCGAGGTGTGGGACAGCAACATGCGGATATTGATGATATTCTTGGGGTAATTGTTCAACATGGCCGTCGGCAGAACCTTATCGAGGGTGGTATCGAGCGTGAGCCGCTTGTCTTGGATCGCCTTCAAGATCGCCATGCCGATAAAGGTCTTCGAGGCGCTACCAATGCGGAAATAAGAGTCGGCCTGAAGCGCTTGACCGCTAGCGAGATCCCGGACGCCGCGAGCCTGCGTCCAAGGTTGCTCGCCGAGGAATTTCACCGAGTACATAATCCCGGGGATGGAGTAGTCGCGGATGGCTTTATCGACGAGGGCCTGAATCTTGGCTTGGTTATCAGCCGTAAGAATGGCACCAGACGAGGCGGGGAGCTCATAGACCTCGAGCAGGGCGATCCCGCGGGTGCCGTCGGTCGATGAGACCACCGCCGTGTAATTACCCGGCTCGAGAGAAAGCAAGAGCGCGGAATTCAGACTGCCGGCGGGGAATGGGAACGTGCCGAGCTTGGTCACGGCTTGGGCGATATCGGCCGAACTCGCCGAGGCGCCGCCTTGATTTGAGGCGATTTCCCGCGTGCCGGAGAAGACGGTGATTTTCGTGTTGCTGAGGCTGGTCGTCACGCCGAACGAGCCGAGGGCCGGCCCGGCCACGCGCAGGAGCACTTGCTTGGGCGCGGTGCCGGCAATAGTGAAGCCGCCAATGAGGACATCCTGACCTGTGCCGACTGAGCCACGAGCTGCCAGGCTGACGATGCGCGACGGTTCCGCGGCAATCGCAGATTGGAGGCCGATGATTACACACGCGACGCCAAATAGCTCAAAGGCGCGACGGAATCGATTAATTTTCAAGAAGTTCATAGTGAAATACTGAAGCGGGAGTTAGATGTAGTTGTCTGAAAACGATAAATTGCCGGACAGAATCCGTTCATTAAATCCAATCAGGGCAAGCGCGAACATCTGCGTTTCAAATTCGTAACAAAAAACATAGGTATGTAATATACCGGCTAGAAAAATATCTTAACTGCGTCGCGGCGGCGGTGGCCGAACAACGGAGAGTGGCGGAGGCAACACGACCACAAACCGGCAGTTTGGAATTCTCCCGTGACCGACTTTCAAACCGCCCAGTTTGAGCGGTTTTCCTTCCGCCACGGTCGGGACACTGAAGGTCCAGCGTGCGAACGTTTGTCAGTTAGAAATTTCCCTTAAGAAGCCCATCAGGCGGCCAAGCCACCGGTCCATCTCGGCCCTGCGTGCGGCATCGCCGACGAACGCGCAGTGCACATTCAACTGGCCGTGGAAGATCCACGCCGTCACATCGACCGGATGGTCCCGGGGAAGATTCGGAGCGATGGAACCATGCGGCAGCTCATCGTCCATTTGGAACAGGGCCTGCCCTGTCGGCGCGATAAACTCACCGAGGTAATTAAATCCTATGCGAGTGCCGACCTCGGGCGTCGCACTCGCCGGGCCATAAGCCCCGATCAAAGCGTACGTCGCACCCGCGTCCGGCAACGCCGCCAGCGTCTCGCGGACCCTCGCCACCGCGGCCAGCGCGCCTTCGCCTCGTTGGGGCGTTAGCACGCAAGGGTAGAGGCTGGTGAACCACCCCACCGTACGACTCACGTCGAGTGCGGCCCCCCAGCCATCGCGGCCATGCCCCTCCAGTTGCACCGCCACCTTGCTCGCGCCCAAGATCCGGGCCTCCGCATCCACCAAGGCCGCAAGGATGGCATCTCGCACCGCACCGGAGCCGCGATCGGCGAGCACCGCTCGCAGCTTCCCTGTGCTGAATTCATCGAGCCGACGTCCGAGTACCGTCACGTCACCATAGAGCCCCGCCGGCTCCCGTTCCAAGCACACCGGAGCGGCGCTGGCCAGGCGGTGCCACGCCGCGATGAGAGGCTTGCGCGCGGCTTCATCCGCCGCCCACTGCGCACCTGCGTCCATCCACTCGTCCAGCTCGGTCTCGGCGGGTGGCAACAGCACGGCTTCAGGCACCGCCGCGCGATAGGCGGCTTCGAGATCCTCCAGCATGATGCGGTGGGACACCCAATCCGAAACCAGATGGTGAGTCACACAAAGGATGCGGTCGCCTCTGGCCCGGCGGATTACTCCATAACGCACCAGAGGGCCGGCACTCACGTTCATGCCGGTCTGCATTTCGCGCACCCATGTGTTCACGATCGCCTCCTCGTCGTCACTGTCCGCGACCGCCAGCCAGCGAACCTCCGGAGCCGCCGTCGTCGGCGTTTGAATGAACTGCCGCCAGCCGTCCGCCCCCCTCGTGAAAACCGCCCGCAGACCCGCATGCCGGGTCCACACGGCGTGCACCGCCCGTTGTAAACGCTGTCGGTCGAGCGGCTCCGCCGCCCGGTAAAGGAGCGCCTGATTAAAGTGGTGCAGCGGACCGTTCGCGTTTTTCTCCAGAAACCATTTCTGAATCGGCGTAAGCTTCACGAGACCGGTAACCGTACGCGTCTCCGCTGCCACCGCGACCTGCAGGTGCGAGGCCTGCTCCCGCAGTCTGGGGTGCGCAAAAACCACCTTGAGGCTCAGCATCCAACCGGCGGTCCGTAACCGGGCCACCAGCGACAGCACCTTAATTGAATCGCCACCCAACGCAAAGAAGTCGCTCTCCCGGCCCACGCGCTCCACGCCGAGACAAGCTGCCCAGCCCTGCGCCAGCACCCGCTCCCGGTCTGTCGCGGGCAGCGTGAAAGCACTGCTTTCCGCCCAGTCCGGCGGCGGCAAGGCCGCTTTATCCAGCTTTCCGTTCGGCGTCATCGGTAGGCGCTCCACGCATCCGTACGCCGCCGGTCGCATGTAGTCCGGTAATCGTTCCGCGACCCCCGCGCGCACGTCTTCGAGGTCGAGGCCATCCACCACGACATAAGCTACGAGCGACTTCGCCCCAGCCCGTTCGATGGCCAGCACCGCCGCCGCGCGGACGCCCGGCACCCTCCGGAGTGCGTTTTCGATTTCGCCGAGCTCGATGCGGAAGCCGCGAATCTTCACCTGGCCATCATCGCGGCCGATGAATTCCAGCGTGCCGTCATCCCGCCAACGGACGAGGTCGCCCGTCCGGTACATGCGCGCCCCAGCCTGCCCGGCGAAGGGATCAGGCAGGAAGCGCTCCGCCGTCAGCGCCGGTGCACCCCGGTAGCCGCGGCCGACGATCCGCCCACCCAAAAAGAGTTCACCCGTGACGCCGACGGGGACGCGCTTTCTAGCCTCATCGAGCACGTAGGCCGATGCCACGTCGAGCGGTCGGCCAATGGGAATCGCGCGGCCATCGTTGGCCTCCGCTACCACGCGCTGGACGGTCGCGCACACCGAGGTCTCCGTCGGGCCATACGCGTTGTACATCTCTAGGCTCCGCGCGTAGTGCAGTGAGTCCGCCGTGTCGGCGGCTTCTCCGGCGGTCACGAGCACGCGCAAGGGCGCGAGCTCAGCGCGTTGGAATATCCGAAGAAACGCCGGCGGCAACGTGATCACTGTCACGTGGCGGGTCGTGAGCCACGCTAGGAAGGCCGCGGGGTCTTCGCGCTCGCTGTCTTCGGCAATGACCAAGGTCGCGCCGATCGTCAGCGCGAGAAAGATTTCCGAGAGCGAGGCGTCAAACGCGCAGGAGGCCCACCACGCACAGCGATCCTCCTGCCGCACCCCAAAGGCCGGCACCTGCGACTCGATCATGGTCGCAAACGAACCGTGCTCGATCTCCACGCCCTTCGGCCGTCCCGTGGAGCCTGACGTGAAAATCACATAGGCCAGATCGCGATCCGTCACGATGGCGTCGGCACCCAGCGCAGCGACTGGGGTCATCCGATCGAGCAGCGCGAGGCCCAAGCCCGCCAGCCGCCGCTCGGCCACCGCTCCAATGGCGATCGCGCGAGCGATCCCGCCATCCTCCACCACGAGGCGCAGGCGCTCGTCGGGGTGTTTGAGGTCCAGCGGCACGTACACGCCGCCCGCCCGCATCACTCCCAGCATCGCGCAGACAAATTCCTCCGAGCGCTCGCCCGCCACCGCGACCAGCTCCTGACGCGCGAGCCCCGCCGCCCGCAGTAGCTCCGCGATTTCCCGGGAGCGTCGGTCCAGCGCAGCGTAGGTCATCGTGCGGTCGCCGGTCACGAGCGCGAGGTGGTCGGGGAATTTTTCCACCGTCACCGCGACCAAGGCCGGGATCGTGCGCGCGGCATAAGCACCGAAACGCTCACCCCGCTCGAAGCCTTGAATCTGCGCCTGCTCTTGCCGAGGACAAAGCTCCAACTCCGCCAGCGCGCTCTCCGGCTTAGCGAACGCATTTTCCAACAGCGCAAAAAATTGCCGTCCCATCCGGCCGATGCGGGCCTCGTCGAAGAGGGCGCGGTCATACTCCAGCCGGAGGAGCAGCCCATCGCTCGTCTCGGCGAATTCAAAGGTGACATCGTACTGGGTCGTGCTCGTTTTCCAGGCCTGCCCCGTCACGCGGACGTCGCCCAGCGACAGCTCAGCGGCTTGGTTGCTCTGAAATACCATCAGGAGGTCGAAGAGCGGCGAGCGGCTCAGGTCGCGCGGCAGATCCAAATCGGTGACCAGCCGGTCAAAGGGATACACCGCACGGCTCAGCGCTGACGTCACCGCCCCTTTCGCCGCCGCGAGATGCTCGGTAAACGTCCGGCTGAGCTCCACCTCGGCGACGATCGCGACGAGATTAACGAAGAATCCGATCTGCGGTTCGAGTTCCGGCTGGTCGCGGCCGGCCACGGGCGTGCCGATGACGAAGCGCTGCGTCCGCGCCAGCCGAGACACCAGCACCTGCAGCGTGGCCATCAGCGCCAGAAAGGGACTCGCCCCCGCTCGCTGGGCCTGGCCTTTGATTCCATGCCAAGCGGCCAGCGGCAAGGTCTGCGCCACCTCCGCGCCGTGCGATTGCTTGACCGCCGGCCGGCTCCGATCGGCAGGCAGTTCCACGGGACTCGGTAGCTCCTTGAACAGCCCACGCCAGTAGTCCGCCGCGCCTTGCCAACGACCTTCCACGAGTTGGGCGGCCTGCCACACCGCGTAGTCTTTGTAGTGCAGCGCCAGCGGCGGCGGTGAACATTCTGGATCGCGGTAAAATGCCGCCAATTCCTCGGCCATCACCCCGATCGACCAACCGTCGCTGATCGAATGGTGCATCACGACGGCCATCGTCCAACTCTCCGCGCTCTGCGAGCACAGGCCGACGCGCAATAGCGGCGGGCGGGCGAGGTCGAAGTCGCGCCCGATAAATTCCGCCACGCCGTCCTCGCGCAATTCCTCGAGGGCAAACTCGACGCTCGTGAGCACCCGCTGCCGCGGTTCCGAACCCACCACGACGAGGGCGGTGCGCAGGCTTTCATGGCGGGAGATCAACCGGCGAAAGGCCTGCGCGAGTCGCGGCTCATCCAAGGCTCCGTCCAGCTTAAACACCGCCGGCATGTGAAAGGGCGATGGCGCCCCCGCGCGCATCTGCTCGATCAACCACAGGCGGCGCTGCGCATTGGACAGCGGATAATCCGCGGCGGGCGTCGCCAGCGGAATCGCTTGGCTGTGCGCGCTTCGTCCCGCCTGACCCGCCATCACGGCAAAATCCGCGAGCAACGGCGCGGCGAAGACCGCCTCCAGCAGAAGCGTGGAGCCTAGGGCGCGATTCACGCGCGAGAGCATCATCACGGCCTTCAGACTGTGACCGCCAAGGCCGAAGAAATCGTCGCTCCGCCCCACCTGCTCGACGCCCAACACCGCCGCCCAAATTTCAGCGATGAGACGCTCGCTTCCCTCGTGGGGCGCTTCGTACGGGAGCCCGGTCTGGCGACGACCACGCTTCTTGGCCGCCTCGACCACCGCTATCAGCTTCGGGGCCGAAGCCAGTTCGGTGGCCACCGATTGATAAAAATGAGATGCAGCCACGCGCGCGCCCGGCGCGGCCGCTGCCGTCACAGCCTTTTCGGGCGACTCGGCTTCATCGCCGACCGCCACGACATGATCGGTCACCTCGACCTGCCCGGCGGCAGCGACCTCAAGGACGAACCACGTCACGCCGCGCTCTCCGCTCTCCTCGCGACCCGGGCCGGCGCGGAGGAACTGCTCGGACGGCACATTCTTTCCACTGCGAACAAAGGCGATGCGGATCGTTTCCACGCCGACCGCCTGCGCCTCACGCGCCAGCCGCCGCAGGAGTTCATGCTCCACGCCGCGCCCCAGCACCCGGCAACTGAGCAGCAGGGTATCCACCATGCGGCTCTTCGCTTCATCCCGGTAAACGACGAGTCCGGTGATCCCGTACTCACCGAAGCGGTCTTTGACCTCGATCAAGAAACCGCGATGTCGGCCATCGCCCAGCAGCGCTCGCAGTTCGGCGGCCGACCGACGCACCGTCGAAGTATTGAATTGATTGGTACGCTGGGTCAGTTGCGCCGCCCGCTCAATGTTCTCCTCGCTCATTGCGACGAGGGTAACCTCAAGCTGCAACTGCTGGATGAAATCGCGGAGCCCGCCACTCGACCGCCGCGTCTGGTCCCGTCGCGCTTCCACGCGATAGAGCTCGCTCCGTTTCCGATCCTCCGCCGACGCGGCGAACCCATCCAGCGGCCAGAGGTGACTCGCAAAAGCCGCGACCGCCTCCGGCTCTGCCGGCACCTGCAGGATCAGCACCGCCGGCAGCGCCGCGCGCACCTCCGCGCACTCCAGGCTACTGTCATCGAGGAAAACAAAGCTATCTAACCCGAGATTCAGACCCTTCGCGAGGGCGCGCAGGCTCTCCGACTTGGGCTGCCATCCGGCCTCGACCGCGACGAAGTCCTCCCAGCGGAGCGGAAAATCGGGGCGCCGAGCAAAGGCATCTTTGAGGTCCTCGAGATTATTTTTCGAGACCAGCGTGAGCAGAATGCCGCCGGCCTGCGCGGCCTTCGCCACCTCTTGGAGGCGGCGGTGCCCGGCCGTGAGGACGATGCCGTCGCTACCCTCTTCGCCGAGCACGCCCTGCCAGAGCGTATTGTCGGCATCGAGGGCGAGCACCTTGAGCGGAGCGCGGGTGAGAGCGTCCCACCGGCGGATGACCTCGGTCGCGAGGAGGACGAAATAATCCTCCGTGTACGGCACGCCGCCGAGCTCGTCGCCCGCGGGATTGTGCACCGTGACGACGGGGTAACGGGCTGCCAGTTCCCGGCTGTTGACTGCTTGGGCCGCACGCAGGCGCGGCACATCGAGCCGGCGGATCAAGCGCCGCTCTGCCGCGGTCAACGCCTCCGCGAGCGAAGGATTGCTCTTGGCGTCTGGCGATTCGGGACAAAACAACACCAGATGCCTCGCCTGCGGCGCGGCCAGTACGAGGCGCTGCAGACCGTCGATGAAGTGATCCGCGTTGAGATCGAGCGACTCCTCGATCTTCTCGCGATCAGTGGTGGAGGGGCCGGCCCAATCCTCCAACCTCAGGAGCAACAGATTAAGGTCGCTCCGGTTGCGCAGCAGCTCGCTGCCGGGATCGAGCAGTTGCTGCAGGACCTGATTAAAGGGGGCAAACTGCAGCCGAGTTTCGTCGCCGCGACCGTCGAGCCAGAAGCGCAACGCATCCTCCAACGGCTCCGCCGTGAACGTCGCCGCCACCGTGATGCGGCGCAGGCGGCCCGCAGCCGGAGCCGGCTCGGCACGTTCAATCTTTCCGGCCGGTGCACCGAGGTGCTGGTCGATCACCTCGTTCCAAGTCTGCTGGAGCGCCTGCAAATAAAAATCGGGGTAGCGCACCGCATCCGCCACCACCCGGCACAGCCAGCCCTCGGGCTTCGGGACCACGAGCACGCCCCATTCGAAATGCATCGGGTCGTGCACCGCCACCGTCTCCGTCCGCCAGAGAGCCTTGACGGCATTTTCATTTTCCCCAGTCGGATAGTTTTCGAAAACAAGGGTGTGCCGTACGATGGGCCCCTCCGCCGCGACCGCCTGCTGAATATCGGCCAGCGAAACAGACAGACGCTCCATGCCACCGGCGGATTGCACGCGCTGGCGTTCGACAAGATCTTGGAAGGTGGTGTCCTCGTCCCACGTCACCCGCACCGGGATGGTGTTAATCATCAGCCCGACGATCTCTTCCACGCGCGGGATCCCCGCGACCCGGCCCGAGACGGTCGCGCCGAAGACCACATCCGACGTGCGCGTGAGCTTGCCGAGGAAGAGGCCCCACAGCGTTTGAAACAGGCTGTTCTCCGTCGTACCGAGGCGCCGGGCCGAGGTGGTCAGCAGCTCCGTGCGCGCCCGGCCCAGCTCCCAGTCGAACGATCGCGTGCGGATCGCCGGCGCACCTAGGCGCGGAGCGCCGGTCGGAATCGCCGCACCCGCCGGGCAGCCCGCGAGGAGCGAAGACCAGCCGGCCAGATCACTCTTCGTATCGCGACTACCTAGCCAGCCGAGAAAATCTTTGTACGAAGCCCGCACGGCGGGTGCCGGCTTCCCGCCGGCGAGTGCACGGTAATTGTCCTCCAGCCGCTGCCAGATCAGTCCGGTGCTCCAGCCATCAAGGATGCTATGATGAAAGCCGAGGATCGCCTCGTGGCGGTCCTCACCGAGCTTGATCAGCGTGAGCCGCAACAGCGGCCCCGCATCCAGCTTGAAGCCGCGCTCACGCTCGCTCGCCCGAATCGCCTCCCGTGAGGCCAGGTCCGCCGCCTCGACGCCAGCGATGACGAGCCGCGATCCGCGCACCACCACGCCGACAGGTCGCTCGGTTTCCCCGGTGAAGAAGATCGTCCGCAGATTCGGATACTGCTGGCCCAAGGTCTGCCAAGCCGCCTCAAAAATGCCGCGCTCCAAGGGCCCATGCAGTTCCAAAACCACTTGGTCGGAGTAGGCCGGACTGTCGGGCTCGTAAAGCGCGTGAAAGACCATGCCCTCCTGCATCGGCGTGAGCGGCAGGATCTCCTCCACCTCGAAGCCACGGTCCGTGCAGCGTTGCACGAGGCGATCCAGTTCACCCAACGATGCGAGTCGGGCGGTAAAGTCCGTGAGCGAACGCGACGGCGTCGCACCGCTGCCTTCCGTCACTACCTCGGTCACCGCTCGCTCAAACGCCGCGACCAAGCCCGCGCGCTGGGTCGCGTCCCACGCGGAGCGATGAAAATGAAAACTCGCCCGCAGCTGGCCCCCGGCCACTTCGGCCACCACATCGAGGTCGAAGGGCGACCCGAGGTGCGTCGCCACGGGATCGCCCGTCGGCTCGTCCACCACGCCGCGGAAGAGCGCGCCCGTGGCCGGAGCAAAGACGCCGAGATAGTTAAAACTCACCCGGGGCGCACGGGCGGCCTCCCGCTTTTCTCCGGCCGCCGTCGTGTCTGCAGTGCCCGTACGAAGGTAGCGGCCGATACCGTAGCCGACCCCACGCTCGGGCACCGCGCGCAAGGCATCCTTCGCCATGCGAATCCGCTCCGACCAGGGTCCGGACCCGGTCAGCAAAAATGGCCACATGCTGGTGAACCAGCCGACGGTCGAACTCACGTCGAGCGGTCCCACGCAGCTTTCGCGTCCATGCCCTTCCATCGCGAGGGCTATCGACTCGCCGCCGCCGCTGTCCGCCCAAGCCTTGCCCAAAGCCGCCAGCAGCAACTCCTCCACCTGCGTGCCGTAGGCCCGATGTGCGTCCGTCAGGAGCCGGCTCGTCACTGCTTCGCAAAATACGATTTCCCGTTGCTCCGGGACTACCAGCACCGGCGGGGCGGACACCGGGGCCAGGCGTCGCTCTGATTCATCCCACCGGCGGGCCTCCTGCCCCATGGCTTCGCTGCGGGCGTACAGACCGAGGCTCTGCGACCACGCGCGGAATGAGGCGGACGATGGCAGCTTCGGGGCCGCTGATCCGGCAACCAAGCTTCGGTAGAGCGCCTCAAGTTCCTCCAGCAAAATACGCCACGAAATACCGTCGACGGCCCAGTGGTGAATCACCAGCAGCAGGCGGTCGCTCTGCGCAAAGCGGAAATATCCCGCCGCCACCAGCCTACCCTCCGCCAGCGAGAGGCTGCGTTGTAATTCCTCGGCCGCGGCGGCAAAGGCCGCGCGGGCGGCCTCCGGCGTCTCGCCCCGCCAGTCGTTTTCGCGCCAGATCACCGCTCCCGCAGCGGTCGGAATCGCTTGGGTCCATCCGCCCGTTGCGTCGCTCCGCGTCAAACGGCAGCGGAGCATACCGTGCCGGGCCACCAGTTGATCCAGCGCTTGACGCAGCACATCAGGCCTCAGTCGCTGGTCTGACTCCAGCAGCGTCGCTTGGTTAAAATGATCGTAGGGCGGTGGGAACGTCTCGAGAAACCAGTGCTGGATCGGCGTGAGGGGAATCTCACCCGTGACCACCTCGGCGTCTTTGTCGACGGTCTCCACCACGACGAGCGCCGCCGCCAGATCGGCGAAGCGGGGGCGGGCAAATACCTCGCGCAGCGTCAGTCGATAGCCCTGCGTCCGCAGGCGCGCCGTCATCTGGATCGCCTTGATCGAGTCGCCGCCGGAATTGAAATAGTGCGCGTCGGCATCGGCGGGCGCGCGACCCAGCACTTCGCTCCAGACGGTGGCCAGCGCCTTTTCCTTCGGCTCGTCAAATACGTGACCGCTCGACGTTCCACCCGCCGCGGCCTGCATCGGTTGCGGTGCCGGCAGAGCCTTGCGGTTCACCTTGCCGCTCGCATTCAGCGGCAGGGCGTCAAGAAACACGAAGCGGCTCGGCACCATGTAGTCCGGCAGCCCCTTGAGGAGGCCGGCGCGCAACGTCTCTTCCGCGGCCTGACCCGTGCTCACCACATACGCGATGAGCTCGTGGGTACCGCCCGAGGGGCGCGCCACCACCACCGCCTGCTGGACCGCGGGCTGAGCCCGCAGGCGCAATTCCACTTCGCCGAGTTCGATGCGGAAGCCGCGGATCTTGACTTGGTCGTCCTTGCGCCCGGCGAATTCAACATTGCCCGCCTCGTCCCAGCGGCCGAAATCGCCGGTGCGGTAGAGTCGCGCCCCGGGCCGGTCCGAGAAGGGGTCCGGCACGAAACGGTCGGCCGTCGCATCGGGCCGGCCGAGGTAACCGCGCGCGATGCCATCGCCGCCGCAATAGATTTCCCCCGAAACGCCGGGCGGCTGGAGATTGCCCCGCTCGTCGAGGATGTAGAGGGTCGAGTGCGCGATGGGCCGGCCGATGGGCACGTCGTGCTGCTGCGGGCCTTTCACTCGGTACCAGGTGGAAAACGTGGTGTTCTCCGTCGGGCCGTACACATGCAGCAGCGTGAGCTCCGGAGCCGCGGCCATCACGCGGTTGATGTGAGGGACCGAAACTTTTTCTCCACCCGTCAACACATGACGCAGGCCGCGAAAGGCCTCGGGGTTGAAGTCTGCCACCTGGTTGAAGAGCCCCGTGGTGACGAAGCAGGTCGTCGCGCCCATCGAGGTTAGCAGCGCGCCGAACTGGTCAATTTCCAGGATCTCTTTCCCTTCCGGCAGGCAGCAGCAGCCGCCGTTGAGCAGGGGCCCCCAGATTTCAAAGGTCGACGCATCGAAAGCCAGCGACCCGGTCTGCAACACGCGGTCGCTCGGCCCGAGCTGGAGGAAGTCGGTCGAGCGCACGAGGCGCACCACCGAATGCTGTTCGATCAGCACGCCCTTGGGCTCACCGGTGGAGCCGGAGGTAAAAATAATATAGGCCAGTCGGCGACCCGCCCCGCTTCGCTCGTCCACCCCGCTGCTCGCGGTCACGTGCGGCGGTCGGCTGCACCATTCGCGCAGGTCCACATCCGAGCCACTCCAGCCCGACACCGGCGGCTCGCCCTCGACGAGGCGCAGGCGCGCGCCACTCATCGACAGCAGCATGCGCACGCGCTCAGCGGGCGTGCCGGGATTGATCGGGAGATAGCAGCCACCCGCTTTGAGGATGCCGAGCAGCGCGGCCAACATGCGTTCGGAGCGATCTACTTGGAGTGCGATCGGCTCGTCCGCGCGCAGCGGTCCCAAGCGGGCCACGAGTTGGCCAGCGATGGCATCGGAGAGGCGGTCGAGCTGCGCGTAAGAATGAGCCACACCGCGATAGAGCACCGCCGGCGCCTCCGGATTGCGCCGCACCTGTTCGCGAAAGAGCGAGGCGAGCGAGCGGTCGCGGGGGTAGTCGGCCCGCGGGGGATTCGCCGCCCGCGACCAGTCGCGGGACTGCGCGGGTGTCATCAGGGCGAGGTCACCGATGGCTGTGTCGGGCGCGGCCAGCGCCGCCTGGAGCATCGTCTCGAAGCCTTCGACGAGGCGCTGCATCCGCTGCCGGTTGAAGAGCGCCGTGGAGTACTCGAGATCCAGCTCGAGCCCGTCGGCCGTCTCCACAAAGTGAAAGGTGAGGTCCACTTTGCTTGAACTCAGCCCGAGGGGGACGATCTCCGTTTGCAGGCCCGGCAGGCGAAAGGCTTCTTCCTGCGCCCGCGTCAGGCCGAGCATCACGGTGAAGAGCGGAGACCGCGACAGATCACGTTCCAGCGGGAGCGACTGCACCATCACGTCAAAGGGGCAGCCTTGGTGCTCCAGCGCATCGAGCAGGCCATCCCGCACGCGCTCGACCACTTTCCGGAAGGAGTCCGTGGCCGCGACCCGGGTACGCAGCGGCAGGGTGTTGACGAAAAATCCCACGAGTCCGTCCAAATCCGGGTGCGGCCGCCCCTCAGTCGGCGAACCGATCGTGATGTCCTCCCGGCCCGTGTAGCGGTGCAGGAAGGTCACGACCGAGGCCAGAATCGTCCCGAACAGACTCGCCCCGGCGCGTTGCCCAAACTGGGCCATGCGCTCCCGCAAAACCGCCGGCAGTTTCCGGTGTAAATGCTCCCCGGAGAAATTTTGCACCGGGGGCCGCGGGCGGTCACTCGGCAGCTCGAGCGGCTCCGGCAGCTCGGCAAACTGCCGCAGCCAGAAGGCCTTTGCCTTGGCGCCGGCCGCGCTGTCCAGCCAAGCTCGGTGCCAAGCGGCGTAGTCGACGTATCTTATTTTGGAATACGCTGTCGGCGTGGTCTCTCCGCGTGTGAGCGCCGCATAGCAGCGATCGACATCCTCGATCAGGGTAGCTACCGACCGGCCGTCGCAGGCGATGTGATGAAACACGAGGGCGAGGCCGTGCCGCCGGGGACCGAGCGCCATCAACGCGGCGCGAAACGGCAAGTCGCGCGCGAGGGTAAATGGCTGGTTGGCCAGCGCCTCAGACCGGCGTTGAAACTCCACCCGGCCCGCGTCACCGGCCCCGTCCGGCCAACGTTCCAGCGCCCACTCCGGCGATTCCTCGATCACCTGCCGCGGCTCGTCACCACGGCGGACGATGCGGGTGCGCAGGACCACGTGGTTTTGCAGCACCTGCCGAAAGGCCTGCGCCAACCCAGCCACATCTAGCTCGCCGGACAAATACACGGCCAGCGGCACATTGTACGCCGAAGACGTCCCCTCGCTCAGCTCCTCCTGCATCCACAGGCGCTTCTGGGCGAAGCTCGGGTCATAGTCTTCGGCCTCGGGGACGCGGGGAATCGCTTCCACCGCGTTCCGCACCGCCACCGCCGACAGCTCCGGCTTCACCCCACGCTCCGTCTGCCGCTTGGCCGCAAGCAAGCGCTTCAGCTCCTCGCGCTGCTGCGGGGTGAGCGCCCCGAGTTTGGCCTGCAGGCTCGCCTGATCCATCAGAGCGGGAGCTCGCGCAGCTGCTCCTCGAGCTCTTCCGACGACAGCCCGGCCATCAGCTCCGCCAGCTCAGGACTGACGACGGCGGCTTGCTCGCCACCGCTGGCCTCGGCGATCGCCACGGCCAGTTCAGCGATGGTCGGTCGGGCAAACAGGTCGCGCAGCGAGACTGAGACATTGAGGGCAGATTCGATCTTCGCCCGAAGGCGCACGGCTTTCAGGCTCTGCCCGCCGAGATCGAAGAAGTTGTCATGGATGCCGATGGTCGCGAGGCCGAGCACTTCCCGCCAGAGGGCGAGTAGCGTTTGCTCGACGGCATTGCGCGGCGCAGCGGCTTCCCGGGCCGCATCTACGCCCGCGCCCGGGCGAGGCAGGGCTTTGCGGTCAATCTTGCCGTTGGCGGTCAAAGGAAGCTTGGCCAGCCATTCGAAGTAACTGGGCACCATGTAGTGCGGCAGGCGCCCGACGAGCGCGGTGCGCATTTCGGAGGCACTTCGTTTCGAGCCGACGAGATAAGCGACGAGCTCGATCTGGCCGGCCGTCTCTTCGTGGGGCAGCACCACCGCCTGGTCGATTCCGCCCTGGGCGAGACAGGCCGCCTCGACCTCGCCGAGTTCCACGCGGAACCCGCGCACCTGCACCTGGTGGTCATTGCGCCCGAGATATTCGAGACGCCCATCGTCGCGCCAGCGCCCGATGTCGCCGGTGCGATAGAGCCGAAGTCCCGGGCGGTGCGGATCGGACAGGAAGCGCTCCGCCGTCAATTCGGGACGATTAAGATAGCCCATGCCGACACCGGTGCCGCCCACGTACAATTCACCCACCATGCCGATCGGCAGCACCCGACGCTTACGATCAAGGACCCAGACTTGGGTCTCCGGCAACGGTCCGCCAATAACGCTCTGGCCGCCGCCCAAGCGAATCTCCGCCTCAGTCACCCGGTGAAAGGTCACGTGCACCGTCGTCTCCGTGATGCCGTACATATTGATGAGCTGCGGCCGGTCCGCACCATAGCGATCCGCCCACTCCGAGAGGTAACTCGCCTCGAGGCGGTCCCCGCCGAAGATCACGTAACGCAGGTGGCTGGAGAAGTCGTGCGTGGTGTGCTTCTGCGCTTCCGCGATGAAGGCGTAGAACGCCGCCGGCGTCTGGTTCAGCACCGTCACCCGCTCCGCCCCCACCAATTCGACAAAGCTGGCGACATCGCGGACCACCTCGCGGGGCGCTACGACCACGCGGCCGCCAAAGGTCAGGGCGCCGTACATTTCCCACACCGAGAAATCGAAGCAGAACGAATGAGCAACGACCCAAACATCGTCCGGTCCAAACGTGAAATCGAGCCGGTCGTTGCGCAAGAGACGGACGACATTCCGGTGCGAGACCAGACAGCCCTTGGGTTTCCCGGTCGAACCGGAGGTGTAGATAATATACGCCGGATGATCCGGACCCACGACGGGCAACGCGATCGCCGTCGCGGCAGCCGTCGTATCGATGCAGAGCTCGCGCACGGCCGCAAAGGGCGAGCGGTGTCCGCTGTGGCTGACGACGACCCGCGCGCCGCTGTCTTCTAGGATGAAGCGCAGGCGCTCCTCCGGATACTCCGGATCGAGAGGCACGTAACACCCGCCGGCCATGATCGTAGCCAGCAACGAGACGACGAGGTCGGTCCCCCGCGGGAGCCAGATCGCGACGCGATCGCCCACACGAACGCCGGCCTGCACGAGTTGCCCGGCGAGCTGACGCGCCGCCGCATCCAACTCGGTATAGTTGAGCGTCTTTCCGCCCGCCGTCACCGCCGGACGTCGGGGATGGCGGATCACTTGCTCGGCAAAGAGGCTATGGATCGTCGCGTCGGTCGGATACTTCGCCGCCGTCGCATTCCAGCTCTCGAGCATCCGTCGCTCCTCCGTCGGCAGGAAGTCGACGTCGAGACACGCGGTCTCTGGGCGCGCCGCGAGCTCCTCGACGAGGTGGGCGAGGTGGGTCTGCACCCGGACGATCTGGGCGGCAGCGTACACCGCCTCGTTATAGGTCATTTCGATTTCGAGCGCGCCGGCCCGGGGCACGGCGACAAGTGTGAAATCGAGGTGAGTACGCTCGAAGCCCTCGATCTGCGAGAGGCGCGGGCGCACCGTCGCGCTCTTCCCGGCTCCCTCGCCGCGCAGCTCCTCGTCCATCGGATAGTTTTCGAGTACGACCAAGTGATCAAACAGCTCACGCATGCCCGCCTGCTCGGTGATCTCCGCGAGGGCGAGGTACTCGTGCGGACGGCGCTCAATGGCCTGGGCTTGGAATTGCCGCAGGGCCTCACGCAGAGTCATCCCGTCGGAGAAGCGCAGCCGCACCGGCAGCGCATTGATGAAGAGGCCCACCATCTGCTCGACGTCCGGCACGGACTCCGGGCGGCCCGAAACGATGCCACCAAACACGATGTCGTCCGCCTGATTGTAGCGCGCCAGAAGAATGCCCCAGAGCGTGTTCAACAACGTCGCCGTCGTCGCACCGTGTTGGCTCGCGAAATTCTGCAACCCCGCCCAAGCCGGTCCCGCCAAGCGCATTTTCGACTTGCCGCAGCGATAGTCGGCCGCACCGGCAGCCTGGTTGCGTGGCAACGAGATCATGCGATCGTAACCCGCCAGTTCGGCGCGCCAGAAGGCCGCCGCCGCCTTGCGATCCACGGTCTCCAGCCAACGCAGATAACCCCGGTAATCGGCCGGAGCCTCCCACTGCAGTTCCCGGTGCTGGGCGCGGGCCTCATAGCTCCGCATCAAATCCTCGTAGAGGATGCCCACGCACCAGCCATCCATCAGGATGTGGTGATGGCTCCACACCAGTTGGAGGCGGTCGCGACCGAGTTGGAAAATCCGCACGCGCATCAACGGCCCACACTCCAGCGCGAACGGCACAGCGCGGTCGGCGCGCTGGTACGCGTCCACGGTTTTCTGCTGCTGCTCAGGACTCTGATTCACCAACGACTCAAACGACAACGCCGGCTCCTGGGTGCGGAACACCACTTGCAACGCATCGTCGCCGCCCTCGGCATGAACGAAGACCGAACGCAGCGCCGGGTGACGGGCCACGAGGTCGCGCCAGCTCGTCTCGAGCGCCGGGAGATCGATCGTGCCGTCGAGACAGAATGACATCTGCTCAAAATAGGCCTCGGAAGAAGGCGCTTTGATCGCCTCGTAAAACAGGCCCTTCTGCATCGGCGAGAGCGGATAAATATCTTCGATCGTAGCGGGCGGCCACTCGCGTCGCGCCACCATGCGATCAAAGGCCTCGAGCTTGAGCCGGTGGAAGACAAAATCCGCCGGGCTGGGCACCACCGCCGGCGTCGCCGCCGTGCAGGCGGCCACTTCACCGAGCACCTGGATGAACCGCCCGAGCAGGCCTTGCATCGTGATCTCCGGCCAGCGCACCGAGTCGTACTCGACCGACCAATACATCCGCCCGCCGGCGACGTAGCCCATGATCGCGATGGAGTGATCCACCGGCTGGTTTCCGGCCCGTACTCCGACCGGACGCTCCGCGCTGAGGGCAAACGCGCCGGCCCCACTTTCGAACCCACCGAGGAAATTAAAGCTGATGGCCGAGCGCAGTCGCTCCGGGCTGAACAACGCTGTGCCCGTGGCCTGCAACCAGCCGAAGCCGGCGCCATTGCGCGGCACGGAGCGCAAATACTCCTTGGTCTCGCGAATCAGGTCCGCGTCGGGCGGCCCGATCCGGGCCGGCGGGAAGTACGCCGGATGGACACTGGTGAACCACCCGACCGTCCGGCTGATGTCCAAGTCCGACAATGCAGCCTCGCGGCCATGACCCTCGAGCAGCAGCTCGAGCGGCTGCCAAGGGTTCCAATCGGCGTAGGCGATCCGCAGCGCCGCGATGAACAGCTCATTGCCGCGCGTGCGGAAGGGCGTATGGGCCTGCTGTAATAGTCGCTGCGATACGTCCTCGGACAGCGTGATCTCCACCGTCCGCAGGTCCCCCACGGTGCCCGTGGCGCGAGCACGTCCGCGGGGTAGCCTCGGCTCCGGCCGGCTCGCGAGCTCTTGCCAATAGGCGGCCTCGTCCTGCAGCAGGCCATTGACCACGGCGCCGCTCACGGCGCGCGTCCAGTTGCCGAAGCTCACCGTGCGCAGCAGGCGCGGCGGCAATTGGTCGGCCACCTCAGCCGCATAGCTTGCAGCGAGATCTTCGAGCAAAATGCGCCACGACACCCCATCCACCACGAGATGATGCGCGGTCCAGAAGAGGCGGTCTCCAGTTGCCAGTTGCACGATCACGGCACGCGTCACCGGACCTTGCGCGAGATTGAGGGCGGCCTGCTCAGCTTGCTGCAACTCGGCCAGCCGCTGTTCTATCCGGTCCGCTTCACGCCAGTCGAAGACGTGACACACGATCGAGCCCAGACCCGGCGCGCATTGCTGGTGCCAACCGTCCGCTTCACGGGTGAACCGGAAACGGAAGGCATCATGCCCGGAAACGACGTGACGCAGCGCCGCCTGCATCGCTTCGGCATTCCACCGTCCGCGCGCGTCCAGCCAGATCGCTTGGTTAAAATGCTCGGGGCTGATCGAACTACGATCGAAGAACCAGCGCTGAATCGGGCCGAGCGGCACTTCGCCGACGCTCTCCGGTACGACGGCGTCGGCCGAGCCGCGGGTCGCTTCCAATTTCGGCGCCAGCCCCGCGATCGTGGGGTGGCGGAACAGCCAGCGCATGTCCAAGCGCCAGCCCGCTTGCAACAAGCGGGAGATAATCTGGATGCCCTTGATCGAGTCGCCGCCGAGTCGGAAATAATCTTCGTCGCGGCCGATGTTCGGCTGCCGCAGTACATCGCTCCACACTTGGGCGACCACCTGCTCGCGCGCGCCCCGCGCCAGGCCGCCCGTCTCTCGGTTCCCCAGACTCACCGGCACCGGCAGCGCCTTCCGGTCCACCTTACCGCTGGTGTTCAGCGGCATGGCGTCCAGACGGAAAAACACCGTGGGAACCATGTAAATCGGCAGCACTGCCTGACAGGCGCCACGCACGGCGGACTCATCAAAGCCGTATCGAGTGGTCACATACGCGATCAACTGGGACTCGCCGGCGACGGACGCTACTTTTACCGCGGCGGCCGCGACCCCGGGCTGGCGGCGCACGACTTCCTCGATCTCGTCGAGCTCAATGCGATAGCCGCGGAGCTTCACCTGAGCGTCGCGTCGGCCCAAAAATTCCAACGTGCCATCCGCGCGCCACCGCGCCAGATCGCCAGTGCGGTAGATGCGGCGTTCTGCATCCCAAGGCGCCGACCCAAAGGCCGCCCCAGTCAGCTCCGGCTGGTTGAGATAACCGCGCGCCAGACCGACACCGCTGGTTACCAACTCGCCAGGGACGCCCACGCCGCAAAATTCGCCGTTCGGCTGGATCACGTACACCTGGCATCCCGCCACCGGCCGGCCGATCGACACCAGCGTATCCGTGGGGAACAACTCGGTGTAGGTCGTCACCACGCTGTTTTCCGTCGGACCGTATTCGTTGAACAGCCGCACGCCGGGGAGCCGCTCGAAATGCCGGCGCACGAGCGAGAGTGTCGTGGCCTCCCCGGCCACGCAGACCCACTTCAGCCCCGACATCGCCGTCGCGATCTCGTCGAGATAGAGGGAGTGCAGGCTCGGGGTGAGGAGCACCGAGGTGACGTGCTCCCGCTGGAGGCGCGCGGCCTGGGCCGCAAGCTCGCGCTTTTCCACCGCGCTGACCAGCAGAAGACTCCCGCCGCTGATCAGCGTCGGAAAAATATCGAGCGTCGACGCATCGAATGCGTACGACGGCATGAGCAGCGTGCAATCCCTCGGGGCAAAGGGGTAGGCCTCGATGCGCCAGAGGATCGAGTTCGCGATCGCCCCGTGCTCGATCATCACGCCCTTCGGCTTGCCCGTGCTGCCCGAGGTGTAGATCACGTAGGCCAGCGTATCCGGCGTCGGCGGAGTCAGGGGAGTGGATTTTTCCACCGCGGCGCGGCAGAGCGTCGCCAGCGACACCGGCTCCACGCCTGGCGCGGACCATTCCGGCGGAGTATCGACAATCAGGATATGCGCCCCGGCGTCGGCCAGCAGGCCGCGCACCCGGTCGGCGGGGTTTTCCACATCGATCGGCACGTAGGCCGCCCCGGCTTTCAACACGCCGAGGATCGCCACGATCATGTGGTCGCTCGCTCCGACCAACAGCGCAACGCGGTCGCCACGCTTCACGCCATACTCGCCCAGCAGACGCCGCGCTACGGCGTCCGTCAGCGCGTCGACCTCCCGGTAAGTCAATCGCCGCTCACCGCAGACCAGCGCGATCAGCTCGGCATGGACCTTCGCCGCATTCGTCCACAAGGCCACGAGGGTGGTCGGCGCCGATACTGGGCCGGCCGTGCTGCAGAAATTCACCGAGACCTGCGCCAGCTCCGCCGGCATGAGGATCGACAGCCGACCGATCGGGTACCGCGGGCGTTCGAGCAAGGCATCCAGCAGTCGGTTGAAGGCCGCGCCGTAGCGCTCGATCGTCTCGCGGTTGAAAAGCCGCGTCGCATAGTGGAAACGGATGCCCAGCACCCCGCGCTCGCGGATGATGTCGACGCTCAGGTCGAACATGCCGGAGCCCTCGAACTGATCGATCGTCCGGATCGTCAGGTCGCGCGTCCGCATCACGCGGTCGTCGGCGCTCTCGTAAGCAAACATGGTGTCAAACACCGGGTTGCGGTCCGGATTTCGCGGCAAGTCGAGCCGGGCGACGAGGTCGGAAAACTCATAGGCCGCATGGTCGTACGCACCCAAGCAGGTGCCGCGCACCGCACGCAGCAGGGCGTCAAAGGGCTGGTCGGCTTGCGGCCGGAAGCGCAGGGGCAGCGAGTTCACGAACATTCCGACCACCTCGTCATTGTCGGCGCCCGGGCGGCCCGCCACCGGCAGACCGACGACGAGATCCTCTGCTCCGCTCAGCCGGTGCAGCAGCGTCACATAGGCGGCCAGCAGGACCATGTAGAGCGAGGCGCCGTGCTCCCGCGCCAGCATCTCCAACCGGCGCGTGCGGTCCGCGTCGATGCTGATGCCACATTTGTCTCCGCGGAAATCCATCTCGCCCGAGCGGACGTGGTCGCCCGGCAGGTCGAGCACAGGGAGGCTCCCCGCCATTTCTTTCAGCCAGTAGGCCTCCTCGAGGCGATAGTCCGGCTGTTTTTTCAGCGCTTCCGCTTCGCTGCAGGCATGGCGATACTGCCGCTTTACTGGGCCCAGTGGCTGGCCGTCGTAGAGTTTAGCGAACTCGCTCAGGATGACGTTCATCGACAGGCCGTCGGCCGCGATGTGGTGGACGTCGATGAGCAGCAGGGTGCGATTGGCGTCGAGCACGACAGCGCCCACGCGCAGCAAGGGCGGCCGCTCGAGATCGAAGGGCCGGATGAAATCCTGCAACAGCGCGCCCGGAGCTTTCCCCGCCACCTTGATCTCCTCGAGGAAGAAGCGCGGCTCTTCGAAGACGTACTGGCACGGCTTGCCATTGATCAAGCCAAAGGCGGTGCGCAGACTTTCGTGGCGCCGCACGATTTCCTGAAACGCGTCCTGCAGTTTGAAGAGGTCCAGCTGGCCAAACATTTCCCAGACTCCGGAAAGATGGTAAGGCATCTCGGCTCCTTCGCGCTGACAGAGGGCGAAGAGGCGCTCCTGGACGGGAGACAGCGGCAGCACGCGGCGCGGCGCACGCGGGCCGGCGAGGAGCGCAAAACCGCCAGCGCGCATCGCTGCGACCGCCGAGCGCACCGCGGCGATCAGCCGGTCGATTTCCTCATCGGTGTGCGCCACCGAGAGACAGCAAATCCGCTGCTCCCACGTGTAGAAGCCCAGCTCGGTCAGCAAATAAAACAGGACCTCTAGGTCGAAGGCATCGCCGAGGGCCTCGAAGCGGAACTGCGAGCCAAACCAGGCCGCGCGGACCGAAACCGTTTCCTCCTCGAAGAACGCGTTGAGCTCCTTACCGAGGCGCTCCGTCTTATGATTCACCGCCTCATGCAGCGAGGGACCTTCCGCGATCAAGTAGTCGAGTGCCGCACCCGCGGCGGCAAGGGCGAGCGGGTGGCGGTTGTGCGTGCCGCCGGTGAAAATCGTCCGCCCCGTGGGGGCCGAGTCATCGCCGAATTGCCAGAATCCGCCGTCGATCCAGTCCAGCAGTTTCGCTTTGCCGGCCACGACCGCGAGGGGCATGCCGCCGCCCACGATCTTCCCGTAGGTCACGAGATCGGCCTCGATGCCGAACCACGCCTGCGCGCCGCCGCCATGAATGCGGAAGCCATTAATCATCTCGTCGAAGATCAGGATGATATTCAACTCCGCCGTGAGCTTGCGCAGGCGGCGCAGGAAGCGATGCGGCTGGAAGCTCGGCCGGCGGCTCTGCACCGGCTCGACGATCACCGCCGCCAGTTGCGCGGCGTGTTCGCGGATCCACTCCAGCGACTCTTCGCTGCCGTAGTCCAGCACCTGGGCGTTCTGCACCACGCTCGAGGGAATCCCCGGCGACATCGGGCGCGAGCCTTCCTCGCCGCCGACGACCAGCACTTCGCTGCCGATGCCGTGATAGGCTCCGGCAAACTGCGCGATCAAGGGCCGGCCCGCCGCCGCGCGCGCGAGGCGCTGGGCGAGCATCACTGCACCCGAGCCGGTGATCGCCAGACTCGCACGCTCCGTGCCGGTGAGTTGGCAAATCTTCTTCGCAACTTCGCCGGCGAGATCCGACTGCGGACCGAGGGCGGCAGTGCGGTCAATCTGCCGGTGCAGCGCCTCATTAATATAGGCCGGCGCATGGCCAAGAAAATGCACACCCATGCCGAGGGCCAGATCGACGTACTCATTGCCGTCAACATCCCAGATTCGGCTGCCCTGCGAACGGTTGGAGACGATGGGATACTTGAGCTCTTTCAGGCTGCGCTTGAACTGCAGGCTACCTTTCCAATCGGCGAGCTCATGCCGCCACGCCTGCGTCTGCTCCTTGGAACGTCGGGTCTTGGCGGCGAGCCGATCGGTGAGCGCGCGCAAAAACTGCTTCTGCTGCGGGGACAGATTTTTTTCCTCTTCGAGGTTTAGTCCGCCGAAGTTCACGGCCAGCTTACCGCTCATCGGCGCTGGGGCCGCCGGCCCTGCCACTGGCGTGGGTTCAATCCGAGCCGTAGCCACGGGAGCCAGCGTCACGGGGGCGGCCGGCGCAGCGGAGGTCGCGGGGGCTGCGGGGGCCGCGAAGCCCGTGCGTAATTCGAGATAGCGCTCCATCAGCCGAAAATGCGCTTCCAGCACGGGGTCGAGCCCTGTCGTCGCCATCGGAGCGACCGGTGCGGGCCGGGCCGCCATCGTGGGCGCAGCCACCGCCACCGCGGGTGCTGCTGCCGGTGCGGCCGCCGCCGGCGCAGGTGCGGCGGGGGCGGCTGCGACCACGACCGGCGTCGGAGCGACGGTTTCCACGGCGGCATTAGCCACGAGGAAATCAACCAGCGCACCGATGCGATGCAGGTCTTCGTAGAACTGCTTGATCGAAATTTTTACCTGAAAGCGCTTCTCTAGAACGCGTCCGCTGCGCACAAACATGAGCGAATCGAGACCCATCTCCAAAAGGTTGGCCGCGAGGGACAGGTCCGCAGGCTCCAGGCCGCTCACTTCGCAGATGATCGCCTGGACTTCTGCCAACACGGCATCGGCATTGGGGCGCACCGGGACCGGGGCGGCGGAGACGGAGACGGGAGGCATGGCGAGCGTGGGCATGGCGGGCGCAGGAGCAGAGATAGAGGCAGGAGCAGGCACGGAATCGGCGAAATTGAACCAGTGGCGTTTCCGGAGGAAAGCGTAGCCCGGGAGAGGAACGTAATGAGCTGCCGCGTCGGGCTGGATCGTGGACCAGACCAGATTGGCCCCGGCGGTCCAGAGGCGACCCGCGCCGTCCAGCAGCGAGCGCACGTCGTCGTGTCCCCGTTGCAGACTGGGAATCCATTTCGCTGGCGAGGCCTGATCGGTACGCGCGGCGCGGAAGGCAAGATCCAGCCCGATCAGCGTGGGTTCGGGACCCACTTCGATGAAGTAGTCGAGCTTTTGCGCATGCAACAGGGCAATGCTCTCGCAGAAGCGCACGGATTGCCGGAGATGGCGCGACCAGTAGCTCGGATCGGTGACCTCTTCGTCAACGAACCCGCCAGTAACATTGGAAATCAGCGGAATCTTCGGCCGGTTCAGGGTGAGTGAGCGCGCGACCGCTTCCAGTTCAACCAGCACGGGATCGGTCAGGGGCGAATGAAACGCATGGGAAATCCGCATCATCACCACACGCAGCTCCGCCTGCTCGCAGAGCGCCTTTACCTTCGCGATCGTATCCGCCCCCCCGGACACGAGGATAATCTCCGGACCGTTCACCGCGGCGATCGCCACCGTTTTCGTGAAGGGCGCGATTAGCTTCGCCACGACCGCTTCGTCTGCAAACACCGTGAACATCGCGCCCGGGGCGGACTGCCGCTCCATGAGGCGCCCGCGCGCCGCGATCAGCTTCAAAGCGTCCTCTACGCTGAAAACCCCGGCGATGCACGCGGCAGCGTATTCGCCGACACTGTGCCCCAAAACGATCTCCGGCCGCACGCCCATCGCCTCCCAGACGCGGGCCAACGCATACTCGATCACGAAGAGACCCGCTTGCGTGAACGCCGTCTGGTCGAGCTCGCCCAGCGGGGCCACATTCCGCGCCCCGTCGAAGACCGACGCCTCTGAGTCGACCGCCATCACGGCCGTATCCGTAAACATGATATCCCGCAGGTCGCGGCCGAGCGGCTCTCGGAGCTGGGCTGCACAACTATCAACGATCTCCCTGAAAAGCGGATGCTGGGCATAGAGCCTCCGGCCCATCCCTGCGTACTGCGCACCCTGCCCGGTGAAGACAAAGGCGGACCGGACCCGCTCAGCGGCTCGTCCTACCCCGGCACCTCGCGCCTTGCCGGTCTCAGCAAACTTGCGCAGGACCGCCGCCGCTTCTTCCGCCTTCCCCGCCACCACGCTCAGACGTTCCGCAAAGGGCACCCGGCCGGCGCGGGCCGACCAAGCCGCCGCTGGCCAATCCGTGATCGGCAGCTCGCTTAGCCTCGCGGCAAAAGCCTTCGCTTGGCCACGCAGCGCCTCGGGTGTGCGGGCGCTCAACACCAACAACTCCGGACGGGGTGTGGCGTCTTTCGCTGGTGAAGGCACCTTCGTCGGAGCCTCGGCAAAAATAATGTGCGCGTTGGTGCCGACAAAACCAAATCCACTCACGCCCGCCACCCGGCGGCGCTCGCCACGGCCCCACGGCTCCAGCTGATCCACCACCCGCAGCGCCGCATTTTTCCAGTCAATATGCGGGCTCGGCTCGGTGAAATTAAGGTGCGGCGGCAGTGCCTCGCGCCGGAGAGACTGGATGACCTTGAGGCTGCTCGCCATGCCGGCGGCCGCCTCCAAATGCCCTAGGTTGGTCTTCACCGATCCGACGCGGAGCGGGCGGCCCGCGGCCCGACCCTTGGTGAACACTTCGCTCAGCGCGTTGACCTCGATGGGATCGCCCAACGGCGTCGCAGTGCCGTGGGCCTCGACGTAATCGACGTCCTCCGGAGTGAGTCCCGCTGCCTGCAGCGCACGGCGGATGACCTTCTGCTGCGCCGGTCCGCTCGGGACCGTGAGGCCGCCCGAGCCGCCGTCCTGATTGACCGCCGAGCCCAAAACCAAGGCGAAGATCGTGTCGCCGGCCGCCTCAGCGTCGCTCAGGCGTTTCAAGACCAGCGCGCCGCCGCCCTCTCCGCGCGAGTAGCCCTCAGCCCGAGCATCGAAGGTGTAGCACTTGCCGTCCGGCGCGAGCAGGCCGGATTGTTCGAAATTCAACGTCAGATCGGGACCGAGGATGCGGTTCACGCCCGCCACCAGCGCCAGCTCACACTCGCCGCGGCGCAAGCTCTGCACAGCAAGGTGAATCGCGACCAGCGAGGACGAGCACGCGGTGTCGACCACCATCGCGGGGCCGTTGAACTTGAAAGAGTACGCGAGCCGCCCCGCCGCCGGGCTCTGGGTCGAGCCGGTGCCGAAGTAGGGATCGATCTGCGCGCGATTGGAGGGCGCGAAGAGCTTGAGCGCATAGTCGATGCCGCTCATGCCGACGAATACGCCGACCTCTCGGCCGGCCCATGCATCGGCGCGGAGGTGGCCCGATTCAAACGCATGCCACGCCAACTCCAGCAGCAGGCGCTGCTGCGGGTCCATGCTCTGCGCCTCCTTCGGAGAGATTCCGAAAAACGCGGCGTCAAACTGATCCGTGCTCTTGAGGTAGGAGCCGAAGCCGCCCGCCGTGCCCTCGGCCCGGTCTGGGGGAGTGGGCTCGATGGCCGAGCGACCCGCCGCCAGAAAATCCCAATAAGCCTCCGGGTCCGTGCACTCCCCGGGAAACTGGCACGCCATGCCGACGACGGCGATCGGCTCACCGCCCAGCGATTTGAGCGCCTTGTTCTCCTGCTTTAGGCGGCGGAGTTCCCCGAGCGCTTTGGCCAGCAAATCTTTGGAGTCGTCAGCCACCGGAGCCTCCTTGCCAGGTCGAGTTGACCACCAAATACGCCGGCAATTCCGGAATTTCATTCAGGTCAGCCTCCAGCAGGCTCGTCCCGTCTATCTCCGAGAGATCAGAGAATCCCGCGAACTTGTAGGTGATGTACATCATCCGGTTTCGGTCGGTGGCGCGAAAATCTGCGAGCAGCCGCACGCCGCCCGCCTTGGCCTCGCGGCGCAAGAGCGTGATCAGCGCGCCGCCCACGCCGCGGCTCATCACACGACACGACATCAGCAGCAGCTTGATGGTCCAAGCGCCTTCGGTGCGCTGCAGCAGCACGACGCCAATCTTGCCGTAGGGCCCGTGCTTGTCCGTCAGGTCCGCGACGAGCAACACGTGGTCCGGGGACTCCCGCAGGGCCGCCAGCTCTTCGTAGGAATAGATCCGCCCAGTGGTATTCAGTTGGTTGGTACGCGCGACGAGCTCCTCCACCCGCAACAGGTCCGCCGCGGTCGCCGGGCCAAACGAAAATGTCATGTCGAGCGTCGCTAAAAATGCGTCGTTCGGCCCCTTGAACGAGGTCTCTTCCTCGTGCCGCACCATGTCGGCTTGGTACATCGCTCGGCGGCAGCGCGCATCTTCGGTGATTACGCGCGGCATGAAATCGAGATCCGCCTGCAACCGCTCGACGTCAGTGGCATCGTAGGTGCGCACTGCCGGCACGCTGAACCGCACCTCGTCGCGCTCAAAGGCCTGGTCGTCGATGAAGGCGAAGGTGTCCAAGCCAATATTCAGACGCTCCGCAATGCGCTTCACCGACTCGGATTTGGGGTCCCAATTAATCTGCGGGTGCAAGAAATACTGCTCGAGCCCAAATTTTTTCAACTGCTCGCGGGCCGGTGCGCTCTCGTTGCGGCTGGCCACGGACTGAAGGATACCCCGCTCGTCGAAAGCTTCGATCAATTCCCGCACGCCGGGTCGCAGCACGAGGGTATCGCCCTCGAGCAGAATTCCGCTCCAAACCGTGTGGTCGAGGTCCCACACCACGCATTTGATCTTTTTCTGGGACATGGTTTCAGCGGCGGCGGCGGGTGGCAAAAGCGTTGAGCGCATCCTGCGCGATCATGACTTGCTGCATCTGATTGCTGCCTTCGATGAGCTCCGTGATGCGCGCATCGCGGAAGTAGCGCTGCACCGGATAATCGGGACCACAGCCATTGGCCCCGTGGATTTGCACCGCGTCATTCGCCGCGCGGGAGGCCGCGGTCGATGCAAAGTATTTGGCCGTGGTCGTCTCCATGATCGAGCTCGGCAGGAGCTCCTCCCGCGCCTTCGCGGCCTGTCGCCAGAGGGCGTTGGCCGCCTTGTACGAGGTCGTCATGTCTGCGATCAGCGCCTGAATCAATTGATGCTCGCTCAACGGGACGCCGAATTGCTTGCGCTGGCGGGCGTAGTCCACACTCGCGCGGACACACGCGCGAATCAGGCCGGTTGACCCGCAGGCGATGCAGAATCGCCCCACGTCCAACGTCGAGCTGGCGACGTACGAGAAACCCATGCCCTGCGGCCCGATCGTCCAGCGCTTCGGCACCACCACGTCCTTGAAGGTCAGCTCGCAGGCCCGCGCCCCGCGGAAGCCGAGGACGCCGCTGATTGGCGTCACTGTAACACCCGGCGTCTCGCGCGGCACGAGCACGGCGGTCGGCCCTTGGTCGGTCTGGCCGAAGACCAGAAATACGTCCACCAATTCCGCCGCGGAAGTCCAGCGCTTGGTGCCGGTCACCCGCCAGCTATCCCCCGCCTCCTCGAGGCGGGTGGTGACGGACTTTGCATCGCATCCGATCGTCGGCTCGGTGAGACAAAACCCACCCAGCTTCGCGCCGGAGGTGAGGCTCGGCAGCCACTCCTGTTGCGCTTCGGCCTCGCCCCAGCGGGCGAGCGCGTAGGAGGACATCGCGTGGATGGTCAGGACGCTCAGCAGCGACATGCTCGCCTCGCCCACCGCCTCCAGCGCCTCGCCCCACTCCACGACTGGCCGCCCCCCGCCACCTTGAGCGATGGACACGTGGGCCCCGAGCACGCCGAGGCCTGCCAAATCGGAAAGCACTTGGCGCGGGATGCGCTCCTCGCAGTCCCACCGATCGGCGCGGGGCGCGATCGCTGAGTCGATATAGCCTTGCAGCGTCATGACATCAGGCCGCCGCGAAGATTCCGCGCGCACCGAGCAACTCGACCATCGCATCCACGGAGCGGAAATTCTTCAGATTGAGATCCTGGTTGGTGAATTTTACCCCGAACTCTTTCTCCAGAAAAAGCACGAGTTGCATCGCCATCAGCGAGTTCACGAGACCGAGGGCAAAGACATTGTCCCCGTCTTCGAAATCCTGGTCCCGGATGAATTTTTCGAGGAAGGCGCGAACCTTCGAACGAGCGTCTGATTGTGTCATAGTTGAAGGAAAATTTGTGGAATGAATGCCTCCCGAAGGGCACCCGTCTGGTTAGACCGAATACTTGTAAAACCCTTCGCCTGATTTTCGCCCATGCAAGCCGGCGTCCACCATTTTCTGAAGCAGCGGACAACGCCGGAATTTGGGGTCGCCGTAAGCCGCGTAGAGTTCGTCCAAGGAGAACAAGATCGTGTCCAAGCCGATCAGGTCTCCCGTCTCCAACGGCCCCATCTTGTGGCCGAAACAGGAGCGGAAAATCTTGTCCACATCGGCCGCCGAGGCCACCTGGTCCTGCACGAGCCAGACGGCCTCGTTGACGGTCAGCATAAGCACTCGGTTCGAAACGAAGCCGGGCATGTCATTTACCACCACCGCCTCCTTGCCGAGTTGGGCGAGAAAGGCTTTACCGCGGACCAGCGTCTCCTCGCTCGTGTGATGACCGCGGATGACCTCCACCATGCTCTTCATCGGCACGGGGTTCATGAAGTGCATCCCGAGCACCTTGTCCGGACGCTTGGTGAAGCCACCCAGCTTGGTGATTGAAATAGCCGAGGTATTCGCCGCAAAGATACACTCCGGCGGGCAGATCGCATCGAGCCGGGGATAAATCTCGGTTTTGATCGCCAGCTTTTCGACGACGTTCTCGACCACAAACTCCACGTCGGCCAGCCGCGTGTAGTCGGTCGTGAATTCGATCATCCCGACCGTCTGCTCCGGGTCGGCGGCCGGCGCGTCGTCGCGCCGGAACATGCCGGCCACGCGCAGACTGTTAAAAATAGTCTCGCGGGCCTTGGTCAGGACGGTCTCCGACACGTCCACCAAGACGGCCCGCATGCCCCGTTGGGCCAGATTTTGCGCTACGCCGGTACCCATCACACCGGCACCGATTACTCCTACTTTTTGATAAGTCATGACGTCGTTTTTATTCGGTTCACTCATTCAGTTCTTTTTGCAAAAGCGCCTCGAGATCAGCGGCGGTCAAGCCCGTCAAATCTTGATTGCCGCCCACGGCCGGTTTCGCGTCCACCGCGGTCGCGGCAGGCGTCGTCGCGGGGAACAGCGTCTCGGCAAGATGCGCCGCCATCTCCTGCGACGTGGGATAGTCAAAGGCGATCGTGGAGCGCAGGGTGTGCCCAAGCGCTTTCTCGAGGCGGTCCTTGAGGTCGATGGCCGTCAACGAATCGATTCCGAGGTCAAACAACCCCTTTTCCCGCTCGACGTTTAGGTACGAGTCAAGGCCGAGCAGCGTCGCCACGATTTCGCGGATCACGCGCTCGATCGCCTCCGAGCGCTCGGGGAACGGCAGGGCGGCGTAACCGCGCGGGGCCACCACGACTGGCGCGACGGCTGGGATCGCGGCGGTTGTTTCGTTGGCAAAGACGCGCCGATAAAACGCCGGCACCGGCCCTTTCAAGGCCGTGCGATAGGTCCGGCTATTCCAAGCAAATATACCCACGCAGCCCGCGGAGCCCAAGACCTGCTCGAGCGCCCAGAGGGCCTGCGTCGGCTCCATCGCGAGCAAGCCGCGCTCGTGCAAACGCTCGCGGTCGCGCGCGCCGAGGCGAGCGGTCATACCGATGCCATCCCACGGGCCCCACTGGATGCTGAGCCCGGCCAGCCCAGCCTGCTGGCGCTCCCGTGCCAGCGCATCCATGTAAGCATTGGCCGCCGCGTAATTCGCCTGAGCCGACGAGCCGAGCAGCGAGGCGATGGACGAGAACAGCACGAAGCAATCGAGCGGCAGGCCTTGGGTCGCGCGGTGCAGTTCCCACGCCCCCGTGATCTTCGCACCGAAAATAGAAGTGAAGGCCGCCGCGTCCGCCTGCCGCAGGAAGCCGTCCCGCAATGCGCCGGCCGCATGAAACACGCCGCGCAAGGGCTGAGCCTCACCCGCCTTTTGCACGAGGCGGTCAATACTCACCGCGTCGCTCAGGTCCGCGATTTCAAAGTTAACCCGCACGCCGCGGCGTGCCCACTCGGCGATCTTGGCCTGCAACTCATCGCCGGGCTCGCGTCGGCCGGACAAGCAGAGTGCCCGCGCACCTTGGGTGACCAGCCATTCCGCGACGGCCTGACCGAGCGCGCCCGACGCACCCGTGATCAGATAGCTGCCATCGGAACGCACCGTGACCGTCTTCGGGAGAATTGCTTTCTCAGTGAGGCGCATGCCTTGCACCGCACCGCTTTGATCCGTCAGCCGGATTTCACTGCCGGCTGTGTCCAAGAGCCAGGGAGTCCACTGGTCAACGGTCTCCAGCGCCGGATTGATCTCGAGGTGGAGGGGCCGCCACTCGGGATGCTCGTGGACGAGACCCGTGACGAAGCCACCCACGGGCGCCTGCGCCGTGACACCGCGCGCAGTGAGGAAAACCCAGCGCGCCACGTCCTCGCCCTTGCGGTTGGCAGCAGCCTGCACACAGGCGAGCAACTCCCGCCAGCCGATCGCCGCGGGCGATTCGGCGCTCAGGCTCCAAGCGTAGACCACGCCCGCCCACCGCTGGGAGGCCAACAGCTCCTCGGCCTCGGCCGCGCGTGCAACCGGCACTTCCTGCACGGTCCCACCCGCCGCGCGTAGCGACTGCTGCAACGCCCGGGACGCCGGATCGCCTTCCGAAAGGAAAAGCCACGACCCCGCCGGGGAACTCCGCGAAATCTCGGCCGGCGCACCCAGCGTTTCCCAAGTGGTCTCGAAGAACTTCGGCGCCGTCGCGGTCTGCACGTCCTGCGCCTGCAAGTTGCGAAGCTCAAAGCCCAGCGCCTCAGCGACCAAGGTGCCGCCGGCATCGTAAAGGCACACGTCGCAGCGGAAAACGTTCACCTCTGCCGCCCGCTCCGCCGGGAGCTGGCGCGCGTGCGCGAAGAGCGCTTGCCCATCGGGGTTGCGATGGAAAACGAGTTGCCCCACGCGAAACGGAATCAGGGTCCGCGCACCGTCCAAGCCGATGGCCGGGACCGCTGCCTGGAGGAACGAATCGACCAAGCCGGGGTGCCACTCGCGTGTTCGCTCGAGTCCCACCGGGGCCACCAGGCGCAGCAGCGATTGCCGCTCGCTCCGGTGCATCTCGGCGATCCAGCGGAAGCTGGCCCCGAGGCGCACGTCCATCTTGTCCATGGTCGCGTAGTGGCCGGCGAGATTGGCGACCGGCCGGAGCGCTCCCCGTACCTGAGCGAGGTCGAGCGACGTGGGTTTCGCCGGCTCGGCGGAGCAGCGGCCCGTAGCGTGCACGACGACGGTGTCGGGCTCGGCATCGGTCCAGCTCAGCACTTCAAAGGCGTATCCGCCGGACTCACCCGGCGTGAAAATCGTCTGGACGGTCCGCGGCTGCCGGGGGTCGATCACCATCGCGCCGACAAATACCACATCGTGCAAACGTACGCTGCGATCACCCGCCGCGGCGTGCGCGCCGAGCAGGAGATCCGCCGCCTGCAAGGAGACTTGAGCGAGGTAGAGCGCGCCGGGCGTCACGATGCTGCCGTGGACGATGTGCTCAGCGAGATAGGGCATCGTCGCGGGATCGAAACGGGACTCGTACACGGAAGCCTTGACGCGCGGTGAGCGCCAGCGCCGGCCGAGCAAGGGATGCGACGCCGCTACCGGCGCACGCTGTGATCCGCGAATATCGATGGCTTCAATCCAGTACGACTGATGCTGCCAGGGGTAAGTCGGCAGCGTCACCCGGCGCGCCGGGCGCGCTTTCCGGCCCGAGCCCCATTGAACCGGATAGCCCAGCGCGAACAGGGTCGCCACCAGTCGCGGAAAATCAGCCGCAATCACGCGCTGCGATGAGCCTTCGCTCACCGGCGTCGCGGCCGCCGCACCGACCTCGATGAGCACCTTGTACCCGTCCGCCAAAAGCGCCTGACGTCCGGACTCGCCGTCGCCGCTTGCCTGACGGTACCGCAGCCAATGCCCAGCCTCGGCCAGGTCCGCCTCTTCCCATTTTCCGGTAGTGCCCGAAACCATACGCCTCAGCGGGTCGGAGAATTCCACTTGGGCCACGACGCGCGCGAACGCGGCATCATCGCCCTGGCGCCCCTCACCTGCGGACGCCGGCTCACCGACCGACACGAGCCGGAGGGCATCCTCCAGTGCGAAAACCCCGCAGCGGCACGCCGCCACGATTTCGCCCATCCCATGACCGCCCACGGCGGCAGCCTCGATGCCGTAACTCACCAGCAAATCCGCCAGCGCATACTCAAAGGCAAAGAGCAGGGGGCCGGTAATCTCCGCTGCTTCGCCTTCGACGGCGAAACCCGTCGGCATCGCCGACGCTCCTTCGCTCCGCGAAATCGTCGTAGCCGAAACGCGCTCAAACGTTGTCAGGCACTGTTCGACCACGGTCCGGAACACCGGCTCGGTGGTCCACAATTCGCGGGCCAGGGCTGCCGCGCCCTTCGCGTCGGCTGAAAAATAGTAGGCTACGCCGCGCTGGTCGAAATCGATTCGCTGCGACGGGGCCTCGGGTTCCGCCCCGAAGCGCTCCAACTGCTGCACGAGATCCTCGCGTGAGTGCGCCACGAAGGCCGCGCGCTGGGGCAGGCCGGCGCGTCCGACCTGCGCGGTGAAGGCGAGGTCCTCCAAATCAGTTTCCGCGTCGCGGGCGATCAGCTGGGCGTAGCGGTCCGCCATCTGCCGCAGGGCCTTCGGATGACGGGTTGAGAGCGGCAGCACCCAGCGGCCCGCCGGGCTCTGGGGCGCAGCCTGCGGCGGCGCGGGCGATTCTTCCAAGATCGCGTGCACGTTCGTGCCGCCAATGCCGAGGGAATTCACTCCGGCGCGACGGGGGCCAGCCGGGGACGCCCAAGCCATCGTCTCGCGGTTAACAAAGAAAGGCGTGCTCGCAAAATCGATGCTCGGATTCGGTTTCTCGAAATGCAGCGTGCCGGGGATCTGCCGGTGGTGGAGCGCGAGCGTCGTCTTGATCAGGCCCGCGATGCCGGAGGCGATCTGCAAGTGGCCGACGTTCGTCTTGACGGAACCGAGCGCGCAGTAGTTGGTCCGCGTCGTGTGGCGGCGAAATGCACTGGAGAGCGCATTCACCTCGATCGGATCGCCGAGCGGCGTGCCGGTGCCGTGGCCCTCCATGAAGGTAACCGACTCCGCCGTCACGCCCGCCCGGGCCATCGCCTCGGAGCAGACATCTTCCTGACCGCTCGAGCTCGGCGCGGTGAAGCCCACTTTGCCCGCACCATCGTTATTGCTAGCGGTGGCCTTCACCACCGCGTAGATCCGATCGCCGTCGGCTTGGGCCTCCGCCAGAGGCTTCAACAACACCACTCCGGCGCCATTGCCAAAGATCGTCCCCTCGGCCTGCGCATCGTAGGCGCGGCAGTGCCCATCCGGGGAATTCAGCATGCCAGGGCTGTAGAGGTGCCCGGCGTGTTGCGGCAGCTTGATCGACACACCGCCGGCCAGCGCCATCGTGCAATCGCCCATCCGGATCGCTTTGCAGGCCTCGTGCAGGGTGAGCAGCGTGCTGGAGCAGGCGGACTGCACGTTCACGCTCGGACCGCGGAGATTCAATCGGTACGACACCCGCATCGGCAGGTAGTCCTTGTCATTTGTGATCATGACGTTGAATCCATTCATGGAATCCACCGTCAACATCCGACTGCCATTTTCCGCCTGCAGGAAGGCATCGTTCGCCCACAGATTGTTGGGCAGGTAAGTATTCATGCCCGCCGCCGCAAAGAGCCCGACCTTGCCGGGATGGGTGAGGGGATCGTAACCGGCGTCCTCAAACGCCTCCCAACACACCTCGAGAAACACCCGCTGCTGCGGGTCGATCATGCGGGCTTCCTTCGCCGAATAACGGAAGAAATCCGCGTCAAATGCGTCCGGCGCATCGAGCAGCGGCGCCGCCCGCACGTGGTTCGGATTGCTCACCAGCTCAGGATCGACGCCGGCCGCGAGGGCTTCCTCGGCGGTGAAAAACCGGATCGTTTCCTTCCCGTCAGCCAGCACGCGCCAGAACGCTTCCGGCGTCGCCGCCCCAGGGAAGCGCAGACCGATGCCGATAATCGCGATGTCCCCGCTGCTGCCCGGGGCCCGGGTCTCCCGGATCGGAGTGAAGGTCGAGCCCCGATCGTCCGGGGCAAAGTCTTTGGAGAAATGATCCACCATCGCCCGCACCGTGGGGCAATTGAAGAGCTCGACGATCGCCACCGGGCGGCCCATGAGCTCTTGGAGGCGTTTTTGCATCTGGACGATGAGCAGCGAGTGCCCACCCAGTTCAAAGAAGGTCTCGTCGTAGCCGACGGATTCCAGTCCCAGCACGTCCTGCCAGATCTCGACGATGAGCGACGAGAGTTCCCCGCGATTACTTCTGCGTTTTTCCGGCGCTTTGGCCGGACCCGATCGCGCCAGTTGAATCAGATGGTCGCGGTAGGCGCCGGCTTCAAAGGCCTTCTTGAGCTGTCCGCGCTGAATCTTGCCGATCTCCGTCTTCGGCACCTCCGCCGGTGCGAGCGCCACCAGATAGGTCGGTGAGAGACCGACCTGTTGGATCAATTTTGCGCGGATCGCCCGTGCGATCGCCACGTTGGTTTGGGGCTGGTCGGACTCGGGACAAAAAAACAGCGCCAATTGATCGGTCTCGGAGGCTGCGTCCCGCACCGCACAGGCGGCCGTAAACGTCTTCATCAACCCGGGGATCGTCTCGGCTGCGGCTTCGACTTCATGACTGTAGAAATTGGCCCCGTTGACAATGATCACATCCTTGATCCGGCCCGCGATCCGGAGGGTTCCTCCTGCGATAAAGGCAAGATCACCCGTCTCAAACCATCCCTCCTTAAACACCTTCGCATTTTCCTCAGGATTGCGAAAATAGCCGCTAAACACGGACGGGCCTCGCAACTGCAGCCGCCCGGTTTCGCCCTCCGGCAACGCTTCGCCCGCCTCATTCACGACGCGCATTTCCGCGCCGGGATTGCAGGGCCCCAAATCGACAAACGCGACGTCCTCTCCGGTATTCTCCAAAGTCAGGCCCCGCGACCACGTAATGCCCGAGCAGGTCTCTGACATCCCAAAGGCAGGCCGGAGCGCGCCCGCCGGCAGGCCATGGCCTTGCAGAAGGGTGATGAACTTGCGCGCGGTGCGCGCCACCACCGGTTCACCGGCATTAACCAGAAACCGCATGCAGCTCAGGTCCCAGGTCCCCGCCTGGATGGTTGCGGTCCGGTCCAAAAACAGGGTGAAGGCAAAATTCGGCGCCCACGAAATCGTCGCACGATGGCGCGAGATCAATTCGAGCCACCGCAGCGGCTCCTGAAGGATGTAGCCGGAGGGGATGTGAATCTGGGTGCAGCCAAGCGCCGTCGCCATCGTGCCCAGAAACGAGACCGAACCCACGTGGTCGAGGGCCATCCAGTTCAGCGTGACCTCGGACGACGTAAATCCATTTCCCTCGATCGTGCCCGCCGCCATCGCGAGCAGGTTCCGGTGGGTCAGCGGCACTCCTTTCGGCTGACCGGTACTACCCGAAGTCAGCAGCATCACCGCCACGTCAGTCGCTACCGGGGAGGGAAGGCCCCCAGTCGATATTTTTTCCCGGCGCAGGGCGCCGAGATCGATGATTGGCCCGCTCAATTCCCCAAGACTTGGAGGCAACTGCCGCAGCCCCTCTACCGCCGCGCCGGACGCCAACACCGCCGCACGCTCAAGCAGCTTGCTTGCGTTCAGCAATTTAAGCAGAGCGCTATTGGCCTGAGAGAAGATCGGCGCCACCGCCACGGGCACGGCCACCGCTCCGGCCAAAACACAGCCCCAGAATCCCGGGATGAAATCTTCTGCCGCGTCGAGTTGCAGGAGCACCGGGTCACCCTTCGCTACTCCACGACTGAGTAGTCCCCCCGCAATTTTCTCCGCTTCCGTTAACAAATCGGCGTAAGTCTGCATGATCTCAACGCCTTCCGAGCGTATATAAATGAGTCCGCCCGTTTCGCGTCCCACCGTCACACGCAAAGCGTCAATCAAGGTCTCGCATCTCTCGACCGACGTGGTCGAGGTTGCGTCACTTGATATAGCGAAAGGATTCATAAAAATACGTTGGCTTAAAATTCTTAGTATACACAACCCCCTCACACTTTGATTAGAGCGAGCGCGGGACAAAATAAAATAGTTTAATACATCTAATGAAAGCTTCAGAAATGAAGCCGATCAAAAGCTGAATCAGCTTCTATCAAAGGGTCGGCACTCAGTCCGTCAAGGGGCGGTTCGTTACGACTGGGTGGCGATTTTCCGGTCCGGCCGGAAGCTACGTTCGATGATCACGACAAGTTTTTTGATTGGTTAGCTGAATCTTTGGGGGCGCTCGTCCGGTCACCATTGTGACTTTGTTTCCTTTGCTCAGCCTCGCCCCCACCGACGACCGATATGGCGACCCACCCGGAAGTGCTTTTGTCGTTACCCGGATACCGCCGCTGTTCGTTTCGTCGAGCGCGGCCGATTCGATCGCAGGAGGTTTCTGGTTATTCATTGTGTTCTTTCCCAGGGACTTTCCGCTAAGGGCAGAGACCGAGCACTAACCTGCTTGAAAAAAGGGGGGTGTTCCGGCTACCGACTCCCCCTCCACCGAGCAATCAACCACTCATCGCCAACGTATCGAGCAGGACTTGCCTGACCTTTGTCACGGTCTCTGGCAGATAAAAATGTCCGCCGGGAAACCAATGCGTTCGTATCGGCTCCTTCGACTGAATCTGCCAGGCCTCCACGGAATCCGGAGCCACCCACGGATCGTCCACGCCGTTCATCAAGGTCAGACCAGCGTTCAATGCCATCGCCTCTCGATAGTGATACATGGCCATCAGCTTGAAATCCGCTCGTAGACTCGGGAGCACGAGTGCCAAGATCTCAGGGTTCGAAATCAACTCAACCGGCAGAGCGTTATAACGTTTACCCACCGCATCCAAGAAGGCTTCGTCTGACAGGGAATCGACCGGCAGGTTGTGCGCCGGCCGCTGCGGCGCCTGCCGCCCCGAGAGAAAGAGATGCCGAGGCTCCGGCCCATTTGTAGCCGCCAACCGCCGCGCCAGCTCAAATGCCACGAGGGACCCCATACTGTGACCGAGAAAGGCAAAAGGCCGCTCCGAGAAAAGCGAACGAAGATCCTCGTCTAGTAACTGGGTCATTCCGCTCATGTCCGCGCAGGGCTGCTCCCGAATTCGCATCTCTCGCCCCGGGTATTGGATTAGGTTGACCTCAAACGCGTCGTCTTTGCAGGCCCTTGCCAGAAAGTGATAGGACGAGGCCCCCGAACCAGCATGCGGAAACACAAAAAGTCGCACCTTCGCCTGAGGACGCGAAAACGGCACGGCAATCGAGCGGCGACGCGCCCCAGCAACAGTTAACGAAGCCGGAGCGACGGGCACGGAGACGCGTATGGCCAGGGCATCCGCCGCATCGGCCGCAATTTGCCGCAGGCACTCGTCGCGCAAGCCGGCAACCCCCGTATACCGCCAGCCATTCGGCAGGGCTTGCTTTCGAAAATCTGGCCAGAGTGAGCGCTGCTGCTCATCGTTCTCGACAATATGAAACATCATGGGGACGTAAGGTGGGAGCAGGGCTTAATTCTGTAGACTTAGCACCAGAAGCCTCGGGCGCGCTGATCGACCGCAATGAAAACTTCCCGCTTCGACGGCAGATGGCTACGGATCGATCTAAGCCAGCTTGGCCTTGGCCTCTGCAACCTTCTGGCCAAACGAACGCCGGCCCACATCGAGGTTAAAGCTCCCTAGGGTGCCACCGGCCTCGAAATGATCAATCGCAAGGTGCCCCAGCGCATGGGTAATTGCGCCCCCCGCCAGTGGCAGCGAAGCGGCCCCGAGGATCGACCCAATGCCGGGAATAGCTTTGGCCAAACTAAGAAACATACTCCGCGCCAAGATCGTGGATCCCACGGCAGCGATCAGCGAAGTCACGATCAATCGGGCCTGGGCGAGAGTGAACGCAACTCCGTAAAGCTCTGCCAACGACGCCAAGACTTTGAGTTGCAGCCCGACGATTGCCACCATGTCCGCACCGGGCACCGGGATAACGCCGGC
This sequence comes from Opitutus sp. GAS368, assembly GCA_945874455.1. GTDB lineage: Bacteria > Verrucomicrobiota > Verrucomicrobiia > Opitutales > Opitutaceae > GAS368. The sequence goes on along the minus strand of CAMCHO010000004.1, from coordinate 13,078 downwards.
TCCCATGGCTAGGAACCGGTAATCTCGGACAATTTCCTCGCCCTGCGCTCGCTTGGCCGACCTCGCCACCGCAGGTAGCGCCTGAGCCGCCAGACCCACTGCAACAGGAAGCTCGGTCGAAATCATGGCCAAACCGGCGGGAGGGAGATCCGACGCATCAACTTCGAATTGAGTTACTTCCGTGGCGTGACCAACCGCCATCTGAGGAGCGATCGCCAATTTGGCCGTTGCTAGCACCGGGGAAAGTAGCTCCCTCTCGGAGACCCCCTTGGGTTCGACGGTGGCAGGACTGGCCCCTGATGTTGCAGCCCTAGGCACAGGATTGGATTCAACCAAAACAGGGGCGCCGCCACCCGCTGCAACCATAGGCTCAATCGCAACCGTCGCCTCGGAGGGAAAGGGTGGCGGGTCGTCGCGGTTCGTGACAACAATGACCTCGTGAGGGACCGTCTGAGGGACCATCGCCCCTTCAACCGTGATCGGCGCCGCGACCACCACATCCGTATCCACCGGCTCCGCGGTTTCGGCATTCGCAGGCCTAGTCGCTAGCGCCGAAAGCGGTACCGAAGAGGCCTCGACTAAAACAGCCGCACCGGCGACCAAAGTAACCGCGGGGGACAGAGCCTCCGCCTCCGGAGAAATAACCTTCGGAACGTTCGGCTTAGCCCGCATAAGAAGACGTTTGGCGTCTTGCGAATTATTTCGGTTTTTCTTCATAAAGTGGAGGAACTGCTTGGAATAAAACCCCTTGTAACCGATCAACCTAGGACGCGGTGAATGATCTAAACTCCTTCAGCGCTGCCGCGACCCTGTTAGAGTGTCAATTGAAGCCCTCCCGGGCCAAGAGTACAGACGATCTACAAAATCATTTGCAGCCGTGATTTTTCAAGTCTCCAAACGCCGCCCCACGGGCACGGGCACGTAACGAAAGTTCCCATCGAAAAAAAATCAACGTCTTGGATCACGCGGCGAAACCAAAACCTACAAAACAAGAGGAGGCGGACACAAAGTCCCCCTCCTCTTGATCAAGCGTCCAGATGATGGAATAAACGACGCCCAGAGCATCCTATCCGGAAAGCCCGTGAGCCCCGCCGGATTAAGTCCTTAAGCTCCGGTGGGGGCCGGCGTAGGAGCCGTAACCGGTACCGGAACAGGAACTTCAACCTTGGCCAAAGCGACACGTTTGGCGGAGGCCAGAACGATCACCAAGGTAACCACCGGAGTGAAAATGAAGCAGAGGACGAAATAAATCCAGAAGCCGAACTTGCGGTTACGACCAAAGAAGGCGACGAGGAAGGACAGGAACGTATAGATGATGGCGACAGGAATCATAGTAGTATTGGGTTGGAGATATCTTAACCTAAAAAAATGAATAAAAAACAGAAAAAATCTTGAAAAGCAGACCCGCCTCAGCGCTTGAGGAGACTGTTGATAGCACCGTCCAAACGGTTCTCCAGATCGTCGGAGACTTGAACCATCTTCGCACCAAAACCCTTGGCTTGGGTGGAGACAAGCCCCTTGCCCTTTTCAACCTCACGGAGGAAGCCAGCCTTCACCTCAGAAATACTAAAGTTGAAGAAAGTGCGACCAGACTCGATGTGCTGGATGAACACCTTGCCGACGGCGTAAGTCAGACCTCCCGCAACCACAGGGAGGGTGATCACACCGAATACGGCACCGAGCACTGGGATGGATTTCGCTGCGGTAGCGGCAGTTACGCTCGCGACCGAGGTGGCGGTATACGCTGCAATGAGCGAGATGACGATTCCCTTAATCTGGTCTTCTTTGTACTCGACGCCGTAAAATTCAGCCAATTCCTTGCCCATCTTGAGCTGGACGGCGGTGATCGCAGCCAAGTCAACGAGCGGCAACGGAATCAATCCGGCACCCATGGCGAGGGCTACGTTGTTGTTGACGATTTCAGTGGCGCCGACAGTGCTGCGGCTGATCGCGATTTCAGTGGTCATGGTGGAGTGAATTGTATACTCGTTAAACTTTTTTAGGCAGGAGCTGGAGAAGGAAATTAATTTACATTAAAAACATCACGCACAATAGCGAAAACCAACGCGGTTCGCAGAGATGGGCGCACGACAAAGAAAATTTAGAGACGTCTAACACCAGAAGTAAAAGTTTGAGTGAGCGCTTGAATCAAGAGGAAAAACAATTCCGCCTATGATTGTAACAATAGAGCACTGCACATTGCACAGAGAGCACGGCTTTCCCGTTCTGAGTAGTTAATTTGCAATTGGTTAGGGATATAAATATGGCTTTTTGGCGCTGCCAGGCGGCTATTTTCTGAAACGGGGCGGGTCTGCCTTTTCACCATGGCGAACATCGCGTTGCAATGACGTGAGCCGGACGAGGCGCAACTCGAGGAGATCTAGGTGGCGGTGGTCGGCAAGCCGAGCTGGTCGCGGCGCCCGGTGTCTGCTGATCGCCGGGAGCTGCAACCAGCTGTCACGCGGCGGTAAAAGCGGTCCTTACGAGAGACCGCTTTCCGTCAATTTCGGTCTCTGCGCAACACCACGTCGTGGAGGTGACCCGCCAGAAACTGGGTGTTGCGGGGACGATGCCGTTCCCGCTGCTGACGCGGCGTGACCGGGTGGCGCCTCGCCTGGCGGGGATGCGATCACTCGCTACCTGGGGCTACACGCCGGCTTTGCGACGGAGTTTCCTGACGGTGCGACCTTCGTGCCAGGAGCCGTCGATTTGGGTGCCTTGGGCGACGGCGTGCGGGCCGCGGTGGTTGCGGTGCAGCAGGCCGTGGAGCGCGTCCACGGCCGCTGCGCCCATGACGTCGCGGTGCTGGAGAATGCCGCTCACGCCGGGGGTGTCGTCGAGGACATTGAGACTCGCGTAGCCGAGGTCGCGGGGGACGCGGAGCTTCACCGCCGCCGCGGCGGCGAGGACATCGTTGCAACGGCTGATCACCGCGTCGGGCCGGTGCGTGCGGAGCCACGCGCCGATCGTGGCCGCGGGCTGCGGCCCGGAGACGATGAGGGTCGGGATGGCGGCGGAGGCGGGCCCGGTGCGACTTTGTTCAAAGGCGTGGGTGGCTTCCCATTGGTGGGCGACACGCTCGGCGAGGTTCGCTTCGATGACGAGGCCGATGCGGGTGTAGCCCCGCTCACGCAGCCGTATCCCCGCGAGCCGTACGTCGGCGGAGTAGTTGGGCAACACGTGGTGGAAGTGCGCGTAGCGCACCGGGCGCTCGATGGTGACAGTTGAGAAGCGCGCCCAATCGAGATCGAGGCGGCTGTGGGGCTGTTCGAGTGGCGCGAGGATGAGCCCGCGAATCCCCCGCGACGTGAGCACGCGACTGAAGCGCGCTGGCGTCATGCCGTCCTCGCGGGCCCAGAGATGCTGCAGATCGTAGCCGTAGGCGCGGGCGCGGGCCGTCGCGCCGGCGAGCAGGCGCTGGGCACTCGGGCGCTGCAACCAGTCGTCGCGCGTCGGCCAATGGGAGACCAGAGCGATGACGGAAAAATCGCGGCGCACGCGCAGCTGTTGCCGGTGGGCGGCGAGGGCGCTGCCGGCGGTGTTGGGCGTGTAGTTGAGCTTGGCGGCGGCCCGCTTCACCCGGGCGATCGTGGTGGCGGGCAGCGAGGCGTGATCGCGCAACGCCATCGACACGGCGGCAACGCTCAAGTCGAGCTGCGCGGCGATGTGCTTGAGGGTCGTCGTAGGCGGGGTGGTCACTTAAGCGATTCAGTAGAAGCAGCCTTGTTTCGCACTGCAAGGATCGCCACACGTTATCGGTATGTCTCTTGGCGCTGGCCGTCTCCACCCCAACATCCTCTTCGTGATTGTCGACGACCACCGAGCCGACGCCATCAGCGCGCTCGGTCATCTGGCCGTGCAGACCCCGGTGCTCGACGGCCTCGTGCGGCGCGGCACGGCGTTTACTCGTGCGACGATTCAGGGCAGCTTGATGCCGGCGGTGTGCGCACCCTCGCGGGCGTGCCTGTTGACGGGTAACGGAGTCTTTCGCGCCGATGCCGAGCCGAAGCTTGCTACGGGGCCGATCTTTGAAGTCCCACTGCCGGCGGAGGCGTGCACGCTGCCGGAGCGACTGCGTGCGGCGGGCTATGAGACCTTTGTCACCGGCAAGTGGCACAACGATCTGCCGGCGCTGCTGCGCTCGTTTGAGCGCGGGCAGGAAATTTTTCACGGCGGCATGTGCGACCACACCGCGGTGCCGGTGCGCAATCTTGAGGAGATTCGGCGCGGCGCGCCGGCGCGGATCGGCGGGGGATTTTCGTCGGAGATTTTTTGCGATGCGGCGGAGAAATTTGTGCGCGAGCGCGGCCGGGAGCGGCCGTTTTTCGCGTGGGTGGCGCTGACCTCGCCGCACGATCCGCGGACGCCGCCCGCGGAATTTCGCGCGCGCTACGATGCGGCGCAGATTCCGCTGCCGAAGAACTTCCGACCCGACCATGAGTTTGATAACGGCGAGCTCGCGGTGCGCGACGAGCGGTTGGCGTCGAAGCCGCTTTCACCCGACGTCGTGCGGGAACATCTCGCGGACTACTACGGAATGATCTCGCATCACGACGCGTGCATCGGGCGGGTGTTCGCGGCGCTGCGCGAAACCGGGCAGGAAGAGACTACGGTAGTGGTTTATGTTTCCGATCATGGACTCGCGCTGGGCAGCCACGGCTTGCTGGGGAAACAGAATCTCTATGACCACAGTGTTCGCGTGCCTTTGATCGTGGCGGGGCCGGGGGTGCCGGGGGCGCGGCGGTGTGACGCTTTGATGCAACCGCTCGATCTTTACGCGACGCTGTGCGAACTCGCGGGCGTGACGGCTCCGGCCGGACTCGACAGCCGCAGTCTCGTGGCCGCGATGGCGGGCAACGGCGGCGGGCGGCCGTGGGTGTGCTCCGTCTATAGGGACGTCCAGCGCATGGTGACGGACGGGAGATGGAAGCTGATTGTTTACCGGGTCGACGGTGCGGAGCGCGTGCAGCTGTTCGACGTGGCGACGGATTCGGACGAGTGCTGCGATCTGGCGGCTGAACCCAGCCGGGTGGCGCGCATCGCGGAACTGCGCGCCATACTACAAACGTGGCAGGCGACAGCGGGTGATCGCTGGTTCGGTTCGGTTCAAGCCATCGGCGCATGAACGCACTTCGCATCACGCCCCTCGACGGTGTTATCGTGGGAGCCTATTTTTTGCTGACGATCGCGCTCGGGCTTTGGTTTGGGCGGAAAAAAATCCGGAGCGCGGAGGCGCTCTTCCTCGCGGATCGTGAGGCGACGTGGCCGATGGTCGGCGCGTCGATGTTTTCGGCGAATATTTCCAGTCAGCAGTTTGTCGGTCAGGCGGGACTCGCCTACACGATCGGGTTGGCGGCGGGAGCGTTTCAGCTGGTTGGGGCATCGTGCTTCGCGCTCCTCGCGGTGTTTTTCGTGGACGTTTATCTGTCGTTGAAACTGCGCACGGCGCCGGAGTTTTTCGAACGCCGTTACAGCCCGGGCACGCGGATGTTTGTTTCCGCGATCAATATTGTGATGATTTTGGCCGCGAGCATCGCGAGTGCGCTTTATGCAGGCGCGACCGTGTTGACGGACTTGATGGGTATGAGTTCGACGCTGCAGTTCAACTTGGCGGTGGCGGCGATCGCGGTGGCGGCGGGCACCTACACGATTTTCGGCGGACTCCGCTCGGTGTTGTGGACCGATCTCCTGCAGGTCGCGCTGCTGGTGGCGGGCGGAGTGATTACGTTTTTGCTGACGCTCTCGGCGGCGGGCGGATGGGGCGGGGTGTTGTCAACAACCGGTGGGGCGGGCAACAGTCTATGGACAGTGGTGCTGCCGTGGGATCACGCGTTTGGGTGGCTGCCGATGATCACGGGTGGACTGGTGCTCGCCGTGCACGGGCACTGCACGGATCACGACTACGTCCAGCGCGCACTTGCGGCGCGGAGTGTGTATCACTCGAAGATGGGCGCGGTCTTCGCGGCATTCTTGAAGATTCTTGCGCTCTTCATCATCGCGGCGCCGGGCGTGATTGCGGCGAAACTTATTCCTGGGCTGGCGCAGGCCGACCAAGTTTATGCGCGGCTGGTGTCGACCTATGTGCCACCGGGCCTCGCGGGACTCGTGCTCGCGGGATTGCTCGCGGCGATTCTCGGCACGGTGGCGGCGGGTCTTTCCGCGGCGGCGTCGATGGTGTCGTATGATTTTGTGCTGCGCTTCGCACCGAAATTGTCCGAGCCGGCGCGCGTGCGGATGGGCCGCGGCATTATGGTGCTGGTGCTCGTGCTGTGTGCGGTGCTGGCGCCGGGCATTAAGCAGTTCAAGGGTGTCTATGGTTATCTCGTGCAAATCTGGTCGCTACTCGCGCCGCCCGTTTTCGTGTGTGTGGTAGCGGGCATCTTCACGCGCAAGGCGACGCCGCGTGGTGCGGTGGCGACGCTCACGGTGGGCACGGTGCTCGGGGCGATTACATTTTGGGCGCTCGGCCAGCCTGATGTCGTCGCGCAGCTCCCGCGCTACCTCCGCAGCGCGTTGAACTGCGGCTTTGTGATCACGCTCGTGTGCGCGGCGACGATGGCGTTGGTCAGCCGCAGCGGCGGGGCGAATCCAGGCGCGAACGAAGTGGCGGATCTCACGGCTGCGGCTGCGGCAAACTCGATGAGTCCGGGTGAGCGCCGCAAATATCGGCTCACGCTCGTGGTGCTGGCGATCGTCTGGCTCACGGTAGTGGTGACGTTTTCACCCTGGGGCGTGGGGAGAGCGGGGTAGAGTCAGAGGGGTGTTGCCGCGATGCCCTAGATCGAGCGCGGAGTGGATGGGGGGATTAAATCAAAGTCTGAATCTCTTGGGCGATTGGTATCACGGACTCGTTTTCGCTATCTTCATAGGCCAGCCCCCAGAGGTGCGGTGGTGAAACACAAGGGACCGTGGCGGGGCGCGGCCGATTCACGGTGTGAGACCGTAGGCTTTTTCCCACCATGCGAGGCGGGCGGCGTCGGTGGGCTCGGGGGTTTTGAGGCGGGTCTGCCAGGTGCGCTGGTAGTCGGCGCGTTTAGACTTCAGGATTTCGGCTGGCGGCGGTTCGGTGGCGGGATCGGGGAGGGCGCCGCGGTCGCCGGTGGCGCGGATCCATGCGTCGAGGGTGCGGCGGAGCGCGGCGACGGTGGTGGCTTGGGCGGGCGCGGTGGCGACGTTGGACAGGCCGGCGGGGTCGCGGCGGAGATCGTAGAGTTCGTAGGCGGCGCGTGTGGGTTGGCACCAGAGGTCTTGAAGGGCATCGAGTTTTCCGGCGGTGTGGAGGACGCGGAGGAGGGGCAGGCCGGGGTAGCTGGCTTCTTTGTAGCCGGACCAATTGAAGCGGGAAAGCTCGGGGAAAAAATTTTGGACGAGCACGTGGTCGGCTGTAATCACAGCGCGGATACGGTCGTAGGCGTCGCCGCAGCGGTCGCGGGCGGCGAAAATTTGCGAGCGCTCGGGGAACGTGGCGCCGAGGAGCGCGCGGCCCTCCATCCACGCTGGCGCGGGGAGGGCGGCGTGGGCGAGGGCGGTGGGTGCGAGATCGATGAGGCTGACGAGGCGCGATTCGAGGGTGCCGGCGGTGACGCCGGGGCCGCGGACGAGGAGCGGCACGTGGAGGCCTTCGACGGTGAGCCACTGTTTGCCCCACGGCATCGGGCGGCCGTGGTCGGCGAAGAAAAAAACGAGCGTGTTATCAAGGACGCCGGCTTCGGCGAGCTGGGCGAGGATGACGCCGACGCGTTGATCGACGGTTTCGACGCTGCGTTGATAAGCATACCAGTCTCGGCGCATGAGCGGGTGGTCCGGGTAGTTGGGCGGGAGGGTGAGGCCGGCGAGTGCGGCGGCGTCGTAGGTCTCCGGAATGGGGAAGGGGCGATGGGGCTCGGTGATTTGAAACTGCGCGAAGAAGGACTGGCCGGGTTGGCGTTTCCGCCAGTCGTCGCCGTCGAACATCTGGGCGGGATCGTGGGCGAAGTTGTAGTGGGTTTTCCCTTTCTTGATGACGCGACCGCTGCGCATCGTGCCCGGGGCGGCGGCGTTGGTGACGAACCAGCCGGCCTCGCGGAGGAGCGCGGGGAGGTGGCGGTAGGGCGCGGGGAGCGGCTGGGGATTTTCGACGTCGTGGGCGTGGAGGCCGGTGGTGATCTGCGAGGTGCCGAGGATAAAGGCGGAGCGCGACGAGCTGCAGACGGGGGCCGTGGCGTAGGCGCGGGTGTAGCGGCGGCCCTCGGTGGCGAGGCGGTCGAGGTGCGGGGTCTTGACGTCGCGCAGGCCGTAGGCGGCGGTGTCGGGCGACATGTCGTCGGCGATGATCCAGACGATGTTCGGCGGCGGCGGTATGGCGGCCGCTGCGCAGAGGGAGACCAGGAGAAAAAGAGCGACAGAGGGAAAGCGGGGGATGAGAAACATGGCTGGAAGGCGGCGTTTAAGGCGCGAGCCTCTTTTTCTTGCGGCCGGACTTGGGTGGGGGCTCGGACGCGTCGTTGGGGTGGGCGGCGACGACTGGGATTTTTGCGGCCATCGCCTGTTGGGCGGCGCGCACCTCAGGGCGGCCGGCGAGGTTGGTCCATTCGTGCGGGTCGTTTAGCGAGTCGTAGAGTTCTTCGTTGCCGTCGGCGTAGCGGAGGTAGCGCCAGCGCGGTCCGGTCACCGCGAAGTTGCCGGCATCGAAACTCGTGAGGATGTGGCGGTCGGACGTGGTCGTGGGGTCTTGCAGCAGCCGCGCGAGCGATTCGCCGGCGAGGCCGGGACGCGGCGCGAGGCCGCACACGTCGACCAGCGTCGGATAGAGATCGATCAGGCCCACGGGGGCAGCGCAGGTCGCGCCAAGGGAGAATTTACCCGTCGTGGCGTTTTTCGTGGGGGCCACGATGAGGGGCACGCGGGTGGAGCGCTGCCAGCCGGTCCACTTGCCCCAGTGTTCTTTTTCGCCGAGGTGCCAGCCGTGGTCGCCCCAGAAGACGATCACGGTGTTGGCGGCGGCGGGGCTGGCGTCGAGCGCGTCGAGCAGTTTGCCGACCTGCGCGTCGATGAACGAGACGCACGCGAGGTAAGCCGTCACGGCGGCTTTCCACTGACCGTGTTTTATCACGGAGGCGTGGGAGCCGGCGGTGACGGGATCGCTCGCCCATTTGCGACCGGTGGCGCTGAGGTCATCGAGATCGTCGGCCTTTACGACGGGGAGCTGGATGTCCAGGCCGGCGTAGAGATCGAAGTATTTTTTCGGCGCGAAGAGCGGGATATGCGGACGATAAAATCCGACGGCGAGAAACCAGGGCTGCGCGGAGGCGGGCGGTTGATTGCGGATTTGTTGCACGGCCCAGTCGGCGATTTGGCCGTCGCCTAGGTCGGCGTCGTCCACCTCGAGCGGACCCCAGTCAAAGGATTCTCCGCCGGGGGAAGCGGCGGCGCGGTCACTCGGCATACGGTTGAGCGGGAGGACGACGGGACGACCTTTGAGGACGGTGCGGTGTTGCGGGTTGGCGGAGCCCTTGGAGGGCAGTTCCTCAGCGGTGTAGTTGGTCGCGGCGGGTGCGAAGGGACTCCAGCGCTGTTCAGGGTAGAACTCTGTTTCGCACAGGCCGGTGCCTTTTTGGTGCAGGAGTTTTCCGGTCGCATAGGTGCGATAGCCGGCTTGCTGAAAGTGCTGAGGGATCAAAACGAGGTCGGGCCGCGCGGTGCGGATGGCTTTCTCGTCATTGGCGAGCACGCCGGTTTGAAACGGCTGGTGGCCGCTGAAGACTGCGGCGCGGGACGGATTGCAGAGGGGTGCGGCGCAGTGGGCGTTGGTAAAGGTGATACCACGCTTGGCGAGGCGGTCGATGTGTGGCGTCTTGACCTGCGGATGGCCGCGCAACGGCCCGATCCAGTCGTTGAGGTCGTCGACGGCGATGAAGAGGACGTTGGGCCGCGTGCCGATCGGAACGTCGGAAGCGAAAACTCGCAGGGTGAGACACGCCAAGACAGTGGCGATGGACAGCGGGCGGCGGAGAGAGCGATGCATGGAAAGGTGACGACACTCCGGACGCAGAACCGGTCGGAGTGCGCGTTCCCCGCACCGTAGGGAGCGACTGCGAGAAGGAAACTGAATTTCCGCAGCACCGACCAAGCCGGGCGCGTCTCAGTTGCTTGCAGGTGAGCGTGAACTGAGGCACCCCACGGCTGTAACCGATCCGGCACTACGGCTTGTGCCGCAGGACGATCTCATCGGCGCCGCGCCGCTCGGACTGGATGTCGAAACCGGATTCGAGCAGGCGGACAAAGGCGGCCGTGTTGACCGCGCCGAAAATGCCGCTGACCCGCGTGCGTGCCAGCGCGGGATCTTCGATGATGAACTGTACCCGGTTGTGACGATTGATCAGGGCGACGGCTTCGATGAGGGGCGTGCCGGAAAATTCCAGTCGCGGGCTGCGCCACGCCAATCGCGACTGGAGGTCGGCGGCGGACACCGGACGACGCTCCGCCTGTTCTGGGCGCGCTGACGTGAGGACGGTGAGGCCGTGGCCCGCGTCGACGAAGAGGGGCTGGGGCATGGGCTGCGTCGCACCGGCCGGTGCCGATTTACGAGGAGGCGTTGCCACGGAGACTTTACCTTCAGTGACGAGCACCTCGACGGCACTCTTTCCGAAATCAACGGAGAAGGCGGTGCCGACGGCGCGAACCTCCACGCCGCCCGCCGCGACGACGAAGGGCCGCGCAGGATTCTTCGCTACCTTAAAATACGCTTCGCCGCTTCGCAAGATGACGCGCCGCTGGCCGTCGGTGAACGCCACCGTGATTTCCGCGCCGTCCCGCAATTCGGCCACCGAACCATCGGGCAGCCATTGGATCGACGGGAGCAGAACGACTGCGGAAACGGCGGCCGACGATCTCAAGTCGGGCGGCGGGCGGCTGGCTTGCCAGCCGAGGCCTGCACCGACTAGCAGGACGAGCGACGCAACTCCGAGCGCGACGGTGCGTCGCTGGCGCCGTTGCCGGGCGCGGAACGCGAGTTGGCCCAGCACGGCGTCGGCCGCTCCGTTCGCGAGCGGGCGGTCCAAAGTCTTCCACGCAAAATCAAGGCCATCTGCGGCGGTGCGATGCGCAGGGGCGGCGTCGAGCCACGCGGTGTAGTCGAGCTCCTCGCGCACGGACAACCCGGCGTCGCGACGAGCCACCCAGTCCGCCGCCGCGTCGTGGATCGCCGCGGAGATCGGCGTGGTGTCCGCCTCGATACGGTCGTGATTGCAGGGCGGAGGACGTTTCATGATCGGATCACGGCTGAACTCCGTGGGCTCTCAAAAACTCTTCGCAGCGGCGCACGCCACGGGACACCTGCACCTGCACGGTTTGTTCCGAGAGGCCAAGCTGGGCGGCGATGGCCTTTTGGGGGACGCCACGGAGTTTGCGGAGGATGAGGATTTCACGGCAACGGGCGGGCAGGGAATCGATGGCGGCCGCGAGCAAAACGATTTCTTCGCGTTTGCAGGCAGCCTCAGCGGGACCCGGCCTTCCATCATCTATGACGGGCAAAGCAGCTAAATCCGTTACGTGCTCGATTGGAGAAATCTTATTTCGCCGCGCCGTGTCGATCACGAGGTGCCGCGCGACCTTGAACAAAAGCGCCTTCGCATAACGTACCGGTTGTCCCATGCGAACTTTCCAAAGCCGGAGAAACGACTCCTGCACGACATCGTCGATATCCGGCGCGAAGGGATACTGCGTGCGCAGATAAGCCCGCAACGACGGCTCGTGCACATACACCTCCTCGGAGAACCAACGGTTCTCTTCGGCAGACGGCAAGCGTTGCGGCGTTGGTAGACTCACGGCGGGGTGGGCCAAAATGGCGTCGAAGCGGTGGCCACCGACGCGGAGCGACGCAAGTGCAAAGGGGATCACGCCAATCCCGCCCTCCCCCTTCTCTCGTCCAAAGAGAACACGTGATGGCGGCCCAGAGTGCGCCGAAGTGTGCAAATGGTAGCCTTGCAAATCTGGCATCACGCGCCACGATTGCGAGGATGATAAAACGCCGGATCCATGACAAACTTGACGAGTCTATCGACCATAGCCCGGCCGTTGGACTGTTGGGGCCGCGGCAGGTGGGCAAGACGACGCTAGCCCTGGAGATGGGAGCGACGCGACCATCCCTCTATCTCGACCTCGAATCGCCGACCGACCGCGCGAAGCTCGCGGATGCGGGCCGCTACCTCGCGGAGCACGAAGACAAGTTGGTCATTTTGGACGAGGTGCATCGTGCGCCGGAGATTTTCCAGATTCTGCGCGGACTGATTGATCAGGGCCGGCGGCGCGGGAAAGTAGGCGGCCGATTCCTGCTCCTTGGATCGGCTTCGGTCGAGTTGCTGAAGCAGTCCGGCGAAAGCCTAGCCGGGCGGATTTCATACTTGGAGTTGACTCCCTTCGATGCGACTGAAGTTGATGGCGAACGGATGGACCGCCTCTGGATTCGCGGTGGGTTTCCCGCGAGTTTCCTAGCTGCGAACGACCGGATCAGCCTGGACTGGCGGGAAGATTTCATCCGCACCTATCTTGAGCGCGATGTTCCGCAGTTTGGCTCCCGCATCCCGGCTGAAACGCTGCGGCGTTTCTGGACGATGCTCGCGCACCATCAGGCCGGGATGCATAACGCGGCCACGCTGGCCCAAGGGCTCGGCGTCGACGGCAAGACGGTGGCCCGCTACCTTGATCTGCTGGTCGATCTGCTGCTCGTGCGCCGATTGTCCCCATGGCATCGCAACGTCGGCAAACGCCTCGTCAAATCGCCGAAAGTCTTCGTGCGCGACAGCGGCCTCGTCCACGCCCTGCTCGGGTTGGGGAACAAGGAGCAACTGCTCGGGCACCCCGTGGTCGGCCCGAGCTGGGAGAGTTTCGTCCTTGAGACCCTGCTCGTGCTGGCACCCCGCGGGACCGAGGCTAATTTCTACCGGACCGCGGCCGGCGCGGAAATCGATCTGGTCCTCACCCTGCCAGGCGGCAAATTATGGGCCGTCGAAATCAAGCGCAGCTCCGCGCCGAAATTGGAACGGGGGTTTCATCTCGCCTGCGCCGACTTGAAGCCGGCCAGACGCTTTGTCGTTTATCC
>CAMCHO010000003.1 GCA_945874455.1 Opitutus sp. GAS368 | reverse complement strand
TGCCATGGCAGGCGGGCGCGGCATTCTTTTTTCGCCATCTGCTCGACGGTGATCCGGCATCGAACACGTTATCATGGCGCGGGGTGGCAGGTTTGCAGACTCCCGGAAAAACCTATCTCGCCCGCCGGAGTAATCTGGAGAAATACTTAGCGCCAGAGCTGCTCGCGTCCCTGTCAAATGGTCTCGCAGCGTTTGAAAATCCACAGCCGCAGCTTCCGGAACTCGCGGGCAAATCACCGATCACGCGCACAGATGGGCCGATCGAATCGTTCACACTCTCAGACGGGGACGGGCTGTGGATTCATGAAGAAGATCTCGCAGTGGAAAATTCACCCCTCGCGCAGCATGCGTTCTCAACCGTCCTCGTGACAGCTGCTGTTGAGAGTTGGCAGAATTATGATTTCCCGGACTCAAAAAAAGTTTGGATCACCGCTGCCCTCCACGATGCCTGTACTCGCGCCGAGCAGCATTGGCGAGTCGCGACACAGCTCGAAACGAAAGCGGCCCATGGCGAGGCGATCCTGCACTGGGCCAAATTGAATAAACTCCAGCAAGTGGTCACTCTTCGTCCAGAGGTCGGTCCACTGAATGACTCGCTGCCGACACTGCGCGCTTCGCTTGCTGACGCCGGCATTCGGCTGATTCTGATCGACCGCCCGGAGGATTTACAGATCCGGGAGTTCGCTACGGGGGGATTTTTTAAATTTTGGGAGCGTGTGCAAAAAAAGCTGTTCGCAACGCCGACCGCGAGTGCCTCATCGAAACCACCACACCTCTCAATCGATTTTCCCCCATGAGCATTTCCTCGTATTTCAGACCTGTCATCGTCGCAGCGCTTTCACCCGTGGGGACGGACTCGCTGGCTGCTGGTCCGCTTGATGCCTTCCGCGATGTTAATCGACTGGTGGTCGTTTCGCTGCCGCAGGGGCCAGCTGCCGAGAACGTGGCGGCTGCATGGTGCTTGCACCGTGTGAAAATCGACGAGCGCGATCTAAAAATCATCGATGCCTCGGAAGGAGCCCAGCGGGTAGCGACGGGAGTCAGGTTGAATCCAGAGCAGATCATCGCGGTGCGCCAACACTTCAAGCTGGCGGCGGGCGAGCCACGTCCGGTCTTCATACTCGTGGGCAAGGATGGTGGTGAAAAGGCTCGCCAAGATGGTACGCTGGATCTGGATACATGGTTTGTCTTGATCGATCACATGCCGACCCGCCGTCAGGAAATTCAAAATCAGCAGAAGAAGTCCGATTGAGTGCTGCTGGAAAAACTGTGCTCATCGTTGGCGGTGGATTGGCGGGCCTCGCCTGCGCAATCCGCCTGCATGAAGCGGGCGCCCAGCCAGCGATCTTCGAAGCGAGCGACGCAGTCGGTGGACGCGTGCGCACCGATGTGGTGGATGGATTTCTTCTCGACCGCGGGTTTCAGGTCTATCTCGATGCCTACCCGGAAGCTGGAAAACTGTTAGACAAAGCAAGCCTTGATCTGCGCCCCTTCAAGCCCGGCGCGCTGGTCTATCAGGGCGGTCGAATGCTCCGGATCATGGATGTGTTTCGCGCCCCGCGTCACCTCGGGACCAGTGCTTTGGCGCCGATCGGTTCGCTCGCAGACAAGTTGCGGGTGGCGTTGTTGAAATGGCGTTTGAGTCGGGTCAGGATCGAAGATATCGCTACGCATGAGGACCTGAGCACTGAGCGATATCTCCAGCGTGCGGGGTTTTCCACTCGGATGATTGATGTTTTTTTCCGCTCTTTTTACGGAGGAATTTTTCTAGAACGGGAGCTGCGAACATCGAGCCGGATGTTTGAATTTACCTTCAAAATGTTCTCGCAAGGCAGCGCGACTCTGCCGGCACGCGGCATGGGTGAAATCCCGCGACAACTTAACTTGCGCTTGCCAAGCGGCATAGTCCGGCTCGGGGCGCGGGTCGCTGAAATCCACGCGCACGGCATCATTCTGGAAACTGGCGAGACAGTGGCCGGTGATGCAGTGGTCGTGGCCACCGATGCGTCATCGGCGGCTCGGTTACTTCCCAAGATGGACTTTCCGGAGCCTGCTTGGCGATCCGTGACATGCCTGTATTTTGCCGCGAGTCGTTCGCCGCTGAACGAGGCCATCATCGCACTCAATGGCACGGGCAATGGTTTCGTGAATAACGTCTGCGTACCGTCAGATCTGGCGCCAGCCTACGCGCCACCGGGGCAGGCATTGATTTCGGTTTCGGTTTTAGGGCTACCGAATTCAACAGATTTGAAAGCCCTCGTTTTGACAGAATTGGAGTCTTGGTTCGGACGTGACGTTCGCGAGTGGCGTCATCTGCGAACCGCACAGATCGAGCGAGCGCTACCCGAGCAAGCTCCCGGTCTCGGAAATAGTGGAGCGGGCTTTCGCAAACACGCGGGGATTTTCCTCTGTGGAGATCATTTGTGGAGCGCATCCATCGAGGGCGCGATCATCTCCGGCCAGCGCACCGCCAACGAGATCCTCCACTCATGATGATCACGCTATTTGTCATTCACCTCGCCTGCAGCTGTGCCCTTGTCGGGCTGATCTGGACGATGCAAGTGGTGCACTACCCATTGTTGAAACAGGTGGGGCCTGAGGAATTTGTCGCTTATCATGCGCGGCACACGGCGCTGATCACTTGGCTGGTTGGTCCGCTGATGCTGGCGGAGCTTGGCAGTGCGGCTTGGCTGCTCTTTCTGGGGGAACGTTCGTGGTTCTTTGTCGTCAGCCTCGCTGCTTTGGCCTTGGTCTGGGTTTGCACGGCGATTTTTCAAATACCTATCCACCAAAAACTGGCGTCGGGATACGATGGCGACGCGATTGACCGATTGGTGCGGACGAACCGCTGGCGTACGCTCTGCTGGACCATCCGTGGCCTGTGCCTCTGCTGGCTACTCATCCAGAAATTTCATTAAATTTACGACGACATCATGCCCTCGAGATTTCACGCCAGCACCCCAACTCGCCGCCAGCGAGGCAACGATGTAACCGCAAGGAAATCGGATTTTCAGTAGGAGGGGTTTTGTTCCCCAGATTGAATTAGTGCTGTTCAGTGCAAGTGAGTCGTTCACAAGCTCTCCCATGCCGCCCCTCAGCTTCCGTCTCAAGCTCCTCGTCGCGATGATGGTCTTCGTGGGCGGGGTCTCCGGCGTCACGCTATTCCTCACGCAGAAACGCGTGCAGGCCGCCTACGAAAAACTCTTCCGCGACAAGCTCGAAGCACTGGTCACCTACGTGCCCAAGGAGCAGGAGATGCGGATCGGCCAGATTAAGGAGGAGTGCGCTCGCCTCGCCAAACTTCCGCGGATCCGCGCAGCGATGGCGGCAGGCGAGGTCGAACGGCTCTACCTCATCGGCCGCGATGAGTTGAAGATCATCGTCGGCGACCCGGTGGAATCCGGCACAGGCACGCCCCCGGCCCCCACGCCCTCGCCCGCGCCTGGCTTTATCGCCGAACCGTTGAAGCAAAAGCTTTCCAGCACGAACGCTCCGCTTCCGCGCCCGCTGGCCAAAGCGGTCGGCAAAAAAATCGGCGCGAAGCCAGCGCCCGGTCAGCGTGCCCCGCGTATCCCCTACCTCGGCTTCCTCGACGCTGAGGGCACGGTGATGGAGGCCCCCGAGCTAGAGAAGGTCCTCGCGCCGGAGCGCCGCAATTTCCTAAAACAAATCGCCCGCTTCGGCTCGGTCGTGCGTCTCATCCACGAGCAGGAAGTCGGCTACCTCGAACTCGGCAACGGCCGCGTCACGGAGATTATTGTCACCCCGGTGTTCAACGATGGGCATCTGATCGGTGCGGTGGTTTATGGCATCAAGTTTTTCGACGTCGTGGCAGACGCCGCCGAGCGAGCCATCGTGGAGGTCAGCGATATCGAGAGCGGCACATGGATAGAGGGTAAACTCTACACCCGCACCATACCGGATGCTGTGCGGGACACACTGGCTGGGCAGTTGGCTGCGGAAATCCGCGCCAACCCGGAGCCGCGCGATAACTTTATGGTGGCGATCCGCGGCGTTCCGCACCGTGTTTTCTACACTCCGCTCAATGAAGGTTCGCCCCTGCCCGTCGCCTACAGGATCGGCCTCTACTCGTTGGCCGGTGCCCTCCAAGCCCAAGCCAGCCTCCGTTCAGACTTCCTCCGCTTCGCCGGTGTTGCCACCCTCGTCGCCTTGGCCCTGAGCCTCCTCCTTTCGCATGGCTTGTCGGTGCCGATCCGTGAGTTGGTCGGCGCGACCGAGAGGATTAGCGCCGGCGACTTCGCCATCCAATTACCTGAGCGAGGCAAGGACGACCTTGGCCGTCTGGCCAAATCCTTCAACGAGATGGCCGCCGAGCTCGCGCTCAAGGAGAAGTATCACTTGATCCTCCACACCATAGCCGACAAGGACGTCGCGCAGCAGCTCCTCGAAGGCAAGATCGCCCTCGGCGGCGAGCTGCGCGAGGCCACCGTGATGTTTTGCGACATCCGCGGTTTCACGGCGCTCACTCAAAACATGGCCCCGGCAGAGGTGATTGCCCTGCTCAACGAGCACATGACCGTGCTCACCAAAATTGTCACCGAGCACCACGGCGTCGTAGACAAGTTCATCGGTGATTCCATCATGGGCCTCTTCGGCGCGCCCAAGAGTTACGGAGACGACGTGCTCAATGCCGTCCGCTGCGCCCAGCGGATTATGGCCGAGCGCGCGAAGCTTAACCTGACCTCTCGCTACCACCTCCAGATAGGCATCGGCCTCGCCACGGGACAGGTGCTCGCGGGCAACATGGGTTCAGCGAATCGCTCCAACTACACCGTGCTCGGTGAGCGCGTGAATCTCGCCGCGCGCTTATGCAGCGTGGCGGGCCGGGGTGAAATCGTCATCGGCCCCACCACCCGCGAGCAGCTCGGCGACCGCGTTACGGTCGAGCAGATGGACCCGATGCAGCTCAAGGGATTTAGCGACAGCGTTGTGGCCTACAAGCTGATCGAGGTGCGCACCGAGCCGCGGTGAAGCTCGTAGCCGCCGAGGTGAGGAGGCGGAATTGTTCGTGCGACTGATAGGAAATCGGATTTTAAGCGGGAGGTTTTTCGGGATCGTTTCCGTTAGCTACGGCGGGCGAGGGCGGTGGCGAGTCGGCGGAGGGCCGGACGGGTGGCGTAGTAGGTAACGCCGGCGATGAGCGGGACGCTGATGATCCACGCGGTGAAGGCGTGGACGCCGACCATGCCGAATTTGGCCCAGAACTCGACTTGGGAACTGAGAAAGAGGCGGGAGACTTCGACGGGATCGAAGGGCATGGCGGGCGCTCCGTAGATCGCGGCGCCGGCCTTGATGTAGACGGCGACCATCGGAATCCAGAGGGGCCAGAGGAGCTGGTTGAGGATCTGGATGATGGGTTGGTTAAGCTTCAGCGCGGCGGCGACGACGAAGCACAGAATCGTCGTGAAACCGAGAAACGGGAACAGCGAGAGGGCGACACCGAGGCCGAGGGTGAAGGCGATGCGGTCGGGGGTTATACCTTGGGTGAGCTGGGCGGTGATCGGGCCGACGATGCGGCGCCGGAAGAACGAGGGCTTGGGCGCGGCGGGATCGGACGTGGCGGGCGTGGGTCCGGGCGGGACCGTCGGCGGAGGCGCGGGCGGGCTCATTTGAGTTGGGACCAGAAACCGAGGATGTAGATCGCGACGCCGATCGCGGTGAGACCGCCGGGAAGGGCGAAGCGGGGTGGGTTGCGGCGCGTGAAGACGTGGTCGAGTTCCCCGATACCGGAGATGCGGAAGAGCTCGACGAGCATGTAGAGTGACATGGCGAGGTTGCCCCAGAGAATGATCGCGATGAACCAGAGGACCCGGACGGCGAGCGTGGTTTCCTTCCAGGCGACCCAGACAAAGAAGGCAATGAAGGCGAAGTAAGCGTCGAAGAGGGTGGCCACGACCCAACGGTCGCGGATGACGGGGCCGGCGATGAACTCGCCGAGGGGTTGGCCGACGCTCGCCCACGAGGTGACCCAGAGCATCGCAGCGAAGATGGCGAGGAAGAGGAGGCGGAGGAAAGGGAGCATCGAGGAGGGAAAGGGAGCGTGAGCTGAGCGTTACTAATTGGGAATCACTGATAGGCGATCCGATTGCCAGCTAAGAAACGGCATTGGTACAACGTTCCTGAGCAACCTCCTAAGAAACTACATTTGTTAAGCTTTGGGGTAAAAGGTTGGCCCTGTTTCTTTCCGTCACGGCCAAAATCCGATTTTGGGGTGGGGGCTGATAGTAAACTGGATTTTCAGGGTATCAGATCTGGCAGGGGGTTTTGCGTTTTTTACCTACTGATTCCCATGAGCTTTCCGAGGGAGTCGAATAACGGTTTTTCTTAGGAGTCTGCTTGCGGTAGATTCATCATTTGAAATCGCCTGCAAGCAGTCCTCCCCATCCAAGCTGGTTAAGCTCGTCTAGAAACGGCCTTGGAATGAGCCGCGACGTTTTTCGGGCCGATGAAAAAAGATCGGCCGGACCCCGCTACGCGCGAGGATCACGCATCGATTGATCTCTTCGCCGGACGTTACGTTGGTCCAGGGCATCGCCCTACGTGGAACCTATCGCCCCGGCTGATCGCAGCGTCGCTCTCCCCGCGAATTCCAATCTTAGTGCTCTTGCCACGCCGCCTCCGCGCCTGCGCCTCCACTCGCCAGCAAGTGCACAGTGTGACCCCGTTCTCTGTCCCTGCTCTACCCCCGTTGGCCATTTCCTCCGCGCCATCGCCTGCTAAAACCCCGCCGTTTCCCGCTTGCCCCCACCGCGTGCGCCGCGTCCCACTCGCGGTCGCTCACCTATGATCCTCCGCCCGCGCCGCCGCCCTCTTGCCGCCCTCGCCCCGCTGTTGGTCTGCGTCGCCGCACTCGCCCTCCGCGCGACCGCCGTTGAATCGCCGTCCGTCGACGAACGCCTCCGCGCCCTCGAAGCCCGCCTCGCCACCGTCGAACAGGAAAACGCCGCCCTCCGCCGCGAACTCGCCCGCCCGCCAGCGACCACCGCCACCCCCACCGCCACCCCCGTTGCCGCTGCCGCAACCGCAGTCCGCTTCACCGGCGCCCTCCGCACCCGTTTCTCCAGCATCGCCTACACCGCCCCCGAAGCCGCCACCCGCGACCAACTCCTCCTCCAACTTCATGCCGGCTTCGTCGCCTCCCTCGCCGACACCTTCGAGGGCGGCGTCCGCTTCACCGCCGGCGACCTGAATTCCACCTTCGGCGGCTCCCCGCTCGCCGCCCAATTCACCGCCGGCGACAACGCCTCCCGCAAACCCGCCTACATCGACCAGCTCTTCCTCCGCTGGACGCCTTCCCTCGGCCCCGACACCACCGCCGCCCTCACCATCGGTAAAGCCGCCAACCCGTTCTTCACCCCGTCACGGATTCTCTTCGACAACGACTACCAGCCCGAGGGTGCCACCGAGGACGTTTCCTTCGCGCCCGCCCCCGACCACCGCCTGACCCTCGCCGCTGGCCAATACATCCTCGACGACATCGCTTCCTCCTCCCGCGACCCGCTCCTCCTCGCCGCCCGCGCGCGTTGGCTCGCCCAATGGCAACCCACCTGGTCCACGACCCTCGGCCTTGCCCACCTCGCCCTCACCCACCCCGCCGCGCTCACCGCGGCGAACATCGCGAACAATGCACGCGGCAACACCCGCACCGCCGCCGGCGTGCTCGTCCACGGCTACCGCCCGTTTTTCGCCGAGGGCTCCGTCACCCACCTCCTCGCCCACGCCCCTGGCTACCCCGGAAAATTTCCCGTCACCGTCGGCGCCGAATTCCTCCACAACCCTGGCGCCTCCACCCAACGCGACGCCTGGACCGCCGCCCTCACCCTCGGCCGCTCCGGCCCGGCCGGCCAATGGGAATTCGGCTACCGCTACGTCCGCGTCGAGGCCGACGCCTGGTTCGAAGAACTGCTCGAGGGCGACTACGCTGCCTACTACCGCACCGTCCCGCCCGGTTGGAACACCGACCCCGCCTCCCTCGCCGGCGGCCCCGGCAACGGCTCCAACACCCGCAGCCACGTCTTCCGCACCAGCTACTCGCCCCGCGACTACCTCCTCTTCTCTGCCAACCTTTTCCTCAACGACCTCGCCCACCGCCCGCCCGGCAACCCCGCCGACACCGGCGCCAAACGCTTCCAACTCGAAACCCTCCTGCGCTTCTAACCCGCATCAATCACACTCTCCTAAAGAATCCTAAAGAAATTCTTTTTCACAGAGCAGCGCACCGAGTTTAGACGCGCGCTCACGCAGCCAAACACCGTGACCTCTGGGCCAACCCAAAGGGGGTAGACGTTGCGCTTTGCACTCGTTGCAGGTGGTGTCGGCGGGGAACGCCCCCCTCGATGCGTGGGTAGCGTTGGTGGTAAGGGGCTCACAGGCCGCGCTACTTTTAGGAACCTATGGTGAGGCATTCGTGTTCGCAGTCGGGGCAGTGATCGCAGGTGAAGGCGGCGCGGAGGTCGCCGCAGTCGGGGGCGGCGGTGATGGTGGGCTCCGGGGGAAGGACCGTTTCACTGCGTGATCGCTGCGCCGCGGTTGGCGGACCGTCGTCTTATCGCCGCATTCCAAACCCACGAACGCCAAATCTGATACTCGCCAGCCGCTCCCTTTTCCGCTCACTTTGAGGGTCACTTTTATTTGTTCCCATGCGTATTCTCGTCACCGGCGGCGCCGGCTTTCTCGGTTCCCATCTCTGCGAACGCCTGCTCAAGGATGGGCACGAAGTCGTCGCGCTCGACAATCTCTTCACGGGCCGAAAGCTCAATATCGCTCATCTCATGGGGCACGCGAACTTCGAGTTCGTGCGCCATGACGTGATCGATCCGTTCAAGTATGAGGTCGACCAGATCTACAACCTCGCCTGCCCCGCATCACCGCCGCATTACCAATATAACCCGATCAAAACCATCAAGACGTCGGTGATGGGTGCCATCAACTGTCTCGGCCTCGCCAAGCGCACGAAGGCGCGCGTGTTTCAGGCGAGTACGAGCGAAGTTTACGGCGACCCGCAGATTCACCCGCAGCCGGAGAGTTATTGGGGGCACGTTAATCCGATCGGGAAACGATCCTGCTACGACGAAGGAAAACGCTGTGCCGAGACGCTCTTCTTCGACTACCACCGCGAGAACAAAGTCGATATCCGCGTCATTCGTATTTTCAACACCTATGGCCCGCGCATGCACGAAGCGGACGGCCGCGTCGTCTCGAACTTCATCGTGCAGGCGCTCCGCGGTCAGGATATCACGATCTACGGCGACGGCTCGCAGACGCGGTCGTTCTGTTATGTGGACGATTTGATCGAAGGCTTCGTGCGCTTCATGGCGCAGACGGAGACGGTGGGGCCGATGAATTGTGGAAACCCCGGTGAGTTTACGATGCGGGAGCTCGCCGAGCTGACGCTGAAGCTCGTCGGTGGAAAATCTAAAATCGTCCACCAGCCGCTTCCCGCCGACGATCCGAAACAACGCCGTCCGGACATCACGCTCGCGCAGAAAGTGCTCGGTGGCTGGGAGCCCAAGGTTTCGCTCGAAGAAGGCCTCGGTCGCACGATCGCGTATTTCAAAACGCGAGTGTGAACAGAGCCTACTCACACGAGATTTCGCAGCGGAGGCGCTGCGCAAACGTCGTCTACAGAAATTGGCGGAGGGCGCTAATATCGGTCGTCCCACCTCCCAGCCCTCGGAAATTCTGTCCTGGGGATGCGACGGTCGAAGACCGGACAGCGCTCCTGCTCACTTGTCCCCCTGCCGACCCCATTCTGCATTTGCCAAGCCTCCTTCGCGGCCTACGTTGCTGAGTATTCATGCTCTCGTTTCTCCTTAAACGCTTTTCCGGACGGCACTATAAAAAATTCCTTGAGAAGTGCCGCCCCATCGTCGCGCGCATCAATGAAATTGAGGTGTCCTATCAGGCGCTGACTGACGAGCAACTGCGCGCGAAGACGGAGGAATTCCGGGTGCGGATCGCCGCGGCCACTGATAAGCGCGCCGCCTTGGAGCACGTTCTCCCGGAGGCCTTCGCGGCGGTGAAGAGTGCCGCCCGCCGGCTTTGCGGGCGGAAGGTTCTCGTCTGCGAACACGAGCTGTCCTGGGACATGGTTCATTTCGACGTCCAGTTGATCGGCGGTATGGCGATTCACGAAGGCATGATCGCCGAAATGGCGACCGGCGAGGGCAAGACCCTCGTCTCCACGCTGCCCCTTTACCTCAATTCCCTGACCGGCCAGAATACCCAGCTCGTCACCGTCAACGACTACCTCGCCCGCCGCGACTCCGAGTGGATGGGCCACGTCTACAATTTTCTCGGAGTGACCGTGGGCTGTATCCAGCAACAAATGGCGCCGGATCTCAGGCGGGATATGTATTGCCGCGACATTACTTACGGCACCGCGAGCGAGTTCGGCTTCGACTACCTCCGCGACAACGGCATGGCGACGCGCAAGGAAGACCAGGTGCAGCGTGATTACTGGTTCTGCATCGTCGATGAAATCGACTCGATCCTCGTCGATGAGGCCCGCACGCCGCTGATCATTTCTGGACCCGCGCCCATCGAGCGTGAGCAGCCGTTTACACGCCTGCTTCCGCCGGTCGATCAGCTCGTCAACGATCAGACGCGCCTTTGCATCAAGATCATTACCGAGGCGAAGGAACTGCTTGAGAGGCCCGCCCCTACCGGCGATCAGCGCGCGGCGGCCGAAACGCTTCTGAAGAACGCCGGCGCGTCCGCGACGGAGCGCGCTGCGGCCAAGGCCGTGCTCGGCCACACCGGTCCCACTGACGACGACAAAGCGCTCGCCGCTCAGAAGATGTTGCAGGTGAAAATGGGTCACCCGAAGAACAAACAACTCCTCCGCCTGATGGAAAATGGCGCGTGGCGGAAGCTCCTCGACAAGACCGAGACCGATCTCAATTCCGACCTCAACAAAGACGAGCTCTACAAGCTGAAGGAAGAGCTCCTCTACGTCATCGACGAGCGCCAGCACCAGGCTGACCTCACGCAGCTCGGTCGCACGAAGCTGCGTCCCGACAACCCGGATGCGTTCATGTTGCCCGATCTCGCGACCGAGTTCAGCGACATCGAGAAAGCCGCCGCCATCGCGCCTGAAGCGCGCGAAGAGAAGAAACTCGCCGCGCAGAATCGCTACGCCGCCATTTCGGAGGACATCCACGCCATCTCGCAACTCCTGCGCGCCTATTCGCTCTACGAACGCGACGTCGAATACGTCGTCCAAGAGGGCAAGGTCATGATCGTCGATGAAAACACGGGCCGCGTCATGCCCGGTCGCCGCTGGTCGGACGGACTGCATCAAGCGGTCGAGGCCAAAGAAAATGTTACGATCGAACGCGAGACGCGGACCTATGCCACAATCACGATCCAAAACTATTTCCGCCTCTACGAAAAACTCGCCGGCATGACCGGCACCGCTGAAACCGAGGCGATGGAGTTCAAGGATATCTACCGCCTCGGCGTGCAAGTGGTGCCGACGAACCGTCCCGGCATCCGCATCGATCGCAACGACTGTATCTTCAAAACCCGCCGCGATAAATACACGGCCGTCGTCAAGGAAATCGAGGAAGCGCACAAGCGCGGTCAGCCCGTGCTCGTCGGCACGGTCACAGTCGAGTCCTCCGAGTTTCTCTCCCGCATGCTCAAGCGCACGGGCGTGATCCACACCGTCCTCAACGCCAAGTATCACCAGCAGGAGGCCGAGATCATCTCGCGTGCCGGCCAGCGTGGCGGCGTCACCATCGCCACCAACATGGCGGGGCGCGGCACCGACATCAAGCTCGGCGAGGGCGTCCGCGAACTCGGCGGCCTCTACGTTATCGGCACCGAGCGCCACGAATCCCGCCGGATTGATCGTCAGCTTCGCGGCCGTTGCTCACGGCAGGGCGACCCCGGTCTCACCAAGTTTTACCTCTCGCTCGAAGACGATCTGATGCGCCTGTTCTTGCAGGGAAATCTGGCGTCAAAACTCATGGAAGGCTCCATGCAGGAGGGCGAGGAGCTGGAGCATCCTTGGCTTAACCGCTCGATCGAGAGTGCGCAGAAAAAAGTCGAGCAGCAGAATTACACGCAGCGCAAACGCCTGCTCCAATACGACGACGTGCTCAACCAGCAGCGCGAGGTGATCTATGGCATTCGCAACGGGGCGATCCACTCCGACCGCCCGAAGGACATCATCTTCGAGCAGATCGAAGAAGAGTTGATGAACCGGCTCGAAACCGCCGGCTTCCGCGAGAAGTTTGGTGCCACGCAGACCGCGCTGGAGAGCCTCGTCGTGTGGCTGAATTCACATTTCCCGATTGGAGTTTCGTTGGACGACGTCAAAGGCGACAAACCCGAGCCCATCACGGCGAAACTGCTCGAGCGGATCAAGCAGGCCTACGCGGTGAAGGAGTCGGTTGAGATTCCCGAGGCGCTCGGCTCACTGGAGCGGTATGTGGTCATCAATGCGATCGACCACCATTGGCAGGAGCACCTCACCGAGATGGAGGATCTCCGCAAGAGCATCGGTCTGCGCAGCTACGGCCAGAAGGACCCGCTGGTGGAATACAAAGGTGAAGCCTACAAATATTTCGAGGAGCTGATGACGAATGTGCGGCTGCAAATCTGCACTGGCCTGTTCCGCAGTGCGTCGAACCTCGAGTCCTTCGAGCACATGCTCTCCTTGTTGAGCCGCACGGCCCGCGCGGTTGGGCCCAACGATGCACCTGCTGCGTCGGCGGCACCGCGCTTCGAGACGAGCACGATGGTGACGAGCAGCGGCCCGGCCGAGGTGCCTGCCTCGACGCCTGAGCCGGAAATTGTGCTGCCGAAAGTCACGATCCGCCGCGAAACGCCGAAGGTCGGCCGCAACGAACCGTGCCCCTGCGGCAGCGGCAAGAAATACAAGGCCTGTCACGGGGCGTGAGGGCCCCCACCGGCTTCCGGGAAGCGTTGCCCGACCTAGGAGCCTGCTTGCGGGAGACTCAGGATTTGCGCATTTCATGGTGGTTTCGAACCGCTAAACCATCGCTTGCCAGCAGGCTCCTCTCTTCGTGACCGCACCCGTTTTAGTCTCTTCGTCGCCCGATCCCTACGACTCCAATCCGTCGTTCTTCCAACGTCACGCCGACTACGTGAGTGCGGTGTCCGTGGCCGTGCTCACGGTGGTGCTGGCGGTCGTATCGTTTCCGCCGTTTCACACGCCGGAGTTCGCTTACGCGATGCTCATTCCGGGTGTTTTCTGGGCCTACACGAAGCCGCGGTTGAAGCTTTTCGCGTGGACGATGTTCGCTGCGCAGGCGGTTGCGTGGACGATTATTCTCGGGTGGCTCCATCACGTGACGTGGGGTGGGCTGCTGTTACTGGGGCCTTTTGTCGGAGCGTGGATCGGCACGTGGTATTTGGCGGCATGGTGGACGATGCCGCGCATGGTGGGTCGGCCAACGCTCACGCGCTTGGTCGGGCTGGTCGGACTCGCCGGCACGTGGGTGCTGATCGAGTGGTCGCGCACGTGGCTGCTCGGCGGGTTTCCGTGGCTGCCGCTCTCTGCGAGCCAATGGGAGCGCGCGAGTATTTTGCAGATCGCGGCGTTTACGGGCGGCTACGGGGTGTCGTTCGTGCTCGTCGCGATGAACCTCGGCTTCGCGGCCATGGCGCACAGTCTCTTCATCGAACGTCAAACCGGCTGGAATCTCCGTCGACCTGAGTTCATGTTTGGACTATTTCTGCTGATGCTCTGCGTGAGCGTGCAGGTGCAGGAAATGTTTAACCGCCAGCGCTACAGCGTGCCGTTGGGGCGCATTTCTTTTGTGCAGCCCTACATCCCGCAGGAGGTGAAATGGGATCAGGCCAAAGCGCAGGGTATCCTCGATATTCTGGAGAGCACTACGCTCAAGGCCGGCGAAACCCGCCCCGATCTCATCCTGTGGCCCGAAGCGAGCACGCCGTTTGCCGTGCGCGGTGATGCGAGCGCGCAGGCTTTTGCGGACTCGCTCGCCGCGCGCGCCCACACGCCGTTGCTGTTGGGCTCGGTCGTGATTGAAAATCCCGGTGCGGCGAACGAGCGCTGGTTCAACGGCGCGCTGCTCGTCACTCCCGCTGGTGGTGTGCAGAAGGAGTTTTACGCGAAGCGCCAGCTGGTGCCCTTCGGAGAATTTGTGCCGCTGCGGCCGATCTTTGGTTGGCTCTCGAAGTTTGTGCCGATCGGCGGCGATTTTGAGCGCGGCCTGGAGGCGGCGCCCTTGGTGATGCCGTTGAAGGAAAATCCGGCCGTGTTCGGCCCGCTTATTTGCTACGAGGATATTTTTCCCCAGCTCGCGCGTGGCAGCGTGCGCTCCGGCGCCGAGGTGCTCGCGGTGCTGACGAATAGCGCTTGGTATGGTGAGGGTGGGGCAGCCTACCAACACGCTGCGCACGCGGTGCTTCGCGCGGTCGAGACGCGTCGCCCCGTAGTGCGCTGCGGCAACGGCGGCTGGAGCGGGTGGATCGACGAATTTGGCGGCGTGCGCTCCGTGGTCACGAACGACGCGGGCAGCATTTATTTCCGCGGCACCCGCACCGTGACGGTCACGCGCGACAAACGCTGGATCGGTCGGGCGAGTGTCTATGTCCAATACGGTGATTGGTTCGTGCTTGCCTGCGTCGGCGCGGTTCTGCTGGGAGCCGGCGCGCTGGCGATGCGCCCGCTGGCGGCGAGAAAAGCAGACTGAGTGATTTCGTCTCCGTCAGCGCCCCGCCCACGCGCGTCACCCATGGCACCCCCGCCCGTAGTGAATCCGCCCCGCGCGCCTCTGCGCGGCGCTGGCCCTTCCCGCGGGTCTCGTCCTCGCCTTCCTCGACGAGCGCGTGTCCGTCGGGCGCAGCTTCGCCAGCGCGCGCGGGGCCTCCGACGGTATTAGGCCGTCGCCCTCTTGGCTCGGAGCGCGCACCTCCGGCTTACGCTATTTCTGACGCCTGCCGAGCGCTGGTGACCGGCGGCGCGAACAGTTCCGATATCGGGAACAGTTCCGCGCCGTCCTCCGGCTGGTGCCATCGGCTGCGGACGCCCCGCCAATCTCGGCCACGTTCTCCTGCGCGATGGCCGGCTCCGCGCCGCGATTGTTTGCTAGAAGGTGGTGCTCCGCCTTCGTCTCGGCGTCGCTCGGACCCGCGCAAACATCCCACTCGCCTGAGCAGCTCTGCGCTGAGCCATCCCGTCCAATGACGGACTGTCAGAACTAACCTGCCGTTGCTTCTTCGCGGCGGGTGCGGAAGCGTTTGTAAATCCACAGCTTGATGCTGCGCTACCCCACGGACTGCCGCACGCAAGCTACCTTCTTCACCCCGACCTTTTCCCATGTATCGTAACACCGCCCGTTCCCGCGCTTCGCGCCGTTTCCTCCCGCTCGCGTCGGCTCTGCTCGCGCTCGGGTCTACCCAAGCCCAAACGCTGCCCGCATCGGCCTCGGCTGAGGCCAAGGCGCTCGCGAAATACGATAAGAATAAGAATGGTAAGCTCGACGCCGACGAACTCGCCGCTCAGCGCGCCGACGAAGCCAAGACCTCCGCCGCCGTCGCGGCCGCGTCCGGCACGTCCTCAGCCTCGGGTGAAGTCGTCGCCCTTTCCCCATTCGAAGTCTCCGCTGGCAGCGATAAGGGCTACGCCGCCGCCAACACCCTCTCGGGCACCCGCCTCAATTCCCCGCTCGAGGATCTCGCTGGCTCCATCTCGGTCGTGACCAAGCAGCAACTGATGGACACCGCCGCCCTCGATATTAACGACATCTTTCTCTACGAGGTCGGCACCGAGGGCACCGCGCAGTTTACGGACCTGACCAACGACGGTCGCGGCGAAGGCGTCTGGGATAATGTCGCTGGCAATCCCACCGGCGCCAATCGCATGCGCGGTCTCAGCTCCGCTAACATCGTGTCCAACGGCTTCACCTCCAGCAGCACGATCCCGATCGATACCTACAATATCGATGCCGTGGAAATTTCCCGTGGTTCGAATTCCAGCCTCGCCGGTCTCGGCGATGCCGGCGGCGCGGTTAATCTCGTCACGAGTCGCGGCAATGTGAACCGCGAGACGACCAGTTTGCAGACCCGCTTCGACAGCTACGGCGGCTACCGCGCCAGTGTGGACATCAATCGTCCGCTCATCCGCAATAAATTGGCCTTCCGTTTTTCGGGGGTCTACAACGAAACCGGTTACGTGCGGAAGCCCTCGGTGGACCGCACCAACCGCCAGCAATACGCGATCACCTTCAAGCCATTCTCAAAGACGACGATCAACGCCTCGTTTGAGGCCTTCAACCAGTTTGCCCAGCGGGCCAACTCCGTCGCTCCTCGCGACACCGTTTCCCTTTGGAAATCACGCGGCAGCCCCACGTGGGATCCGCTCACGTTCACGGCGACGCTCAACGGCCAGAAATTCGTCGCCCCGAATGCCGCAACCCTCGCCCAGCTCGGTCTCGCCGACGGCTTTGGGAATACCCGCATTCTGACATTTATCGATAACGGTAAAATCGAGCTGATCACGAAGGCAGCGAATCCGCTCAATCCGGCGCTCGGGCTCACGGCGACGCAGCGCATGCTTTCGCCGAGCGGAGAAGTCGCCGCCGGCCCGCTCTACCGCGTGTCCGGTTCCACCAACAAGGCGTTCTACGACTGGACCGAAATCAATCTGGCCGCATCCGGTTACCAGATACAGCACGCCACGATCGCCAACGTCAGTCTGGACCAAAGCATTTTTAGCACCCAGCGCCAACGCCTCGACTTGAACGCCGCGTGGCGCCGCGAAGATCAAAACGATTACCGCCGTCAGTTCATCGGCCAGCTCGACGGCGTCGGCACCACGGTGAACATCGACGTCAACGAACGCCTCCCCGACGGCCGCGCCAATCCCTACTTCCTCCGGCCCTTTATCGGCGGCGTCAATCCGCAGGTCTTCAAGAAACCAGTCTTCAACGACAGCTACCGCGCCCAGCTCGCCTACCAGCTCGACCTGCGCCAGGAGAAGAGCCTGCTCAAATGGCTCGGTCTCCACCGGGCGAACGGCTATGGTGAATACAGCCTGCGCATCGCCGCGCCGAGCAACCTCCGCTATCACGACACGGTGACGGACAATGTGAATTATCAGCCCGGCCTCGCGAACCTCACCCCGACCACGAGCCTCGCCAACAACAACGGCGCCCTCATGTATCCCCTCTACTACATGGGCAACACCAAGGGTGGCGGGGTCGAATACGCGAACTCCGGTCCGCTCACCTATAACGGCGCATTCAAAGCTTCCTACGTCGGTGCCACCTCCACCGCCTACAACCTCAATGAACCTGTCACCATCCAGGAGGTTTACTTCGCCCTCGGCCAGCAGAAGAAAAAAATCCGCACCACCGGCGGCAGCCTGCAGAGCTACTTCCTGAACGATCAGGTCGTGACGACCTTCGGCCAGCGCAGGGATCGCGTAAACACTCAGGACAGCTTAGGCACGCCACTCAACGCCGGGTTCCTCGACGAGGCCAACCTCTCCAATTTCGGCCTCAATAAACGCTGGCGGTTCGGCGATACGAAGACCCAGGGCGTCGTCGTGAAACCATTCCGTGGCTTGGACTTCATCAATCGTGCGTCCAACGAGAGCGCCGGCGTCACCCGTTTCTTGGCGCAGACGTTTCGCGGCTTTAATTTTCACTACAACCAATCAGACTCCTTCCAGCCGGCCGACACCGCTTACAATCTTTACCTGCAGGAACTGCCGAACCCCACCGGTACCTCGAAGGAATATGGTTTCAGTCTGGCCATGTTCGACAACACGTTCGCCGTCCGCGTCACCCATCAGGAGACTCTGCAAGTCAACACGCGTGCCGGCACCGGCGTCATCGCGACGCGCGCCCTCGCCATGGATTTCGATAACTCGGGTCAAAACCTGACCTTCGGCCTCTTCGATCTCGCCACCAGTTGGGCGCAGCAGATCAACCCGACCCGCACTCTGGCGCAGGCGCAGGAGGTCGCCGCGAAGCAGATCGGTTACACCACTGACTACATCAACAGCGCCTCCGGTAAGAGCATCGCCGACGCCAGCGACGCGGCTTCCCGCGGCTGGGAGTTGGAGCTCCAGTTCAACCCCACGCGCTACCTGACCCTCAAGGTCACGGGCAACCAGCAGGAAGCCGTCGACTCCAACATCTCGCTCTTCATGCAGGAGTTCATCAACGAGCGCCTGCCTTTCTGGACGACGGTGCGCGTGCCGACGGATCGTCTGCCCGACGGTTCACAACTGGTGGGCGCAGGCGATCTGTGGTGGACCACGCCGACAGGCAGCAACGGCCAGCCAGTGAATTACTTTAATACCAACGTCCAGACGCCGCTGAACCTTGCGATCACCTCGCAGGGCAAGAAGAAGCCGCAGACGAGAGAGTATCGTTTCCGCGCGATCACCAACTTTCAACTCGCGGGCCTCACTGGCCTAGCCGGCGATCACCCTTGGTTAAAGAACGCGTCGATCGGCGGTTCTTACGGTTGGTCGAGTCGCGGTGCCATCGGTTATCTCGCCGGTGCGCCGGACGCTGACGGCGTGGTGCGCAAGCTCGACCGCCTCAAGCCCTTTTACGATCAGCCGGTGGGCAACGTGGATCTCAACCTCGGTTACAATGCGCGATTCTTCAGCAACAAAATCAGGACCCGCTTCCAGTTGAACATCCGCAACGCCACTGAGAGCGGGCATCTGCAAGGCGTCGCGATCAATCCCGACGGCAAGTTCTACTCGTATCGCATCATCGATCCCCGCCAGTTCATCTTCACTACGACGTTCGACCTCTGAGCAGGCCGTCGTCAGCGCGGGAACTGGACCAAGGCGCGCCGCCTTGGTTGAACGCGGGGTAATGCATTTATATTGGTCATCGCGAGGAGCGTGGCGGCGTAGCGATCCCTCCGGGAGCTTCAGGGGGATTGCCCAGCCCGCCGAGCCCGGGGTCGAGATACACCCGGGGTCGAGATGGCAAATTCCGGCCGTTTCTATCCGCGCGGCCGCGGTGCCGCCGTCGCGACGATTCGCCGACTCTTGCTCACTCGCTCTCCGAAAGGCTGGAGAGTTTTTCTCTTCTGTCCTTTGCTCCG
The DNA here is from genome assembly GCA_945874455.1 of Opitutus sp. GAS368. Classification (GTDB taxonomy): domain Bacteria; phylum Verrucomicrobiota; class Verrucomicrobiia; order Opitutales; family Opitutaceae; genus GAS368. The sequence continues at coordinate 50,956 of CAMCHO010000003.1, read as the reverse complement.
GCCCATGCCCGCGCGCCACTCAGCCCCCGCACTCATCGCCTACGCCACCGCGCTCCTCACTCGCGCTGGACTCGCCGCCGACAAAGCGACCGTCGTCGCCGAGATTCTCACCGAGGGCGACCTCCTCGGCCACACCACGCACGGCCTCGCCCTCCTCGCGCCTTACCTCGCCGAGCTCGAAAAAGGCGCGATGACAAAGACCGGCGAGCCCCGCGTCATCGCCGATTGGCCCGCTGCGATTACGTGGGACGGCCAGCGCCTTCCCGGGCCTTGGCTCGTCGTGCGGGCCCTCGATCTCGCCATCGCTCGCGCCAAAATTAACGGCACCTGCACCGTCGTCATCCGCCGCAGTCATCACATTGCTTGCCTTTCCGCTTACCTCCAACGCGTCACCGACCAAGGCTTGATGGCGCTCCTGTCGTGTTCCGATCCCGCCGTCGCCAGTGTCGCGCCCCACGGCGGACGCGTGGGTATCTACACGCCGAATCCCATCGCTGCCGCGTGGCCCACGGCGGGAGATCCCGTGATGCTGGACGTCTCGGTGTCGATCACCACGAACGCACTGACCAACCGCCTCCGCTCCGAAAATAAAAAATATCCTGGTCCGTGGGCGCTCGATGCCAGCGGCGAACCGACCAACGATCCAGCCGTGCTCTCCGCGACTCCGCCTGGCGCGCTGCTCCCGATGGGCGGCGTGGATCACGGGCACAAGGGTTATGCATTTGCGCTCCTCGTTGAAACGCTGACGGGCGCGCTCGCCGGTCACGGCCGCGCCGATCCCAAGGAAGGTTGGGGTGCGAGTGTGTTTCTCCAAGTGCTCTCGCCCGCGCTCTTCGGCGGAGAAGAGGAGTTCCGCCGACAAACTGAGCACCTCGCGGCCGCTTGCCGTGCCACGCCGCCGCGGCCCGGCGTCGAGCGCGTCCGCCTCCCCGGAGAAAATGGACTGCGCCGCCGCGCTGAGCAGCTCGCCCACGGCGTCGAACTCTATCCCTGCATCATCGACGCGCTCACTCCCTGGTCTGCGAAATTCGGAGTGCCCGCTCCATCACGCGCAAACGCGACCTAACGCGATGCCCCGTGTGTTTCCGCGCGAAACGCGACCGCAGCCCCCCCCCGACGGAAACTTGTCACGTATTACGTGACAAGTTTCGTGCGACCAAGCCGTCGTCGCCTTGGAGGCGTGACGCACGCCCCTGGAAACTTGTCACGTATTACGTGACAAACTTCGTGCGACCAAGCCGTCGTCGCCTTGGAGGCGTGACGCACGCCCTTGGAAACTTGTCACGTATTCCGTGACAAATGCGCGGTGCGATTGTGATTTTCGTTCCGCTGGTCTTAGGCCAAGTCGCGGCCCTCACGGCGCGCTTGCAGCCAGACGAGCAACAACAGCGTGCGTTCGGCGTCGGGCAGGGCGTTGCGCTCGCGGAGAAACTCGTGCACGCGCTGTCGGGGCAAGCCGAGCACGCGGGCTAGTTTAGTTTTTTCGCCGCGGCGGCCAAGCTGGACGCGAACGGCGGCGGCGAGTTCGTTCCACAGGGGCGTGGCGGCCCCTGGTTTGATCGTGAGCCCGCGCCGTGGACGGCGTTCGCGTGCCGTCCGTTTGATGCTCTGTCTGATCGATGCCACCGCAGCCTCCGCGAGGGAGAGGGCGAGTTCGAGGGGAATTGCGAGTGGCGCGGGTAGCTGGGGTGGCGGGAGCAAGATGCTCATGCGACGAACCATGGAATCGACAGGTCGCGCAGCCAAGGCCATTTGTCACGTAATACGTGACAAACGGTGAGGGCGTTTTAGTCGAGGCCGAACGGTCAGTTCTGTTTCACGCCTGACAATCTGCTCCTCTCCACGCACACCTCGTGATCACGCACACCTCCTTATCGTTCACCTCCCGACCATGACTCCTGCTCAACTCCGCCGCGCCCGCGCCGCTCTTGAAACCTTCCTCATCGAAACGCCCTCGTGGGGCTTTGCCGACACGGGCACGCGCTTTGGAAAATTTTTCCAGGACGCCGCCGCCATCGATATGAACGACAAGCTCGCCGACGCGGGCCACGTCCATGCGCTCACCGGTTGTTGCCCGACGGTGGCCGTTCACGTGTTGTGGGACTTCAAGCTTGGTGAGGACCCGAAAGCGGTTGCCCGCCTCGCGCGCAAACACGGCGTGAAGATCGGGGCCATCAATCCCAATCTCTTCCAGGATCAGTGCTACAAATGGGGTTCTTTCGGTAACAACGACCCGATCGTTCGCGCTGCCGCGCTCCAGCATTGCGTCGACTCCGTGGCCATCGGGAAAGCGGTCGGCAGCGATTGTCTCTCGCTGTGGTTTGCTGACGGTACGAACTATCCGGGCCAAGGCAGCATCCGTGCGCGGAAACAATCTTTTGAAGAATCCCTGCGCGCACTGCACGCCGAGTTGGGGCCGAAGCAGACGATGCTCGTGGAATACAAACCCTTCGAACCCGCTTTTTACGCCACCGATATCGCGGACTGGGGCATGGCGCTGCTGCTGGCGAAGAAGGCCGGCCCACGCGCGAAAGTCCTCGTCGACACCGGCCACCACTACAACGCCCAGAACATCGAGCAGATCGTGGCCTGGCTCCTGGACGAAGACATGCTGGGCGGCTTCCACTTTAACGACCGCCGTTACGCCGACGACGATCTGACTCTCGGCTCGATCGATCCGTATCAGGTTTTCCGGATTTTTCACGAGATCCACTTCTTCGCTGCTGATCGCGGTCGGATGCCGAAGATCGCCTACATGATCGACCAATGTCACAACGAGAAACCCAAGATCGAGGCGACCATCCAGACGGTCGTGATGGCGCAGGAACTCTACGCGAAGGCTGCCCTCGTTGATCACGACGCTCTCCGCCGCGCCCAAGCGAGCAACAACGTCGTCGATGCTGAGTTGATTTTGAAGCACGCGTTCTTCACCGACGTGGCGCCGGCGCTCGCCGCGTGGCGCCAGGCGAACCAGCTCCCGGCCGACCCGCTCGCCGAGCACCGCCGCAGCGGCTACGTGCGCGCTGCTGCTGCCGACCGCAAGCGGCGTCGCCACGAGCTCGGCCTCACCCAGGGTGGTAGCTTCGCCTGAGGTAGCGCGGCTCAATGGGCGTCGCTCGAGCGTATCGGTTCAGAAGGTAGGAGCCCGCTGGCGGGCGATTGAGCGAGACCGGAGTCGTAGCCGTCTTCCATCGCCCGCAAGCGGGCTCCTACCGCCGACTACTTGACGGCGCCCGCAAGTCGGGTGAGGTGACGCCGGCGACGTATATGTACAAAGGAATGACGCTGCTCATGACGAAATGAACCGGGGGAGGCGAGGGCCTCGCCGGGGCCGGACGAGGCCCCGGTGAACCCGACAAGCGCGCGGCTGGTGGGCGACGTTTAGCTACCGTAGACGCCGCCGTTGATGTCGAGCGTTGCGCCCGTGATGAAGCCGTCGAATTCGCCGGCGAGGAACACCGCGGCGCGGGCCACGTCATCAGCGCTGCCGCCGCGGCCGAGTGGGATGCCGGCGACGGTTGCGCGGACTGATTCGGCGGTGGTGTGTGTCGTGTGAAAGCTGGTACCGAGAATGAGGCCGGGGGCGAGCGCGTTGACGCGCACACCGTGCGGTCCGAGTTCGCTGGCGAGGGAGCGGGTGAAGGTCAGCACGGCGCCCTTCGCGGTGGAGTAGGCGAGGGAGCCGCTGTGACCGCCTTTGCGACCGGCGAGTGAGGAAAGGTTAACGATGCTGGCACCGCCGCCGGTCTGCGCCGCGGCGATGAGATGAGGGGCAGCAGCGCGGGTGACGCGGCGCACACTGCCGACGTTGAGAGAGATCACGTCGGACCAGAATCTGTCATCGGCCTCCAGGAGGGTGCGGCGACCGATGAGAGAGCCCGCGTTGTTGATGAGCACGTCGAGGCCGCCGAGGAAGGTGACGGCTTGGGTGACGAGGGCGTTGCTCGCCTCGGTCGTAGTGAGATCGGCGCTGGCGCTGGCGAAGCGGCGGCCGAGCTGAGTGGCCTCGGCGGCGAGATTGCGCGCACCGTCGGCGCTGCTGCGGTAGTGCACGAAGACATCGCAACCGGCGCGGAGTAGGTGCGAGCTGATGGCGAGCCCGATGCCTTGGGCACCGGCGGTGACGAGGGCGCGTTTGCCGAGGAGTTTGCTCATGGGAAGGCGAAGGGGTGATCCAGGATCTCTGCTTCTGGGCGTGGTGTCCTTGGGGACTCAGGCCTTGGCTTTACTGAGTGATGAATGTTCGCGACTAGCGATTGAGCCACCAGATCGTGCCGTTGAGAAAGGTCGCGAAGCTGACCCACGCGAGGTAGGGCGACCAGAGGAGGGCAGCGAGGCGATCAGTGCGGGCGAAGCGCACCTGGAGCGTGATGAGCAAGGCGAGGAATAAAATGATTTCAATCAGCGCGAGGTCGGGGCGGTGGAGGGTGAAAAAAAGGACGGACCAGAGGGCGTTGAGAATGAGCTGGGCGCCGTAAAGCCAGAGTGTTTTCGTAGCCTCAGTGGGGGTGGCGGCCGCGCGCCATGCGCGCCACGCAGCGATGGACATGAGTAAGTAGAGCGTGGTCCAAACGGGAGCGAAGACCCCGTTGGGCGGATTCCACGACGGTTTAATAATCGTCGGATACCAGGTGGTGATGGCGCTGGTCGTGGCGGCGCTGCCGAGGGCAGCGGCTAGGAAGCTGACGGCGATGAAGGCGACGAGTGCGCCGAGTTTACTGTTGGGCATGAGTGGAGCTACGTCCGGGCCACGTCGCGGGACGCAGCCAAAACGCATCGGTGCGACCGCCGTAGTAGCCTTCGAGGACGTGGTCCATCACGGCGCTGGTGCGGCGGGCGGACTCGCCGGTGCTCGGACAGGTGCCGCGGCCAAGGAGATCGTCGACGATGAGCTGGATCAGCGGCTGCGCGACGTGATCGGGATTGGGGATGGCGAACTGCTCGCTGCCGGCGGCGGTTTCGAGGTAAATGGGCCCGGCGTTGAAGATGTTGAAGGCGAGGCGACCCGCGGTGCCGAAAAATTCCAGGGTGTCTTCTTTTGCCGTGGTGGAGAAATTCCACGACGCGGAGCCGAGTGCGCCGGTGGCGGTGCGGAACGTCATCGCTACGGTGTCTTCGACATCTGCGGCGGTGGCGAGGCGGGCGGCGCGACCGTGAACGTCTTGCAAGGGACCGAGGCAGTGGTCGAGGAAGTCGAGGAGGTGCGAGCCGAGATCGAGAAACAGTCCGCCACCGGCGTTGGCAGCGGAGACGCGCCACGCGTGGTGTGCGGGATCAGCGTTGGCGGGAATGGGCGTGGCGTAGCGGTAGTTGACGCCTGTGAGCTGGCCGATGGCGCGACCCTCGAGGAGGGCGCGGACTTTTTCGAAGCGCGGCATGGCGCGGCGGTAGTAGGCGACGAAGAGTTTTTGGTGCGCGGCGGCGAAGGCGGCGATCATGGCCGCGCACTCGGCCGTGTGGCGGGCCATGGGTTTTTCGACGTAGCACGGTTTGCCGGCAGCCGCGGCGAGCAGGGCACCTTCGAGATGGGCACCAGGCGGAGTGGCGACGTAGACGGCATCGACGGTGGGGTCGTTCACGAGCGCGCGGGCGTCGTCGTAGGAGCGAGGGACGCCGTGGCGTCGGGCGTAGTCAGCGGCGAGGGCACCGTTGCGGCGCATGACGGCGACGAGCTGGGAGTCGCGGGCTTTTTGGAAACCGGGGCCGCTCTTCACTTCGGTGACATCGCCGCAACCGAGGATGCCCCAGCGGATGGTGGTGCGCGCGGGCGCGGGAGTGAGTGATGTCATGAGCTGAGACAATGCCGCCTGCGGGGTGGCGGCAAGCTGTGAGGCGGCAAGCTGTGAGGTGCCAAGGAGTGAGGTGCTAAGGCGTGAGGCGGGCTCGTCATGTATCCGGACGCTGGGCACGGCTCCGCGTGGGTGGTTTCGTTGCACGGTGCTGGGGTGCGGAGGGCAGTGCGGTCATCGCGGCGGAGACGGGTGCTGGTTTCGGCTCGCTGGCGCTCGCCGCTACATCGGACGAGAGGGGCGCTGGTTTCGGCTTGCTGGCGCTCGCCGCTACATCGGACGAGACGGGCGTTGGTTTCGGCTCGCTGGCGCTCGCCGCTACATCGGACGAGATGGGTGATGGTTTCGGCTTGCTGGCGCTCGCCGCTACATCGGACGAGACGGGCGTTGGTTTCGGCTTGCTGGCGCTCGCCGCTACATCGGATGAGAGGGGTGCTGGCCTCGGCTTGCTGGCGCTCGCCGCTACATTGGATGAGTCTGAGCAAAGGATTTACCTCGGGGGGGAGTCCTGTGAGGATTTTACCATGAAACTCGGCGTCGACGTCCTCTTCGAAAAGCAGATCGGGCTCTTGCGCGGAAAACACGTGGGGCTCATCACAAATCCCACTGGAGTCGACGGTGCGCTGGTGAGCATCATCGAACGATTTCGCGCGCATCCGGACGTGAAGCTCGTCGCACTGTACGGGCCGGAGCACGGGGTGCGGGGCAATGCACAGGCGGGGGAGTTTGTGGATTTTTATCAGGATGCGCACTTGGGATTACCCGTATTTTCACTCTACGGGCAGGCGCTTAAGCTGCCGACGCAGCCGCTCGAAAACATCGACGCGATGATGCGGGCGTTCGACACGCAGCACACGGGGAAGACCGTCGAATCGACGATGCTGCGTGGCGTGGATGTGCTCGTGTTTGACCTGCAGGACGTCGGCACGCGCGTCTACACGTATGTCGCGACGATGGCGTATGCGATGCGGGCGGCGGCGGAAGCGGGGATTCCGTTTGTCGTGTTGGACCGGCCGAATCCGATTGGCGGAGTGGTGATGGAGGGGCCGATTTTGGAGTATCCGGCGCACAGTTCATTTATCGGGCTTTATCCGGTGCCGTTGCGGCACGGGATGACGGCGGGCGAACTGGCGCGGTTGTTCAATGCGAGATTTTTAGAAAAACCAGTAGCGCTCACCGTGGTGGCGATGGACGATTGGCGGCGGAGTGATTGGTATGACACGACGGGGCTGGCGTGGGTTGTGCCGTCGCCGAATATGCCGACACCGGATACGGCGACGGTTTATCCGGGGCAGGTTTTGCTCGAAGGTACGAATCTATCGGAGGGACGCGGCACGACGAGGCCGTTTGAGTTTTTCGGGGCGCCGTGGATCGACGGATACGTGCTGACGCGCGAGCTGAATGCGTTGCGGCTGGCGGGCGCGACGTTTCGAGAGACTTGGTTCACGCCCACGTTTTCGAAGTGGGCTGGAGAACGCTGCGGCGGATGTCAGCTGCACGTGACGGACCGCGAAAAATTTCGAGCGGTGACGGTGGTGCTCGCGATATTGGAGGTCGTGCGGCGGATTTACGGTGCGAAGCTCGCGTTGCACGCGGACTACTTCGACAAAGTCATGGGTACGTCGACGGTGCGGGAGGCGTTTGAGCGGGGGGAAGGCTACGCGGTGATCGCGACGCGGTGGGAGACGGGGCTGGCGGAGTTTGCGCGGTTGCGGGCGGAGTTTTTGCTGTATCGGTGAGGGCTGGACGCAACCCAGGTTGTCGGTTCCAAAAAAAATGGGTAGGGACTGCCGTCCATGCAAGGAAAGCGGAGCGACTGAAGTCACTCCCTCTTTCTTTGCAGACAGACGCAGGTCCACCGGCAATCGGGAGATGCGCCCGTGAGGGCCGAACTCAGAATGAGCCCTTGATGCCGCAGGACCAGAGTGAGCCGTAGGTGGTGCGCTGGCGGAACTGGGCGTGCTCGGGCGTGCCCGGGCCGTAGATGCCGGTGTCGTTGGTGGCATCGCCGACGTTGCGGAAATTGACGAAGAGCGCGAAGCCCCGGCGGAGGAGAAGCTCACCCTGGAGATCGAGGAAGAGTTGTTTGGCCCCCCACGTGTACGTGCCGGCTTGGATACTGCGTCCGGTGAGCGGGGCTTGGCGGTTGAGGCCGCGGTAGTTCCAGTTGGCGCGAAGATTGAATTTCGCGCGGGTGAGGCTGAGGCCCCAGTTGTAGGTTCGGGGGACGAAGCCGGCGAAGTCAGCGGAGTCGTCGCCGGTGGCGCGGAGGGCGCTGGCGTTGGCGAAGACCTGCAGGCCACGCGCCCACGGTGGTAAAAAAGTGAGTGCTTGTTTGTAGTCGAACTCGAGGCCGCTCATGCGGACGGTGCCGGGCACGTTGGTCTGGGTGGAGACGTCGAAGCGGCCGTAGGTCGCGGCATCGAGCCCGTAGAAGGACAGGAATTCCGGGGTGGCGGGGAAGACGGAGGCGCCGAAGAAATTTTCGAATTCGCGCTGAAACGCGCCGACCGAGAGCTGGCCCACGCCCTCGAAATAATATTCGAGGCGCACCTTTACGGTCTGCGCGCTCCACGCCTTGATGGCGGCGTTGTTGACGGTGATGCGGTTGGTATTGGAGGGAGCGGCGTCGGGATCGGGGAGGGTGACGCCGCCGGAGTATTGGTTAAAATTTGGGCGGCCGACGGAGGTGTAATAGGCGGCGCGAGCGATGAGATTTTCGCGGAGGTTGAAGCTCGCGTTGAGACTGGGGAAGAGACGGAGGTATTCTTTTTCGGCCTGGCCGGCGCGGGCGAGAAAAGTGAGCTGCGAGACGGCGAGGGCGTTGGTGGTGGGGAAAATCAGGACGGGCGTGCCGTTGGCGTTGCGGATGACCTGGCCGGCAGCGTTGCGCTGGTAGTTGCGCGTGGGATCGTTGAGCGGGCCCTCGGCATCGACGTTGGTTTGCTCGGCCCGGAGGCCGCTGACAAGTTTCAGACGGCGATTGAAGAGCGCGACATCGCCGCGGACGTAGGCGGAGGAGACGAGTTCTTCGGCCCGTTTCGAACTGGTGACCTCGGATCGATAGAGACTGTTGGGATCAAGGGTGAAAAAAGCGGGGTTGGCTTGGTAAAGTGCGAACGCTTTTTCGGTGCTGACGTATTGAATTTGCGGGAAACCGTAGGGGGCGGTGCGCAGGGAGAAGACGTCGTCGAGGACGACGCTCGCGCGGTCGTCGCTCCCGGCGGCGGTGGGGCTCGTGCTGGCGCGGCCATCAGCGCCGACGAACGTGTAGGGCGGAGTGCTCTGGAAATCGTCGCGCATCGATTGGCGCATATCGAGGCCGGCTTTGAGGACGAGCGGGGTGCCGGCGAGATCGAAGTCGCGGCGGAGATTGGCGTAGGCACTGCGCTTGACGTCGGTGGTGCGGCGGTAGGTGGCGTTGGCAGTGGAGAGGACGTAGTTGCTGAGGTTGTACGGATCGACGGGAGCGCCGGTCGTGCCGTCGGTGACGGTGATGAGGCCGGGGCGGAGATAAAAAATCTCGTCGAAGTTTACGGTTACGTTTTGGCGGGTGGAGGTGACGTTGTTAAGAAAACCCTTATCGGTGCTGCGGAAATGGAGTCGCTCGTTGGAGTAGCCGAGTCCGCTCTCTGCTTTCCAGATGGGGCCCTCGTGGCGATAGGTGAGGGTCGGCATGTATTTCGTGCGTTGGTGATTTCGCGAGGCGGAGGCGTTGCGGATCTCGCCGCGGCCGACCTGACCGCGGGTGGATGTCGTCGTGAAATCGCCGGGGGCGACGCGGTTCACAAAAAAGGAGAGCGTGCGCTGGTTGAGTGGCGACGCGAAGAATGTGAGTTCGGTGGAGAAGGAGAGGCGGTCGTTGCGGGAGAGTTTGTAGTCGACGGTCGCGGCGGCGGAGGTGCGTTCGGTGTGTTTGCCGCCGTCTTCGACGACGTAGTCAGTGAGGTAGGGTTTGTCGGGGGTCGTGTCGGGATACTGCGTGGCCGCGGTGGTAGCGGTGAGGCCGTTGGTGGCGGCACCGGCGCCGCGCCATGTGTTGGCGGTGCGGGCTTCCTCGGTGTATTGTTTGGTCATACCCCCGCTGAGCGTGAAGCCGAAGCGATCGTTGACGGGTTTGAGGTAAGAGAAATCGAAGCCGGGGTGAACCTTGCGGGTGTTAATCCAGCGTGGGCCGGGGGTCTTGCTGAAGAGGTGGCGGTCGTTGTCGCGCATCATTAGGAACACGCTGTAATTGAAAACGGGTCGGGAGCGGTCGAAGGCGCTGCGGGGAATCATGTTCACCGAGCCGGCGAGTGCGGAGCCTGGTGATTCGGGTGTCGGCGAGTGCAAGACCTCGAGGCGCGAGATGTTGTTCATCGAGAGGGTGTGAAAATCCACGCTGCGCGCAGTGCCGCCGCCGGCGACGCTGGAGACATCGAAGCCGCCGACGGTGATGGGCACGTATTCGGGGGGAACGCCGCCAATCGAGATTGAGCGCGCGGCGCCGCCGATGAAATCGATTGTGATGCCGGGAATATATTTCAGAAAATCGCCAGGATTGCTTTCGAGCACGCTGCCGAACTCATCGGCGGAGACGACGCTCTTGATGGATGAGGCGAAGCGTTGCTCGTTGATGGCGATGGCTGCGGCGTCCATCTCCTTCGAGCTGGAGACGACGAACTGGTCCAGTTTCACGATCGAACCGTCTGGGGCGGGCGCGGGCGGGAGCGGGCTGGAGGAGAGACTGAAATCGCGCCGCGCAATCTCACGCGGGGCGACGGTGACGAGAGCGGTCTGTTGAGCTTGGCCCGTGAAGAACACCCGGACGCGGGCCGCGCCGGTCGGAACCTGAGTGAGGCGAAACAGGCCGCTGGAGTCGGTGAAGGTCTCGAGCGTCGTGCTTTCGACCGTGACGCGGGCGCGTTCGACGGGATCGCCGGTCCGGAGGTGGGTGACGCGGCCCTCGATGATACCGGTGGCGGCTGATTGCGCCACGGCGGAAACGGCGACGAAGGGGAGCGCGAGCGACGTGAAGCGGACGCTGGGCGTCAGCAGGCAGGCGATCGCGAAGACGGAGCAGAGCGAGGACTTCATGGGAGCGGGGACCGTGGGACGGAGGGCGTGGAGGTCACGCTCCAAATGAGCCGAAAGGTTACAGCGCGGTGAATTTTCAAGGGAGTGGGGGTGTTTGTGGCTTTCCAAGGTCGGGGCCGCATTGATGCTGGTCACACTATGAAAGCCATTCACGAGTTGCAGCGCCTCGCTTCGCCGGCACCGAAACCGCAGTCGCTCGCGTGGGATGGAGCGACGCTCTGGATGGGCTCGCGCGAGACGAAGCGGATTTACGGGATCGATCCGGCGACGTGGGCGGTGGAGGTGGAGTTCGCGGCTCCGGGGACGCCGTATGGGTTGGCGGCCGTGGGCAACGAGCTGCGCGTGTTGTGCAGCGAGGGGGCCGCGGACAACCGCGTCGTGAGGCGCTTGGTGCCGGGAATGGGCTTCGACGCGACATGGGCTTGGCCCTGTCCGGACGACACCGGGTCACAACTCAGCTACGACGGGCAACGCCTGCACGTGAGCCAATGGTATCCAAAAAAAGTGATTGCGCTGGGCGCGGACGGAAAAGTGGAGCGCGTGATCGGCGTGCCGCACGGGATTTGCGGGCAGGTGTTTGTCGACGGTGTGCTCTACCTCGTGACGACGGATGCGGAGGAGACGAACGAGTATTGGCTTACGCGGGTCGACGTGAAGTCCGCGGGATCGGGTGAGCCGAAGTGCGAGGACGTGGCGCTCATTCCGTTTCAAGCGCGGGCGTTGGCGTGGGACGGCGCGAAGTTTTGGACGAACCACCGCGAGCAAAACGAGATTGTGGCGTTTGCGCGGGTGGGGTGAGGGCGGGGCCGCAGGTGAGTGAACCACTCAACGCGTTTGCGAGGATCTCCTTGAGGCGGGCTTGTGAGGGGACCCGCGCTGGTTGGCACGGGGCTTTAGCTGGTGGAGCATCCTGACGGGCATGCGTAGTGATATCGTCGCCGAACTGGACTGGAGATTCGGGGAATTGGCTGCGTGGGCGGTGGGCCAATCGACGTTGGCTCCGCCGGTCGCGGGCATGTCCGTCATAACGGCGGGGGGCGCTGCACCTCCCTCTGGCGGTCAAGTTGCAGGCGAAGTGGTCTATCGTGATGGGCGTGACGCCGGAGCGCGGCTGAGGAACGCGGACGCGGCGGCAGGGATACCGCCGGTCCGGCGGATCAAAGGGCTTCGTAGCCTTTGACGGGAGCAGCGGGAGTGGGCGGCGGCGGGGTAAGGCCGTGGGCGCGGAGGACTTCGTGGAAGGCGGCGATGGTGGAGAACCCGGGTTTGAAATTTCCGTAGCGGTGGCCTTCGGCGATCAGCAGCGGGGTCCAGTTTTTTTTGTTTTTCGTGTTCCAGACGTCGAGCTTCGCGCCCTTGGCGTCGAGGAGCTTGATGACCTTCGGGAAATTTGCGAAGGCGGCCCCGTGCATCGCGGTATCGCCCATAGCCGAGACGGTGTTGAGGTCGGCTCCGAGACTCAGCAGGTAGGTGACCGCTGCGACGGCTTCGTCTTCGGTGCCGGCTTCTTCCTCGACGGCGCGCGTGCCGAGGCCGGCGGCGGCCATGAGGGGGGTGATGCCATCGACGTTGGTGAGCGTGGGATCGGCGCCGAGGGAGAGGAGGAGTTTGAGGTAGGGAGTGTCGGCGGTGTCTGCGGCCAGAAGGAATGGCGTGGCGCCTTTGCGATTGATGCGACCGCCACCGGAGGGGCCGCCGGTGAGGCGGAGGTTAATGTCGGCGCCCTTGGCGACGAGATGACGGATGAGGTCTTCGCTTGTATAGAGGCCGGAGCCGTCGGGGACAGGCTGGCCGTCGTCTTCGCCGCTGTCGGGTTTGCGGACCCAGGTGAGGACGTGGAGGGGCGCGAAGCCGGAGCGAAGGTCGTTGGGATTGGCGCCGAGATCGAGGAGTTGGGCTGCCAGTTCGAAATGACCGTTTTCGATGGCGATGATGAGGGCGGTGGTGCCGGGGCGGGGTTGTTTGTTGGTGACCTTTTTCGCGGGAGCGGTGGGCTCGTTGATGTCGACGCCCGCTGTGAGCAGCGAACGAATGACGGCGGCGTGGCCCCGGCGGGCGGCGAAGAGGAGAGGAGTGAAACCGGTGTCGACGGGTTTGCGGAAATCGGCTTGGGCGGCGATGAGTGCGGCGACGACGGCAGCGTGGCCTTCGTGGGCGGCCCACATGAGAGCGGTTTGGCCGCCGGTGGGGAGTTTGTCGTCGACGCGGGCGCCGCGGGCGAGGAGGGCTTGGACGGCGGCGAGGCGGCCGGTGCGCGCGGCGGTCATGAGGGGCGTCTCGCCGCCGCGGAGGGCGAAGTTGGCATCGGCGCCGGCGTCGAGGAGCAGTGTGACGAGAGGGGCGGAGCCGTTGGTGCAGGCGAGGGAGAGCGGGGTGACGCCGTAGCGGTTTTGGGCGTTGGGATTGGCGCGGGAGGCGAGGAGGGATTTGGCGGTGGGGAGGTCGTCGTGACGCGCGGCCCAGTGGAGGGCGGTGGTGCCGTCGGGTTGCGGGGCGTCGATGGCGGAGTCGGCGAGCAAAGTGCGGACCGCGGTGGCGTCGCGTTGTTCGACGGCGTCGGCGAGGGGGGCCGCAGCGTGGGCGTGGAAGGTAAAGCCGATCGCGAGCAGGAGTGAACTCCGGAGGCACGCATTGACTGAGAAAGGGTGGGGTGGGCTCGCTTTCTGGGGTTCGTTATATTGGTGGTTCATGACGGAATTTTTTCACTGCGAGTTGAGTCGGTCAGACGCGCACGCCGGTAGTCCGAGTGACGGCGGCTGGAAGGCCGGGGTGGGTTTGCAATGGCTGCCTCAGTGTCTCGGCGATTCATAGCACTACGTGAGACAAAAGCATCACGATCGCGTGGAGCCGATCGGGAGCCTCACACCGTCAGCGGGCGGAAGAGGTCGGTTACTTTGCCGGTGCTGTCAGCGAAGGTGTCGATGTTGACGCCGGCTTTATCGAGGAGGGTGAGATGGAGATTTGCGAGGGGGACGGGCTCTTGGTAGGTGAGGTGGCGGTTGCCCTTGATCCCGAACGCGCGGCCGCCGGCGACAATCGTGGGGAGGTTCGTGTGGTCGTGGATGTTGGGGTTGCCGATGCCGGAGCCGTAGAGGAGCATCGTGTGATCGAGGAGCGTGCCTTCGCCGTCGGGCGTGGCTTTCAGGCGCTCCAAATAGTAGGCGAAGAGCGAGACGTGGAAGGCGTTGATCTTCGCCATGCGGGCGATTTTTTCCGGGTCATTGCCGTGGTGGGACAGCGGGTGATGCGGATCGGCGACGCCGGTCTCGGCGGAGTAGGTGCGGTTGCTGGTCTCGCGGGCGAGTTGGAAAGTGATGACGCGCGTAATGTCTCCTTGGAAGGCGAGCACTTGGAGGTCGAGCATGAGCTTCGCGTGATCGGTGTAGGTGGCGGGGACGCCGAGGGGGCGGTCGAGGTCGGCGGGGAGATTGTTCTTCGCGACGTCGGACTCGGCTTTTTGGATACGGCGTTCGACCTCGCGGACGGTGTCGAGGTATTCGCTGACTTTGGCTTGGTCGGCGGGGCCGAGGCGGCGTTTGAGGCTGGCGATATCTTCGGTCACCCAGTCGAGGAGGCTGGCGCGTTTGCGGAGGGCGGCGCGGCGTTCGGCGACGCTGCCGCCCTCGCCGAAGAGGCGTTCGAAGACGACACGCGGGTGGGCTTCGTAGGGGAGGGGCGTGGTGGGCGAGGACCAGGAGAGATTATTTTGGTAAACGCAGGCGTAGCCGTTGTCGCACTGGCCGGTGGTTTGGAGCATGTCCATCGCGAGTTCGAGCGAGGGGAGCTGGGTGGTCTGGCCGATTTGTTGGGCGGCGAGTTGGTCGGCGGTGGTGGCGAGGTGGTAGTCGTTGCTCTCGGTGTGCTTGGCTTTGGCGGCGCTGAGGAAGGAGGAGTTGGAGGTGGCGTGCGAGCCGGGGTAGGCGTTACGCAGCTCCATGTTCGTGAGAACGGTGAGCTGGTCGCGGTGGGGCGCGAGGGATTCGAGGATCGGCGACAGGGTGGAGAGCGTGCCGTCGGTGGCGGTGGGGGTCCAACGCGATTGGTCGCAGCCCATGGGCATGAAGACGTAGCCGAGCCGGCGGGTGGGTTTGGCGGCGGTGAGGGTCGCAGCGGTGGCGGCGGGGATCATCGCGTCGAGGAGAGGGAGCGAGAGCGAGGCGCCCATACCACGGAGGAAGGTGCGACGGGGGAGGGACTGGCGGGTGAGGAAGGAGCTCATGGGGGGAGGGGGGAAAGTGAGAGTGAACGTGAACGTGAAAGGGGGCGGGGGGAGACTAGGAAAAAAGGGGCGTGGGAAGGGGCGATCGTTCTCTTTCGTCAGGAGTTTGGAGGAAGAGAAGAAAGATTAAGAGAAAGAGGAAAGAGAAAGATGGCCGAGCATAAAGGAAGGTTTTGAAGGGCGGCGTCATGGGGTTTGGCGCATTTGGAACGGGAAGCTGTTGACGATGCCGAGAACGACGGACGAGAAGCGGTAGTGGTCGGAATGGGCGCGGCGCACGACGGCGCGGAGGGCGGGGGCGTCGGTGGGGGTGGTGCCGCGGCCGAGGGCGAAGGTGAGGAGTTTTTCGGCGAAGGTGCTGGCAAAGAGTTCGGGGCGGAGGAGGAGAGCCCGTTCGAGGCCGGCGACGCCATTAAATTTACTGCCGTCGGCGAGGCCGCCGCTGGCGTCGACTTTTTGGTGGTCTTCCTCGGTGCGCCAACGGCCGACGGCGTCGAAGTTTTCGAGCGCGAAGCCGACGGGGTCCATCACATCGTGACAACTGGCGCAGGCGGGATTTTCGCGGTGTTTGGTGAGGCGCTGGCGGATGGGGAGCGAGGCGGAGACGATGTTGTCGTCGAGGGAAGGGACGTTCGGGGGAGGAGGCGGGGGCGGTTCGCCGGCGAGGTTGGCGAGAATCCAGTGCCCGCGAATCACGGGCGATGTGCGGGTCGCGTAGGACGTGACGGTGAGGATGCTCCCGTGACGGAGGAGGCCGCCGCGCTGGCGCTGCGGATCGTCGGCGAAGGAGACGCGGCGGAACTGGCTGCCGAAGACGTGCGGCACACCGTAGTGTTTGGCGAGACGTTCATCGAGGAAGGTGTAGTCGGCGCTCAGGAGCTCGGTGATCGGGCGATCGGCGCGAATGATGTGTTCGAAGAACACTTCGGTCTCGCGGCGCATCGACTGACGGAGGTTTTCATCGAAGTCGATGAAGCGGCGCGCATCGGGCGTGACGGCGGCGAGGCCGCGGAGATGAAGCCATTGCGCGGCGAAATTATTGACGAGATTTTTTGCGCGATCGTCGGCCAACATGCGGCGGACGTGGGCGTCGAGGTTCGCAGGTTGGCGCAGTTCACCGCGCTCGGCGGCGTCGAGGAGGGCCTCGTCGGGGATGCTGCCCCAGAGGAAAAACGAGAGGCGTGAGGCGAGTTCGACGTCGCTGACGCGGTAGGCGGTGCCGGGAGCGAGGCCCGCGGGATCGGCCTCGATGCGGAAGAGGAATTGCGGGCTGACGAGAATGGCGCTGAGGGCGTTTTCGATGCCGGCTTCGAAGCTCGCGGACGCGAGTGAGTCGGCGGTTTGCAGTGGGGACTTTGAGGATACAGGTGAGGAAGCGGCGAGAAATTCGTCGCGGCCCTCGCGGAAGAACTGGAGGGGTTTGCGAAGATCTTCGTCGGTGATGGGGCGGCGGTAGGCGCGGCGGAGGATGCCGGCGAGGATTTGGCGCGCGCGGGAATCTTCCGAGGTGGCGGAGGCGGAGGGGGTGACGGCGGAAGAAGGAGAGAGGGAGAGAGGGGGAGAGGGGGAGAGGGAGCCGAAGATGAGGCGGCGGCTCGGGGTATCGCCGGCGCCCTTGGCGTCGAAGGGGCCGGTGATGGTGACTTGGAATACGCCCGGCGCGGTGCGCGGGTGGCGGTGCATATTGAACTGCGAGGTGAGCGGGGCGCGCTCGTTCTCGAGGACGGGAGAAGGATCCTTAGGGAAAGTCACGGCGAGCGTGTGTTGGCCGGCTTTGACGGGGAAACGGAAGGAGAGGTGTTGATCGACGGCCTCGGCATTTTTGTCGGCGCCGGGCGGCTTGACCGTGGCGAGGGCGATGCGATCGCGGTCGACGAGGAGCTCGATATCGTGCGGGCGTTTGAGGCCCTCGACTTGCTCGTTGCGGTCGCGCTGGAGGCGGACTTGGACCTGATAATCGCCGTCGCGGGGAAACAGATACGGGATTGAGATGCCACCGCGGGTGCCGAGCGGTAGACCCTCGACGTGCCCCTCCTGCGTGACGTCGGGGCGGACGCGAAAGGTGTCGCCACCGGGGGATTTGCTGGGTGTGCCGACGGCGAGACGGGCGATTTTTTGGGCAGCGGAAACGTAGCGGTCGAGCAGCGTGGGCGAGAGGTTGCCGACGGCGACGTTGTCGAAACCGTGGCTGGGCTCGTCGTTGGGGAGCAGCGCGGTGGCGTCGATGGAAACGCCGAGGAGATCGCGGATGGCGTTTTGGTATTCCGTGCGGTTGAGGCGGCGGAAGGTGTCGGTGCGGCCGGGGTTGGGCGCGGCGGCGGCGAGGCGGTCGAGGGCGGCTTGGAGTTCGGAGACGGCGGTGACGTAGGCGGGCGCGGCTGGGCGATCTTCGCCGACGGGAGGCATCTGGCGGTGGTCGAGCTTGCGGATGACTTTTTCCCAGAGCGCGGGATCGCGGGCGAGGTGAGCGGGATTCTTAGCGTCGAGGCCTTCGAGGGAGAGGTTGCCCTTTTTCGTCGTGGAGTCGTGGCAGTCGACGCAGTAGGCGCTGAGGAGTGACGAGGCGGAATCAATCTGAGTGGTGGGCTGGGGCGTCTTTTTGGAGGGTGCGGCTGCGGCCAAGACGGCGGAGGGGAAACCGATTCCAAAGAGAGCGGTTGCTGCGAGCAGCGCGGGTGCGAGCGAGCGGAGGCGGGATGATGGGAGCAAGGGGCGGGGCATGAGGTGAGCGATGGGGGCGGTCGATCAGTGTGGTGGTGGCGAGACGCCGGAGAGAGCAAAAGAGACCGGGTCGGGTCGGAGCGCAAACGTCAAGGTGGGTTTCTGCGGCACTGCGCAGGAGCGGGTTGACTAGCCTGGGGTGATCGGCGGGCGGGGAGCGGATTCCGGCCAGACCGACCGCACCGCCCACGCGACGCCGAGGGTGACGAGGGTGCCGATGAGGGTGAACCACGGCCAAAAAACTTCGGCGCCGAAGGTGGCGGTCCACCAGGGTTTCAGGGCGGGAATGTTGGCGGGCCAATAGATAATATTCATGACGACGAGGGAGGCGGTCATGCCGACCATCGTGGCGCGGGCACCGAGGCGTTTCCAGAAAAGGGCGATGATGAGTGAACCGAGGAGGGCGCCGGCGGTGAGGCCGCGGAGGGAGAAGGCGGCGTTGAGGACGAAGGTGACTTCGCGGGTGAGCCACGCGGTGCCGACGAGCACGGCGGCCCAGAAGACGGTCGAATATTTGCTGAACTTGAGGAAGTAATCCTCGTCGCGGCCCTTCACGATTTGTTTCACGAAATCCATGGTGGAGACAGAGGCGAGGGAGGTGATCGCGGAGCTGATCGAGGACATCGCGGCGGAGAGAATCGCGACGATGAGGAAGCCTTTTAAGATGTGCGGCACCTCGGTCATCATGAAGATGGGGAAAATAAAATCGTTGGACTTGATGCCGGGGCGCGCCTCGGGGAGCGGGATTTGAAACGGGTGGCCGGTGCCGGTGTAGAAAACCCAGAGCAGCACGCCCACGAGGAGAAAAATGAGGAAGAGGGGGAAGATGAGGACGGCACTGAGGGCGAGGGCCTTGCGGCCATCGGCGACGTCGCGGCAGGCGAGGACGCGCTGGACGATGAGTTGTTCGGCGCCGTGGGTGGAGAGGACCATTACGGTGCCGCCGATGACGCCCATCCAGATGTTGAAGGGCGCGGAGAACGTGAAGTGGGTGTTGAGCCAGGCGAGTTTGCCGGCCTCGCCGGCGATCTTCAGCGCGGAAGACCAACCGCCATCGATGAGGCTCGGAATATAGAGGAGAGCGAAGACACCACCGAGGAGGAAGAGGCCGAACTGCACGGCGTCAGTCCAAATGACGGCTTTGACGCCGCCGATGTAGGTGTAGAGCAATGACAGGCCGACGAAGAGGATAATGGCACCGAGGATCGGGTCGACGAGACCGCCGAGGCTGCAAACGGATTCGCCGAGGAGGAGACGGATGGGAATGCAAGCGACGTAGACGCGGACGCCGGCGGCCATAGTTTCGAGGAAGAGAAAAAATGCGGCGGCGAGACGCCGGGGGGCGACGCCGAGGTTTTGTTCGAGGAGCTGATAGGGAGAATAAATTTCGCCCTTCAGGTAGTGTGGGACCATGACGACGGCCAAGATGACGCGAGCGATCACGTAGCCGACGATCATCTGGATGAACATGATGTTGGAGCCGTAGGCGATGGCGGGGACGCCGATGATGGTGAGTGCGCTCGTCTCGGCGGCGACGATGGAGACGCCGATGCCCCACCACGGGATGTTGCGGCTGCCGAGGAAGTAGTCGCGGGTGTTGCGCTGGTCTTTCCCAAACCAGATGCCGAGGCCAATGATACCGGCGAGGTAGGCGAGGATGACGAGCCAGTCGGCGAAATTAAAGTAGCTGTTCATGCGAGGTTGAGGGAGTGGAGTTGAGGAAGAGGGGGAGGGAGGGAGGGAGACTAATGACTAATGACTAATGAGGAATGAGGAATGACTAAGGGCCAAGCGTGCGGGGAGTGGGATTACCCGGGGAAGGAGTCGGCGTGGTGGCGAGGGGATTTCGGTGGGAGGAGGCGGGGTTGCGGGGCGAGGGAACTTTTCAATCAGGTGTCGACGCGTTTTCGGGCTCGAGTAGAGTGGTTGAGGATATTATGAGAATTCAAACTTTGCCCGCTGATCAGAAGCTCGCGTTGAAAAACGGCGGGGAGCTGGAGCTGTTTTGGATTGGTGTCGGCAGTGCGGCCTCGAAGAAGAGCGGGCAGAGTAATTTTCTCATCATCAAGGGCGATGCTCATTTGTTGGTCGACTTGGGGACATTGGGCCCGCTTGCGCTGTCTCAGACGGCGCGTTTGGCGCCGATGGATATTGGGAATATCCTGCCCACGCACTCGCACGCCGACCATATTGGCGGCATGGAGGAAATGTTCCTCGCGTGGCGCTATGGCAGCGTGAAGAACGGCGGGCCCAAGCCGAAGTGTATCATTACCGAGCAGTACCAAGAAATCCTTTGGGACCGCTCGTTGCGGGGTGGATTGGGGTGGAATGAAGGGGCCGATCAGGGGCAGCTCTTGGCGTTTACCGACTACTGCGACGTGGTGCGGCCGACTTGGAAAATGCAACAACCACGGGAAATTTGGACGATTGATTTCGAAGGTATCCGGCTGGAGATGTTTCGTACGAAACACGTGCCGGAAACGGCGACCGACTGGCAGTCGAGTTTACTGTGCGTCGGTTTGATGATCGACGGGCGGGTCTTGGTCTCGGGTGATACGCGGTTCGACCGGGATTTGCTCGACCTCTACGCGGACCGGGCGGAAGTGATTTTTCACGACGTGCAGTTTTTCTCGGGAGCGGTGCACACGCCGCTGTCCGACTTGAAGGCACTCCCGATGAAGTGGAAGGAGAAGATGTATCTCTACCACTACGCGGATAACTACGAGACGCAGGACATCGTGGGGTTTGGCGGTTGGACGCAACGCGGAGTGCGCTATATTCTTTGAGTGAGGGCGGGGCGGTGAGCGCGAGCGTGCGGCCGGCGCTGGCTCAGCGGTGGACACAAAAAGGGCGGCCGAAGGGGCCGCCCGGTGAAGAGAAAAAACGGGAGCGAAGGGATTAGTTCGTGATATCGAACGTGGTGCTCGAATCGCGGACGGGAATGTAGAGCTTGTACCAGTCTTTTTGGGCGGGACTGTCGGTGTAGGCCTTGAGGGCGGCTTCATCGGCAAATTCCATCACGATGGCGTGGGTCTTTCCGCCCTGAACTTTAATGGCGCGGGTCCAGACGCGCGTGATGCCCTTGTAGGCAGCTGGGAGGGCTTTGACGCCGTCGAGAGCGGCCTTGATCTGCTCGGGCTTGGCGTCGGCCTTGAAGGAGACGGTGACCACGTGGATCACGGATTTTGGAGCCGTGTCGGCGGCGGTGAGGGGCGCGGCGGCGAACGCGAGCAGCCCAGCAGTGGCGAGGGAGAGGACGAGTTTTTTCATAGGGTGACGGTAGGGAGGATTGTGCCGGAGGTCCGGCGGTTCGGTCATGACTAAAGGCACGTTGTCCAAAATGTCCAATGGTTCGGACAGGAGAATCGATTGCGCTGGAGGGAAGGGGTGGTCACGGTCGCGCCCAATCTTTTCTTGTGATGACCCCAACCCCTCCATGGTTTCGCCTGTTTAGCGTGATGGTCCTGGTCGCGCTCGGTGCCGCGCGCAGTGAGGCGCAGCCGAAACCGGCAGTGCAGACGGTGGGAGAACTCCGGGCGCGGTTGGAGGCGCATGTCACGGAAGCGCGATTTAGTGGCGGGCTTTGGGGCGTGAAGATTGTCTCGCTCGATTCGGGGCGGACGCTGTTTGAACACCACGCCGACCGACTGATGAGCCCGGCGTCGAACACGAAACTCTATACAGGAGCGCTCGCGCTGGACGTGCTCGGCGGGGGCTATCGCATCGTGACGCCCATTTTTGCGGCGACGAAACCAGATCGAGCGGGCGTGGTGCAGGGCGATGTGATCGTGAGTGGTCGTGGCGATCCGAGTTGGAAAACGCGCGGTGCGGCTGGGGCCGAGGGCAAGGATTTCTGGAGCACGTTCGAGCCCTTTGTGGCGGTGCTGGAAAAGGCGGGGGTGCGGCGGGTGACGGGCGACATTGTGGCGGACGCGACTTGGTGGCGCGGGGTGCCGCAAGGGGCGGGTTGGACGGCGAATGATTTGAATGAATCCTACGGCGCAGAGATTTCCGCGATTACGCTGGAGGACAATTATGCGGAGTTGCGATTGAGCCCTGGTGCGCAGGTGGGCGATCGCTGTTCGTTTACGCTCCTGCAGCCGCAGACCGGACTGGTGATCGACAACCGGGTAACGACGGTGGCCAAGGGCGGGAAACGCGCGATCGAGGCCACGCGTGTCCTCGGGGAAAACGTGGTGCACGTTTTCGGCGAGCTGCCGGCGGGCGAACAGGACGAGGTGGTGAGTTTGCCGGTACCGCGGCCGGCGAACTGGTTTGCGGCGGCCTTGCGGGCAGCGTTGGCGAAGCGCGGCATCGTCGTCGAAGGCGGCGCGCGGAGTGTGCGTTGGCCAGACCCGTCGCCGGTGGGTGCGAAGAGTTTTCAGGTGGGAGAGATCGTGTCGCCGCCGATGCGGGAGTTGGTCGCGGCGTTCATGAAACCGTCACAGAACTTGGAGACGGATCTGATTTTTGGCCACGTCGGCGAAGTCCGGCGGGCGGTGGATACGCCGGAGCGGCGCACGACGGAGGAGAGCGGCGTGCTGGTGCTCGGTGAGTTCTTGAAAGCGCACGGGTTGCCGGTGAGCGAGGTCCGCTTCGAGGAAGGCTCGGGGCTTTCGCGCAATAATCTGACGACGGCGAACGCGACGGTGGCGCTGTTGCAATTGATGTCCACGCACCGGGAGGCGAGAGCCTTCGGGGATTCGTTGCCGATCGCGGGCGTGGACGGGACGCTGCGGCGGCGGTTGAAGGGTACGGTGGCGGAAGGGAACGTGCTGGCGAAGACGGGTTCGCTGCGTTACGCGAATTCACTTTCTGGTTACGTGACGACGGCGGCGGGGGAGCGTTTGGCGTTCAGTCTCATGGCGAATCGGGTGACGGTGCAGCCCGGGAGCACTGTGTCGGCCGAGTTGGACGAAGTCGCGGTGTGGCTGGCGGGGTTGGCGGGGCGGAGTGAAGGGGCGGGGAGGTAGTGGGCCGGTGGTGGAGGCCGTCCAGGCCAGCGGGCGGGCAACCTGCCTTTTTTGGGCGCAAAAAAAGCCGCGCGGTGAGGCGCGGCCTGGAAAGAGACAGCGGGCGGTGACGGCTTAGTCGCGGCCGCGCAGATTGGTGAGGAGGCGGAGGATCGAGAGGTAGAGCCAGACCAGACCCATCAAGAGGCTGAAGGCGAAGTGCCAGCCCTGTTTGGCATCGGCACCCTGTTCGATGGATTCTTCGATGGCGGCAAAATCGATCACGAAACAGAGGGAGGCGACGACGACGATTACGGCGCTGATGCCGATGGCCATCGCGGAAGAGCCGCGGATCAGGCCGAGTTCGGTGCCGAAGAGGCCGGCGACGAGATCGACGAGGTAGAGAGCCATAATACCGAGCATGGCAGCGGTGATGACCTTCACGAAGACCGGCGTCGCGCGCAGGACTTTCATAGAGTAGAGCCAGAGGACGATCGAGAAACAGGCTCCGGTGCCCGTGACGGCTTGGAAGGCGATCCCGGGGAATTTCTGGTTGGCTAAATAACTGATGGTGCCGAGCGCGAGACCTTGGGCGACGGCGTAACTTCCGATGAGCAGCGGATTGGTGGCACGCGTGAAGATGATGACGAGCGCGAGCACGAGGCCGACGATGGTGCCAACGAGGCCGGCGCCGACGGGCAACTCGCCACTCTCGAGGCCGCGCCACGTGAGCGCGAACGTGATACCGGTCGCGAGGAGGAGCGCGCCGGTGCGATGAATCACGCCGTTAAACGTGAGGGTGTCGCCCGTGATGCTCTCATTGGACAGGCGCCGGATGGTGGGATTGGCTTCGAACATAATAAGTGAGGGTTGAGTCTCTTGGATAGGGAACGGGCCGTTGGGCGCGCGTCAAGACGGCAGGCGAGAAGGCGCAACCGAGCCGGCCGGCGGCTGGACTCGGGGGGCAGGTGCGGCGTGCCGGCTGGCGCGATTGACATTCGCAGCGGTGCCGACTTCGTCGCGCGGACTCAACCCGCTATGTCTCTTTGCGACCTGACCATAGGCTTCGATGCCGACGACACGCTCTGGCACAATGAAGTTTATTTCGAGCGCGTCCATGAGCGTTACCGAGCGTTGCTGGGGCACTATCACGATGCGGCGACGGTGAATCGCACGCTCTTTCGCGACGGAGCTGCGCAACCTGCCGCTCTACGGCTACGGGGCGAAGGGATTCACGCTTTCGGCGATCGAGACGGCGGTGGAGTTAACGCAGGGAAAAATCAGCGCGGAGGAAATCCGCCAGCTGATTGTGCTGGGGCAGGAGATGTTGGCGCAGCCGGTGGAATTGCTGGACGGCGTGGCGGAGACGCTGGCGGAACTCGCGGGGGCGTATCGGTTACTCGTGATCACGAAAGGCGATTTGCACCATCAGGAGCGCAAACTAGCGGGCTCCGGCCTCGCAGCGCATTTCCGGCACGTCGAGATTGTGTCCGAGAAAGACGAAGGCACCTATGAGGCGATCTGGCGTCGGCGGGGGATCGAGGCGCGCCGGTTTTTGATGGTCGGTAACTCGCTGAAGTCAGATATTGTGCCGGTGTTAGCGCTGGGTGGGGCGGGGGTGCATGTGCCGTATCACCTGACGTGGGCGGCGGAGCAGGTAGAAAAAACTCCGGAGGCCGGCGCGGATTTTTTTCAAATCGAAATGCTGCGGGAGTTGCCAGCGGTGGTGCGGACGTGGGCGGCGGGGCGGACAGCCTAACCGGCGCGCCGCAGGGAGCGCGGCTAGGGAAAATCGCCTGCGAGGAGGCCCTATTTGGCGAACGCGTCGACGAGGACCTTGGCGACGGTATGGATGATCGTGCGCTCGTGGGCGTGATCGGTCGTGAAAACGACGAGGAGGAATTTGGGGCCGTGGGGGAGTTCGATGTAGGCGGCGTCGTGGCGGGTCTGGCTCGTCCAGCCGGCTTTCGACCAGAGCTTCGCGCCGGCGGGGAGGACGGGGCCGGTGAATGTGGCTTGGTTGTCGGGATCGGGATCTTTCGTCGCGAGGTCGCGGGCGAGGAGCGTCATCATTTCAGCACTACGCGCGGCGGTGATGCATTGGCCGGTGGCGATCGCGGTGAAGAGACGCGCGGTCGCGTCGGTGGTGAGCAGGTTGCGTTTGGGCTCGAAGAGGCGGATGGCCTGCGACTCGCGGCCGTAGGGACCGTCGCTCCAAGGTTTTTTGTGAGCGAAGACGCCGGTGTAGCCGAGGGAGGCGAAGTAGTGCGTGACGGCGTTGCGGCGGTCGAACCATGTCTTGATGTCGGCATCGGGGAGTTCGGGGCCGCTCTGCGTGCCGGTGATTACGTCGATGACGTAGTGGGTGGCGTCGTTGGAGGAGTCGACGATCATGTCTTTCATCGCGCGACGCAGCTCGGGCGTGTCGTTGAGTTTGCCGTCTTCCATCCAGCGGTGGGCGGCGGCGAGGTAGAAAAGTTTGATGACGCTGGCGGGGTAAATCTGGACATCGCCGCGGTAGCTGGCGCGGGGAGCGGAGTCGGCGGAAGACTTGGAAGAGGCGGAAGACGGGGGAGAAGGGAAGGAGGAGAGGTCGACGAGGGTGATCGCGAGCTGAGTGGGGAGGAGTTTTTGTGGCGCGTATTTTTCGAGTGCGTTTTGGGCGGCGCGGTCGACGAGCGGCTGGAGCGCGGGAGAGTGGGCGTGGAGGGACGACACGGTGGAGAAGAAAGCGACAAGGGCGAGCGCGGCGAGGCGGGCGAGGGGAACGGGGCGCGTCATCGGGTGTGAGAACGAGAACGAGAACGATCAGGGGAGGGGAGGGAGGACGACTTCGCCGGTGCCGAGCTTGGCCATGACGCGGGCTGTGAGGCGGGCCCGGTCGAGGATGCTGCCGATACGGACAAATTCATCGGCGCTGTGGAGGCGATCGCCGATAGGGCCGAGGGCGTCGAGATTGGGGAGGCCGGCGGCGGCGAGGTTGTTGCCGTCGCTGGCACCGCCGGTGTGGACGGACTTAAAGGGCGCGAGACCGAGTTCGAGGGCGGCGCGTTGATACGCGCTGAGGGCGGCATCTTCGACGGCCCCGCTTTCTTTGGGCGGACGGTTGAAGGCGCCGGTGATTTCGAGACGGAATCCGTCGCGGGCGTTAATGGGGGCAGCGAGTGCGTGCAGCCGTGCGAGGAAGGGATCGCGGTCGGCCATGCGGGTGACGCGCAGATCGAGTTGGGCTTCGGCGAAATCGGGGACGACGTTGGTGGCGGGGCCGCCGCCGCGGATGTTGCCGATATTGAGCATGACGCCGGGGAGTTCGTCGGGGACGCGGTGGGCGGCGACGAGAAATTCGGCGAGGGCGGCGATGGCGTTGCGGCCGGCGCGCGTGGGGCTGGCGGCGTGGGCGGCGCGGCCGTGGCAGGTGGCGACGAAGTTGCCGGTGCCTTTGCGCGAGTGGACGAGGTCGCCGTTGGGGCGGGCGGGCTCGTAGACGAGGGCGAGGGCAAATTTGCGCGAGGCACCGGCGGCGGCGAAGAGCGCGCCACTGCCGAAGGATCCGATTTCTTCGTCGGGCGTGAGCAGGACTTCGTAGCCGAGGCGGGCGGTCGCGTCGGGGGCTACCGATTTTTCGAACGCATGCAGAGCGGCGAGGATGACGACGAGGCCACCCTTCATGTCGGCGACGCCCGGGCCGCGCAGGGTATCGGCGTCGAGGAGCGTGCACGTTTGAAAGGGATGGCTCGCCTCGTAAACCGTGTCGTAGTGACCGGAGAAGAGGAGCTGCACGGGAGCAGTAGGGCGGACGCGGATACGGACGGCTTGGGCGGGCGTGCCGGCGAGCGGGAGGTGTTCCACGGTCGCACCGGGGAGCGTGGCGAACGCGGTGGCGAGCGCGAGGCGCATGCGCTCGAGGCCGGGAAAGTTGTCGGAGCCCGAGCTGATATTGGCCCAGGAGATGAGGAGGTCGCGGAGCGCGGCAGAATCCATCGCGGGAGTCAGGCGGGGGCGGGGGTAGGGCGCAAGCGCAGGCGCGCGTGGGTGGCGGGAGGATCGGCTCGCGTGATTTCCAAGCAGCACTCGGAACAAGGGTAGGAAAATTTTTTGAACCGCAGAAACCGAGCGCTGCTCACTGGCTCTTCCTGCACGCGCTCGCTATTCCGGAGCACGGCCCCCGGTGATGAAAATCGACCAGAAAACTAGAGAGCGTGCGGGAGACTTCCCGCGAAATTTTCCTACCAAAAAAATCTTCCTACCTAAAAATCAGGCGATGCTGTCGGCGGCGATTCGCTTCGCTCAGTCTCCTGCGAGTCCGCGCGTGAACTTACGCCAGAATTGATGCGGATGGTCGCGCTGCTTCCTGAGATCCTTCAGCCGGATTTTTCCGCCGGCGGCGGTGTGGCAGCGGGCAAAGTGTTTCCAGCCGTGCAGGCTGGCGTAGTGCGTTTTACAGGACGCGGAAAATTGCCAGCGCAGGCCGAGGCGGGTGGCGATCGCGCCGGTGCCCTGGGGCACAATGGCAGGGTAGCGACAGAGGCCGCGCCGGAGCAGTTCGCTATCGTCGCCGAGATCGACGGGAAAAATCCAGCCGGCATCGGGAGTGATTTGCACGCCGAAGCTGGTGTCGGGTTGGTCGGGGTGGGGCAAGCTGCGCCAAGCATTCGCCCAGCGCGCGAGCTCGATGCGCTCTGAGCTGATGGGGTGTGCCTCGGTGATGCAGCCGACGGCGACGAATTCGCTGGCAATGGCGTGGAGACGGCGGACGAGCGCGGCGGCGCGGCGGGCGGAGAGGCCGGCGGGGGCGGGCATGCGGGGGTGGAGGGTCAGGCCCATGGGGTTTGGTGGACGACGGGTGGATTTCTGGGGTGGTCAGGTGGTGGTGTCGCGGGACAGGCGATCAGTGGATTCGGGGTCTTCGATTTCCCTAACGCGTTCATAACCCACTTTGGGGAGCCAGCTGTTTGAACGGCTTGGCCTTGGGGCTGGGGATCGACTGGATCAGGCGGAAGATACCCTCGGTGTGCCAACACGTGAGTATCTGCGGGCCGGCGGCGGTCGTGAACTCCAGCGAAAAAAGGGGGGGCAATTGCCCTCCCCTATCAGCGCTTCTGAGAGAGAGGCGTCGCGCAGACGCATTTTTTGAGATACTCGCCCGGGTTGGCCGAGTCGGTGAGGGCGGCCACGACGTCGACGATGACGAACCACCAATCGTCGGCGTGGAGGGTTTTGCGGATTTCCTTTTTCTGGAAGAGTGCGCTGCGGGTTTCTATGGGGGCAGATAAAGGCTGAGCGTTAGCGGCGGGTGGGAAAATAAGTTCTGCGTTCATCGAACGAGGTCGGCGAAGTGATGGACTGGCTGCCGCAGTCCAAAGGGGTGCAACCGCCACTGCGGGCTCAGCCAGCCTGCGCGAGCTGCGCAACCAACGGGTGATCCTTGTCGAGTTTACTCACTGCCATGACGGTAAAGCCGAGCACTTCGCCCTGGTCGTTCACGCGCTCCATTACGGCATCGTGGTCGGTTTCACGCATGAAGCCGGGTTTTTCTGAGAAGCGGACTTCGAGAAAATCACCTTCTTTGTCGAACCAGACTTTTACGGTTTGGGCCATAGTTGGATTCCTTTCTTGAGTTTATCGGTAAGGTACGCGGTTAAAACGAAGGCGTCGAGTGCATCATACTTGACGACGACGCAGAGCCATTTGTCACCCACCCGTGTGCCGACATAGTATCGGTAATGCAACGCCGTCGCGTGGTCGGACAAAGACTCGATGACGAACTGGGGACTGCGTAGCGTCTCCACCAGCGCGGCATCGAGACCCGCCATTTCCGCGTGCTCGTGGATATGAGCGAGGCGTTCGTCGGTGAGCCGAACTTCACGCCCTTGGTGATCCCGGAGTAGGAGCATCGGAAGGGCGGATTACCGCACGAACATCCCCTTCGTGTTGCCGGGGCGGGCGCGGGCGAGGGGGACGAGGGTTTGAAGGATTTCGGCGATCACGGTGGCGTCGGCGCGTTGAAGGTGGGTGGTGAACCCGCGCCCGCCGCCGCGCAGCGCGGAAGGCGAAGAACGCGATGAGGGCGTCGTGGCCGCAACGATCGCCGAGACGTAGGGGATGGACGAGGCGGGCGGCATAGGCAACCGGCGGAGAGAAGCGGGCGCGAGGGGGGGAGGGCAAGCGCTTGGCGGATTTTACCGGTGGCCGGACATTACAGCGGCAGGTAGCATACGGTGTTGGAGAGCAGAATCATAATGAAGACGAGGCACGTCGTCAGCGGGCCGAGGTAAATGCGGCCGGTGAGACGGAAGAAGGCGCGGTTGAAATACGGGAGAACAAACATCATCGGGACGAGGGCGAACAGGAGGTTCACGTAGAGCCAGCTGTCGGTCCAACGCACGGTGCCGGTCAGGGCGAAAGTAAGGTATTGGGCGGCGAGGATGAAGATGAGGCCGAGGGAATTGCCGAGGCCGGCGAGGAGGAGGCTGCGCCATTCGGGTTGGTTGGCGAAGCGCATGCCGGCGTTTACGCGGAGAGAATTCGAAAGGAAAAAAACGAAGAAGAATGGCGCATACATCGGGACGAGGATCAGTAGGGCCGGTTGAAATACACGCGCGCCCAGGAAGAGGAACCGGTAGTCGACGTGGAAGACGGCGTAGACGACGAAGAGCGTCAGGAAAAACGCGGACCACAACACGGCGGCGAGCACGGCGGTGCGGAAGAGTTCGCGCGGCGTGGTCGCGACGCCCCAAGCGGCGGGCGAGGCTCCGGAGGCGCGGCCGTGGAGACGGTAGCCGAGGTAGAAGAGGGTGAAGCCGATGAGGCCGTTGCAGAACGCCCAGAGGACAACGGCGTTGTTCATGCGTTGCGGAAAAAACCACGTCTGCTCGCGGCCGGATGCCTCGGTGAAGAGTTTTTGGGAAAGCTCGCAGAACGGAATGTAGCTGAAGCAGGCGATGAGCGCGCCGGTCAGGAAGAACGTCCAGAAGATGATCCGACCGCGGCCCGAGGGCGCGGCAGGCGCGGGCGAGACGGGGTGAATCAGGCCGTGGAAAAACGAAACGTGCGCAAGGAGCAGGTGCGCTAACGGGACGAGCGAGACGAAGGCGGCGACCAGGGCGGCGAGGGAGAAAATCTCTTTCCAGGGCCAGACTTGGTCGGCGGGCGGCACCGATTTTCCGAGGCCGAAGACATTTTGGAAATAGGCGATCTGATCGGCGACGTCGGCGGGGCTGTAAGGTTGAAACGGATGCAGAACGGGCGGGTTGTGTACGACCCGAAGCGTGCGCGCGGAGGCGTCGCCGTAGTAGCGTCCGAGCTCAACCGCGTCGATCCTGGCGGCGGAGCCCAGACCGGAGTTGACGACCCGCAGGGCCTCCGGGGCGCGGCGCATATCGCCGTTTTTGAGTTCGTTGCGATAGGCGCCCTCGTCGTGGAAAGCGTAACTGATACCGACATTGGAGCGGACGGGGCGGAGGATTTTTTCGGTGAACGTGAGGACGTAACCGGAAACGAAGACGGAGTGGACCTTGCTCGGCGTTTTGGACTTCAGGGATTCGGCCCCAAAATACGAGGCGGCCTGAATCGCGGCATTGCCCCCGGCGGAGTGGCCGGTGACGCCGATGCGGGTCTTGTCGATGTAGTTGAGGTTGTCCGTTTCGGCGGCGTAGTTGACGACGGCGAACATGCCGTAGCCCTCGTTGGTGGCGGAGCGAGGGTTTGTGGAGGAGCTCGATGAACCCTGCGAATAGGGATCGATGGCGATGACGACCATGCCGCGGCGGGCGAGCTCGAGGGAGATGTTGGCCTGAGTTTCCTTGGCGCGTTGGAAACCGGGCACGACGACGACGAGAGGCGCGGGCGTCTCGGCGGTGGCGGTGAGCGGACGGAAGAGATCGGCGACGATCCACTGGCCGTTTTGGGTCGGTAACCGGATTTCAGTGACGCGCACGTGGCCGAAGGAGGTTTGCACCAGCGAGGCGAGCCAGCTGGCGACGAAGATGACGACGAGGCACGCGGCGAGGAGACGGCGGCTGGCGGCGAGACGCGGTGCGGATACCGATTCGGGAACGGGCGAGGCAGTCATCGGGGAAGGGATTCGCGCTCTGCCGGTGGCGTCAAGCGGGTGGTTGCGCGGTTTTGATGGCGGTGGAGTTGCCAGGAGTTCCAGAGGTTGTGCCAAAGGACGTAACACGTGGGGCCGAGGGCGATGAGCGGATTGGCGTAGGTCATCGCGAGGTAGATGGTGAACGTGGTGTTTTTTTGGCCGAGAGCTTGGCTTGCCTCGCGGGGGAACTCGCGGCCGCCGATCAGGCGACCGACGGCGAAGTTGACGACGCAGATGAGCAGTGAAACGGCGGCGACCTCGACGAGGACGGTGGACGAGAGCTGGGTTTGGTGATGGAGGAATTCCGAGGCGTTGGCGGTGATCAGGAAGATGGCGGTGACCCACGCGGAGAATGTGAGGTTGCCGAGATTTTGGGGCCATCGGGCGGCGGCGGGGTGCAGGCGACGGATGAGCCAGGTGAGGACGAGCGGGGCGAAGACGAGCAGGCCGACGCTGCGGGTGACCTGCGCGAAGGCGTCGGGCGTGGGATGGCCGAGCACGAACGGCAACAGCACGGGAAAAAGCGCGGCGATGACGACGTTCGATAGGAGAAACGCGGCGACGACGTAGGAGACGCGGCCCCCGAGGAAACTCGTGATGACCGGCGCGGCGGTGGCGGTCGGCGTAATGCCGCAGAAAAATGCGGCGAGGGCGACGTCGCGTCCGCCGACGAGAAAGCCGACGCCCCACGCGGCGGCGGCGATCGCGAGATTGGCGGCGAGGAGGAAAACGTGACTGCGATGCAGCGATTCGCGCGAGAAGCGTGTCTGCAGAAAGACGACGAACAGCATCCCGATCACGAGCCAACGAATGAGCCACGCGGCGGTATGCGCCTGAGGGAGCAACGCACCGAGGACGATGGCGGCGAGGATGGCGGCGGTGCGGGAAAGACCACGTTTCACAAGTGTAGTGGCGCCAAGACAGCAGTGCGTCTGAGCCAAAGCAACTACGCGAAAGGCGGATTAATACAGTAGAGAGCTGAGCGTCTACTCTTCGGCGCGAAACGGCGCGCCGTCTCGCCGGTCAACGCGCGTCACCCTTCGATTTTGCTCACCGGATTGCTCACGGGATTGCTCACCGCGCTCGAAGCGTGGCGGTCGCCTGAATGTCTAGGCCAACGAATCCGGCAGCGGAGATGAGTGGCGGTTCCCGCGGGCGACCGGTGGTGGACACCACGACCGCGCCGTTTTGGGGCGGTGTAACCAAGGGTTGATTCGCGTTACTCAGTCGGTGAGCCTGCCGATCCCCTTATCCCAGTGTCTTTCTTTCCCGTCAGGCTGAGTCGTTGGCAATGGCGTATCCGTTTTGGATTTACGCTGGGCGTTGCCTTGTGCACGGCCCTGCCCGCGCAGGTGCTATCCGGAAACCCGCATCCGCCCACGGCACTGGCGCTGCTCGAGCAACATTGTGTGCCGTGTCACGGCGGTGAGAAAACCAAAGCGGGGTTCGATCTCACGACGCACGCGGCGTTGCTGCGCGGGGGTGAGAGTGGGGCGGCGGTGGTCCTCGGCCGCCCGGAGCTGAGTTTGTTCCAACGGATGATCACCCGCGAGGAAGAGCCCGGGATGCCGCACAAGAACGACAAGTTGCCGGAGGCGGACATCGCGATCATCGCCGCGTGGATTCGCGACGGGGCCATTTACACCCGCGAACTGCGCCAAGCTGAAATCGTGGCCGGGGGAGCCGCGCCGACCAGAGCGGCCTTTGCGCTCACCGAGGCGGATCGGGCACACTGGGCGTTTCAACCGGTGGTACGACCGAAGCTGCCCGTGGTGAAGCAGGCCGCGTGGCCGAAATCGCCGCTCGATACGTTTATCTTGGCCGGGTTGGAGGCGAAGGGAAGCAGCCCTGCGGTGCCAGCGAACCGTGAGGTGCTGATCCGGCGCGTGACGCTCGATCTCGTGGGGTTGCCGCCGACGCTGGCAGAGATCGATGCGTTTGTGCGGGACGCGTCGCCGCGTGCCTACGAGACGCTGGTTGACCGGTTGCTGGCCTCGCCGCACTACGGCGAGCGGTGGGGGCGGCACTGGCTGGATCTGGCGCGCTTTGCGGAGAGCGACGGGTTCGAGCACGATGCGGCGAGGCCCAACGCGTGGCGCTACCGCGACTACGTGGTGCGGGCTTTCAACGCGGACAAGCCCTACGACCGTTTCATCCGTGAACAGTTAGCGGGCGATGAACTTTTCCCTGGCGATCCTGACGCGCAGATCGCGACGGCGTTCAACCTCCTCGGTCCCGACATGGTCGATTCCGCCGATCAGGTGCAGCGCCGGCGAAATACGTTGAACGACATGACCGACACGACCGCGCTGGCGTTGCTCGGCCTCACCGTCGGTTGCGCGCGCTGTCACGACCACAAGTTCGAGCCGATCGCGCAGCGCGACTACTACCGGTTGCAGGCATTTTTCACTGCGGCGAAATTCCGCCATGATCTGCCGGTGCCCACCGCGGCGGAGAGCCACGCGCACGAGATGGCCATGGCCGCCTATGGCGAGCAGACCAAAGCGGTGCAGACCCAGATTTTCGCGCTGGAAGAGCCGCCGCGAAAGACGCTCCTCGAGCGAAAACTCGCGAAGCTCTCGCCCGAAGCCCAAGCGGCGCACCGAGTGGCGAAGGAGCAACGCACGACCGAGCAGGAAAACCAAGTGTTGGAAACCGCCCATTTGGTGGCGGTCACGGCGAAGGAAATCGGCGCTGCGATGAAAAAGCCGGACCGCGACCGGCACGCGGTGCTGCTCGCGGAGTTGAAACCGTTTCCGAAGCCACGACCGCTCCCCGCTACGTTGGCGCTGCAAAACGGGGCGCCGGCGAAGACGCACGTGCTCCACCGCGGTGATTACAATCAGCCCGGGGACGAAGTGCGGGCGGGGTTTCCGCAGGTGCTGTCCGGTGTCGGTGCCGCGGCGAGCGAGCCAGCGGAAAACGTGCGCGCGCCCCTCGCCCATTGGGTGGCGAGCGAGGCGCACCCGCTCACGGCGCGGGTAATGGTGAACCGGATATGGCAGCATCATTTTGGGCGCGGGCTGGTCGGAACACCGAGTGACTTTGGCACGCATGGGCAAAAGCCCACGCATCCGGCGCTGCTCGACTGGCTAGCCGCGGAGTTCACTGCGCGGGGCTGGAGTGTGAAAGCCATGCACCGGCTCATGTTGCTCTCGGCGACGTATCAGCAGGCCAGTACGGTCGCCGCGGCAGAGATGGTCCACGATCCGGAGAACCGGCTCTATGGGCGCATGAATCGGCTGCGGATTGAGGGCGAGGTGATCCGTGACAGTCTCCTCGCGATCAGCGGTGAACTGAACCTGAAAGTCGGCGGTCCCGGAGTTTTCCCGCCGATTCCTAAAGAGCTGTTTGAGGGCGCCAAGGGTTGGATCGCGAGCACCGACCCGCGCGATCATACGCGGCGCAGCCTCTATATTTTCGCGCGGCGAAACCTACGGTTTCCCTTTCTCGAAGTGTTCGATGCGCCTGACAACAACCTGAGCTGCTCGGCGCGCGAGCGAAGCACGACGGCGCCGCAGTCACTGACCTTGCTCAACGCGGAGGAAGTCTTGGCGGCGGCGGCGCGCACAGCGGAGCGGTTGACGGAGGCCGCCGACTCGCCCGAGGCGCGGGTCACGTTGGCCTATCGCCTCATTATCGGTCGCCCGCCCACGGCGGTGGAGCGACGGCTCTCGGTGGAATTTCTCGCCCGCTCACCGCTCAGCGAGCTGTGCCGCGGGCTCTTTAACCTCAACGCATTTGTCTATGTCGACTGAACCTTGCTGCGGCCCCGGAGGATTTGCGACGCGCCCCACGTCGCGCCGTTCGTTTTTGCGTCATGCCGGTGGTGGCTTTGGCATGGTGGCGTTGACCTCTCTGCTCGGCCGCGAAGGACTGCTTGCCGCGCCGGCGTCGCGCCTCGCCAATCCCTTTGCGGCGAAACTGCCGCATTTCGCCGCCAAAGCGCAACGCGTGATCTTCCTCTTCATGTCGGGTGGTCCGAGCCATGTGGACCTGCTCGATCCGAAGCCCGATTTGATCCGGCTCGCGGGCCAGCCGATTCCGGAATCGTTTGGCACGTTCAAGACCCGCCGAGCTGTTGCGAAAAACAAGCTGCTCGCGCCGCTGCGGGAGTTTCGGCCGCGGGGACAATCCGGCACCGAAATCTCCGAGTTCTTGCCGCACATCGCCTCGTGCGCTGACGAACTGTGCGTGTTGCGTGGTTGTCACGGCGACAGCGTCACGCATCCCGAATCCGTCTACCAGATGAACACTGGTTCGATTCTTATGGGTCGCCCGAGTCTCGGCTCCTGGGCGACCTATGGGCTCGGCACGGAAAACCAAAATATGCCCGCCTTCGTCGTCATGCCCGATCCCTCGGGTTGGGTGAAGGGTGGCGCGCCGGCGTGGGGCAACGGCTACATGCCCGCCGCCTACCAAGGCACGATTTTGCGGGGAGGTGCGTCGCCGATCCTCAATCTTAATACGCCTGCCGGCATCTCCGGGGCGCAGCAGGCGGCGACGGTGGATTTTATCAATCAGCTCAACCGAGAAAATCTTGCGGCGGGCGAGGAGGACTCAGAACTCGCGGCCCGCATCGCGGCCTATGAGTTGGCGTTTCGCATGCAGCAACACGCGCCCGACGTCGTGGATATCTCGCGGGAAACTGAGGCCACGAAAAAACTCTATGGCCTCGACCAGAAAATCACCGAGGAGTTCGGCCAGCGCTGTTTGCTGGCGCGCCGGATGCTCGAGCGCGGTGTGCGCTTTGTGCAGCTCTACTGTGGCGACACCAACGGCTGGGACGGCCACGCCGACATGGAGGGAAACCACTCCAAACTGTGTGCGCAGAGCGATCTGCCCGTCGCCGGTCTGTTGAAAGATTTGAAATCACGCGGCCTCCTCGATTCGACGCTGGTGATCTGGGGCGGCGAGTTCGGTCGCATGCCGATGAGCGAAGGCGCGAACGGTCGAGATCATAACCCACACGGCTTTTCAATGTGGCTCGCCGGAGGCGGCGTGAAAGGTGGGCAGGTGATCGGTTCCACTGATGCCGTGGGCTTGCGCGCCGAGTCGGAAAAAGCGCACGTGCACGACATCCACGCGACCATTCTGCATTTGCTCGGTCTCGACCACACA
Source organism: Opitutus sp. GAS368 (assembly GCA_945874455.1). Lineage (GTDB taxonomy): Bacteria > Verrucomicrobiota > Verrucomicrobiia > Opitutales > Opitutaceae > GAS368. The sequence goes on along the minus strand of CAMCHO010000003.1, from coordinate 14,986 downwards.
CGCCTGACGTTCCGTCGCAACGGCCGCAACGAGCGTCTCACCGATGTGGCCGGAAATGTGATACGAAAAGCGCTTGCGTGAGCCGGAGCGCCGGAGTGCGTGGCACACGCTGGGGGGAGGGGAGCGACCCGCGGGGTGCCGGCACGCCTTTGAGGAGCGAAAGTCCGCGATGGTTGCAAACTGCGGTCGGTGGATACGCGGAGCCCTAAAGCGAGAACGTGAGGTGATGGGCTAGGGCGTGCTGGCGAATCCCGTAAAACGAGGCAAGGGCGCGCAGACGTTGGGCTTTGGCGTCATCCGGCGTGCCGGCCAGGCGGGTGCGAATCGCGGATATCATGAGGTTCTTCGCGGTGTGCTCCGTGGCGATGAATTCAAAGACCTTAGTTTTGTAACCCGCCCACTCGAGGAGTTGGGCGCGGAGGGCGTCGGTGACGAACTCGGACTGACGCTCTTGGAAAATGCCGTGCCGCAGCGCGTCGGCGAGGACGGGTGGCGGGGTGAGTTGCGGGCGGAGCTCTTTTTGACAGCAAGGTGAAACGACGAGCAGGCGGGCGTGGGCCGCGAGCCCGCGGGCGAGGGCATCGTCGGTCGCGGTGTCGCAGGCGTGGAGGGCGATGAGCAGATCGCAGGCAGCGAGCGGCGTGTCGGTAATGGTCCCGGCGCGGAAGGTGAGGCGGTGGGCGAGGCCGTGTTGGGCGGCGACACGATTGCACAGGGCGACGAGCTCGGGGCGGGACTCGATCCCGGTGACGTGGGCGCGTTCGCCGAGGAGGGCGGCGACGGCGAAGGTGAGGTAGCCTTTGCCGGATCCCGCGTCGACGACGCGGAGTTGAACGTTGGGGGCTGAGAGTGGAGCGTCCGGAGGTGAAAGGTGAGTGTCGCCGCTGGCGGCAGGGGGAGGTGGCGCGTCAGGGAAGGCCTCGGCGACGAGGTGGCTGAGGAGTTCCGAAAATTTCTGGATTTGGCGAAATTTATCGGCCATGCCCTCGCGTGGTTGTCCCCGATTATTGGTGACGCCGAGAGAATCGAGCCACGGGGCTTCAGCGGGGATGAGGTGGTGTTTGGGGGCGTTGTGGGCCGCCGGCGGAGGCGGGGCGGACGGGACGGAAAGCGGTGTGGACTTCACGCGGAGGCGAGCGCTGCCGTCGGAGTTAAATTCCAATTGGGCGATTTGGGTAGCGGTGAAGAGGTGGGCGTCGAGGAAGTCGCGGCCAAGAGCGGCCTCGATCAGGGTGATAGCCTCGGCGGGAGCGTGGTTTTTCGTGACGTCGCGGGTGGCGTGGCGCCACACGAACGAGAGCTGCAGGCCCGCTTTGAGAGCGACGGGTCGAACGAAGATATTTTGCAGTGTGGGATCGGCCCGGGTGAGGGCGGGCGCGGGTTTGCCGAGGGTAAGCTTGGTCAAAGTGCCGTCGGTGAGGGCGGATCGTAGGAGGGGCAGGAAACGTTCGAGAGCGGTCGGTTGCGGCATGACGGAAAGCGTATGAGCACGGAGAGTCGGGATAGCGCGGAAAAAATTTGGGCAGTGAACGGGGACGTTGAAACGGTCGGCGGCTTTATTGGGGCGACGCGGGTTGGATGGACAAATCGTGCGGCGTGCGGCGCCGGATCTGGCCGGGGGCGGCGCGCGTGCCGGGGTGATGAAGGGTTATTCGTAACGAACGACGCGGAGGTGGCGGAGCGGTTTTTGCGGGAAAGGATTTTTTTCGGCCACGGCGAGGACTGCGGGTGTGCCGCGCAGCGGAGGTTCGCAGACCGAGGGGAACGCGGAGTTATGCGTGGGATGGCCGAGGGCAGCGAACCAGGGTTACCAGCCGAGGCGAGGGTCGCGGCCCTCGAAGACACGTTCCCTGCGCGGATGGGTCATGACGGCGAAGAGGCCTTAGCGGTGGGGGATGAGCGGCGTGACACGTGGCCGCAATTCGGAGGAAACGTTTGTCACGTATTACGTGACAAAGGGTGAAGCGAGGAGCGCGGGGCGGTGCCGGCAGGTGCGGGGGGCGAAAAGGAAAAATGGAATGAGGAGCTCGCAAGTAAACATGCCGGCGCGGGCGGCGAGGTGAAACCAGACGGGGAGCACGTGGGCCCAAGAGGCGAGCGGCGTGGGGAGCGGTGGCGTTGCGGAGTGAAACGTAAGCGCGGTCAGGTCGCACCACGAAACGTCGCCGCTGAGGAGTTTCGCGGCGCGGACAGGAGCATCAGGGGAAAAAAGAGCCAGACGAGCAAAAGGCAGGCGAGGCCGGTCGCGCAGAGTGAGCGTGCGTTGAGAGCGGACGGGCCCGCACCGATTAACCAGCAGAGCGAGAGGCGTTGCGCATGCGCGGAGTCTTTTCCGAGTGGTCGTTTCGGTGTGAGCGCAGGACGCCGTCAAAAGAAGCGCGCCTACGGACTACACGGCAGAGGTGAGGTGGAGCGAGTAGTGGGCAGACGAAGGGCGGGCTAAGGGAGAAATTCGTTGGTGAAGGCCGTGGCGGGGGTGAGCTTGCCTTTCGGGAGGAGGCCGAGGGCTTCGAGCTGGGCGATTTGTTCGGCGTAGCGCGCGGCCTCGAGTCGACCGATGTTCTTCGGACCGCCGTGGGCGTCGCGGCCGGTGACGAGTTTTTCGGCGATGATGGCTTGGCGTGAGAAGGCGAGGAAGGCGTCGGTGTTCGGCGCGTGGGCTTTTTTCAACGCGGTGTGAGCGGGGGTCGGATCACCCTCGAGGTAGTCTTGCCAACCGCGGAGGTAGGCGCGGGTGAACGCGCGGAGTTCGGCGGGGCGCTCGCGGGCGAATTTTTTATTGGTGATGAGCACAGCGTAGGCGCGGAAGCCGGCGTCCCACGTGGAGAGGAAGCGAGGGGGCTTGCCGCCGGCCTGCGTGATGTGGTGGGGCTCGGCGATGAAGTAGCCCTGTTGGAGTGCTTGTTTGTTACCGAGGAACGCGGCGACGGAGAAGTTCTGAGGAACCTCGTTAACCTTCAGGTGGTATTTTTCCACGAGGAATTTGAGAAAGGGCCAGCCGGGACGAGCGATGATGGTCTGGCCGTTGAGGTCGGCGAAGGTGCGGACGGGGCTATCGGCGTGGACGAGAATTCCGGACGGATCGTCTTGGAAGACGGCTACAAATTGGACGAAGGGGAGGCCCTCGGCTTGTTGGAGTAGGGTGGTGGTGGAGTCGGCTTGGGCGATGTCCACTTTACCGGTGGCGACGCTGGGCATGACTTGGGCGCCGGGTCCGCCGGGCAGCAAGGTGACGTCGAGGCCCTCTTCGCGGAAAAAACCACGAGCGAGGGCTTGGTAGAGACCGCCGTGTTCGGGCTCGGGGACCCAATCGAGTTGGACGGAGATTTTTGCTGGGGCGGCGGCCGCGACGGCGGAGTTGAGCGCGAAGAACTGAGCGCTGAGCGCGAGGAGCAGACTACGGATGATGGCGGGCAGCGGGCGGCGTGAGCGGAGCTTCATGGGAGATTATTTGTCGGTGTTTTCGTAGGAGTCGTGCCACTGGTGGAGAACGAGCCAGCTGAGTGAAAGGACGCCGGCGGTGAAAATGAAACCGAGGATACACGTGGTGGCGGCGGTCGCGAAGAGCGCGGCGTATTTGGCTTGGCTGGAGTAGATGATCGCTTGGAAGCCGAGACCGCCGCCGTCGCCGGCGGAACTGCCGGCGGTGTAGTCACCGACGAGGGCACCGATGGGTGCGAGGGTGGCGGCGATGCGCAAGCCGGTGAAAAAGTAGGGCAACGCAGCGGGCACGCGAAGATAAAGGACTTGTTGGAGGCGACTGGTGCGCCACATGGCGAAGAGCTCAACGAGGTGGCGATCGGTGGAGACGAGGCCCTGTGTGGTGTTCACCACGAGGGGGAAAAAACAGATGAGAAACGTGATGATCGTGACGCTTTTGAGGCCGGCCCCGACCCAGATGACGAGGATCGGCGCAAACACGATCACGGGCGTCATCTGCAAGATCATCAGGTAGGGATAAAGGCCGATGCGGACCAACCGCGAGAGCGAGAGGGCGAGCGCGAAGAACGAGCTGACGATGACGGCTAAGGCGAAGCCGAGGAGCGCGCCTTGAGTGGTGTTGAGGGCGGCGCGGGCGAGCGAATCAGCGTGGGTGCGAAACGCGGTGACCACGGCGGTGGGCGTCGGCAAGAGAAAGCGGAGATCCTCGGAGAGCAGCGCGTGGACGGCATACCACGCGGCAATGACGAGTGCACCGGTCGCGGCGGGAAGAAAAATGGTTTGGAGCCGGCGGGACATGCGCGTTCAGACGGTGTCGGGTTCGACGGAACGCAGAAGGCGGGAGACGTCGGCGACGAGATCGTGGTAGGGACGGGAGAGGCGGGTGGCTGCGGTGCGAGGGTAGGGGAACGGGACGGGAATCTCGGTGTGAAGGTGAGCTGGGTTGGCGGAGAAGATGAAGATACGATTGGAGAGAAACACGGCTTCAGCGACCGAGTGGGTGACGAAGAAGGCGGTCCAAGCGTGGCGTTCCCGAATTGTGAGGAGCTCCTCGTTGAGGTGTTCGCGCGTCATTTCGTCGAGGGCACCGAAGGGTTCGTCGAGGAGGAGGATTTTTGGCGAGAGGGCGAGGGCGCGGGCGATGGAGACGCGCATTTTTTGGCCACCGGAAAGCTGGCGCGGGTAGGCGTTGGCTTTCTCGGAGAGGCGCACCAAGTCGAGGACGCGGCGGCTGATGGCGGACCGTTCGGCGGGAGCAATCCCGCGGAGAGCGAGCGGGAGCTCGATGTTGGCTGTGACCCTGAGCCACGGAAGGAGGGTCGGCTCTTGGAAGACGAAGGCGAGGTCGGCGGCGGCGGCGTCAGGTGAGCGACGGTCGACGATGAGGGACCCGGCGGTGAGCGGAGTGAGGCCGGCGATGAGGCGGAGGAGGGTGGATTTGCCGCAACCGCTGGGGCCGAGGAGGGAAACGAATTCGCCGGGTTGGACGGTGAGGTTGAGGAGGTCGAGCACGAGTGGGCCTTCGCCGAAACGTTTGGTGGCTTCGCGGAATTCGACGATGGGTGGCAGCGGCGCTGACATGGGGGCCAACGTGGAGTGACGTTCGGCGCGGGGCAAGTGCCCGAGGCAATATGTCGGAGACTGGCAGTGGTGGCTTAAGGCGGGGTGGCTTGAAAAATTCTGACCGAGTGCGCGGGTGGGTGTGCGGACTTGGCGGCGTCGAAATTTTCCCACCCGGCGTTGGCGATGAAGGTGGGGCGACCGTTGACGAGTGTGACGAGCGCAAGGTCGTCCAAGTGAGGGAAAGCGGCGGCGAGAACGGTGACGGAGGTGAGGGCGGTGAGGTCGGAGGAGAGCCCGACGCGGATGAGGCGCTGGGGGCTCACGCCATTTTGCACGGCGAAGAGTCCGTCGGGAGCGGGTGCGAGCCCATCAAGGCCGACGAGCGTCGCGTTCGGTGGTGGCGTGAAGGCGCGCACGACCGGTGCGGATTCGGACAGATCGATCGCGAAGAGGCCGTTGGCGAAGTCGGCGGCGATGAGCGTGCGGTTGGTCAGCACCAGACCTTGGAGGGAGACGAAGTCGGGATACTCGACAAGTTTGTCCATTTCTTCGCCACCGGGGAGGTAGCGCCAGATGATGGGCGCGGTGCTGTCGGTGGCGTAGATGGTGCCGTCGGGGGCGACGATGAGGTCGCCGAGCACGTGGTCGCGGCCGTCGGAGGGCACGTCGATCACGCGGAGGAGTTCGCCGGTGAGGAGGCTGAAGGCGGCGAGGGCGGCGCGGCCTTTTTGCTCGGGGGTGAAGCCGCTCATTTCGGGGACGGCGGAGGTGGCGGCCCAGAGCGTTTGGCGGGTCTCATCGAGGGCGAGGCCGAAGACGCCGAAGAGTTCCTCGGTTTCGGCACTGTAGCGGGTGACGCGGCCATCGCGATCGCGGCGCCAGATGCACCGCTGGTGAACATCGCCGAGGAAGAGGTCGCCCGTGCGGTCGCGAAACGCGATGCCCTCAATGATGCCGATACGACCTGGGAGTTCGACGAGGAGGTCGGCTGAGCCCTGCGGTTCGCGATTGGCGGCGAGGGCGGTACGGATGGCGTTGAAAGCGCGGGAGCCTTGGAGGGAGGCGAAGGCGGGGTCGCGTTCGACGGCGGGGGCTACGCCGAGGGCGGTGAGGCGTTGCAGGGTCGCGAGGGCATCGTCGCTGCGGCCGGTGAGGGCCTGCGTGGCCGCGAGATGGTGGAGGTAGCGCGGTGAGTCGGGGCGAAGCGCCAAGGCGGCGGCGTAGGCGTCTCGGGCGGCGGCGAAGTCTTGGCGTTGGTAGGCGGCTTCGGCGGTGCGACGGAGGCTGGTGTGACTGGACGAAGCGGCGGACTGAGCGGAAGAAGGAGAGAGGGGGAGAAGGAGAGACGCGGAGAATAGAAGCAGACGGCGGACGGGGGACATGAGAGGGAAAATGACGTGACGGACGGGTAGCGCAGCAAGAATGAGGGGGCGCAAAAAAGGGGCGCAGTGGACACTGCGCCCCGAGGGAAAAGTGATACGAACGCGGGGTGATTACTCGTAGCGGAGGGCGTCGATCGGATCGAGCTGGGCGGCTTTGTAGGCGGGGTAGAAGCCGGAGATGATACCGACGAACGCGCTGCCGGCGGCGGAGATGCCGATCCACATCGTGGGCACGAGGACGGGCCACCCGTTGTAATGCGAGAGCAGTTGAGACCCTCCCACTCCTACAGCGACTCCGATCAATCCTCCCAGCGAGCTAAGGAGGATGGCTTCGATGAGGAATTGGGTGAGGACGTCGCGGCCGTGCGCGCCGATCGCGAGACGGATGCCGATCTCACGGGTGCGTTCGGTGACCGAGACGAGCATGATATTCATAATGCCGATACCGCCGACGATGAGGGAAACGCCGGCGATGCCGGCGAGCAGGCCGGTCATGGTCTTGGCGTTGGCGCTGGCGGCATTGGCCAGCTCTTCTTGGGTGCGGACGTTGAAGTCGGGTTCGCGACCGCGACGGCGCTGAGTGAGCAAATCTTCGACGGCGATTTTGACCGAGGCGATATTCTCGGGCTCGGCGGCCTGGATGCGGATCATGCTAATATTTGTCTGACGGGAAACGCGCCGCATGTGGGAGGTGTAGGGGATCAAGACGACATCGTCCTCATCGGAACCGAAAAGGCTGAAGCCCTTCGGCGACAAGACGCCGAGGATGCGGAAGGGGAGATTGCCGATGCGCAAAGTCTGGCCGATGGGGTCTTCGTTGGGGAACACTTGATCGACGACGGTTTTTCCGATGACGCAGACCTTGGCGAGGGATTTGACCTCCTGATCCGTGAACATGGAGCCGGATGCGACGGGCCAGTTGCGGACATAGGGGTAGTCGGGACCGACGCCGTTGATGTTGGTGCTCCAGTTCAGACCATTGGCGAGGATCTGTTTTCGCGCGCGCACCTCGGGGCTGAGGCCGTCGATATTTTTGACATCGGCGAGGATGGCGTCGGCGTCTTCCGGCGTGAGGGAAGTCGAGCTGCCGTAGCCGCCCCGCGAGCCGCCGCTGGAGAAGCTGCCAGGCATGACGGTGATCAGATTTTGGCCCATCGCGGCGACTTGGGCTTCGACTTGGGCTTTGGCCCCGTTGCCGATGCTGACCATCGTAATGACGGCGGCGACGCCGATGATCATGCCCAGCGCGGTGAGCATCGAGCGCATGGTATTGCGGCGGAGGGCGCGAAGGGCGACGAGGAGGGTGCTGGTAAATCTCATGGAGGGTATGTCCTCAGTGTTGGGCGGCGGTGGTGAGCTTGGCGGCGGTCTCGGCCTGTTTGATGCGGAGCATTTCTTCGGCGGCGATGGAGCGGCCATCGACCGGAGCGTCGCGGACGACGACGCCGTCGCGCAAAATCAGATTTCGTTTGCAGTAGCGGGCGACGTCGAGCTCGTGGGTGACCATCACGATGGTGATGCCTTGATCGTTGAGCTTCTGGAAAACGCCCATGACTTCCACGGAGGTTTTGGAATCGAGATTACCGGTGGGCTCGTCGGCGAGGAGGACCTGTGGGGAATTAACGAGGCCGCGGGCGATGGCGACGCGCTGTTGCTGACCGCCGGACAGCTGATTGGGCATGTGGTCGGCCCGGTTGGCGAGGCCGACGATTTCGAGGCAGTGGAGGGCGCGTTCGCGAATTTCCTCGGAGGACGCTTTGCGGTGGCGCCCATAGAGCATGGGAAGCTCGACGTTTTCGAGGGCGGTCGTGCGGGCGAGGAGGTTGAAGCCCTGAAAGACGAAACCGAGCTTTTGGTTGCGAAGATCGGCGAGTTCGTTGCGGTCGAGTTTGTCGATATCGATGCCGTCGAGGAGGTAGGTGCCCTTGGTCTGCCGGTCGAGGCAGCCGAGCATATTCATGAGCGTGGATTTGCCGGAGCCGCTCGCGCCCATGAGGGCAATGAACTCGCCGCGATGGATGTCGAGGCTCACGCCACGCACGGCGTGCACCGGCACCTCGCCAGACTCATAGATCTTATGGATGTCCTTAATTTGGACGACGGGAGACGACATGGTAAAAGTAATCGATCGAGGGGCGGATGCGTTCAGCGCGGGCCCCGCGAACTGCTGCCCATGCTGCCGCTGCGCCCACTGAAGGGGTTCGAAGCACCGCCGGGAGCGGCGCCGGGGGCTGCCGGGGAGGCACCCGGCATGATGACGCCGGTGATGATGGTGTCTCCTTCCGCGAGCCCCTCGAGGACTTCGGTCGTGAAGCCATCCGACACTCCGAGCTTCGCGGTGACTTGCGTGACCTTCTTATCTTTATCCGCTGCGGTTTGATCCACGAATTTGTAAAGTGAACGCGTCACCACGGTGCTGTTGAAACCGCGGTCTCCGCCGGGGCCGACGGGGCGGCCACCACCGGCTCCGCTGCTACCACCACGACCGCTCTCGCTGCCTTTGGTGCCTTTGCGGGAGCCGGGCGTGGCGAAGCGGGCGGCGATGAGGTCGGGGTCGAGGCCTTTGTCTTTGGCGAGTTTCTTGGCCTTTTCGATTTGTTCGGCGGAGGCGGGGGTGCCGCGCTCGAAGCCGATTTCACGCATGATGGCCATCGTGGCCGTCATGCGTTCATCGTCGGTCATCGTCGCTGCGCTTCCCGTTTTTTCGGCACCCTTGCCATCGGATTTGGCGGCGACGGGAGTGGCTGCGGGAGCGGCCGCGAGCACTTCTTGCGGAACGCGAACGCGGAGAGCACCGTTGGCAATGCGGAGGACGCTGGGGCGTTGCTGAACGATGATAGAAACGTTCGCGGTCATGCCGGGCTTGAGCTTCGAGTCTTCGTTGCTGACATCAATGATCGTGGCGTAGGAAACGACGCTTTGGCTCACGCTGGCGGCGTTCCGCACCATCCGGACGTTACCGTTGAAGGTACGGTTGGGGAAGGCATCGACGGTGAATTTAACCTCTTGGCCCTCGGCGATGCTGCCGATGTCGGCCTCGGCGACGGCGGCATTGATCTGCATCTTCGTGAGGTCGTTTACGAGGGTGAAGAGCACGGGAGCGTTCATGCTCGCGTTGACGGTGCGGCCCTTGTCGGTCTTGCGATCGAGGACCATGCCGTCGATCGGGGCGACGATGGTGCAGCGGGAGAGGTCGAGCTTCGCATTTTCAACGGCGGCGGTGCGGGTGAGCATCGTGGCGTTGGACTGGGCGAGTTGGGCCTCGGCGTTGTCGAGCTCCGACTGCGAAACGAGTTTCTTGCCGGAGAGTTCGCGGGTGCGCTCGGCTCCGAGTTGCAGGAGGCGATTGGTGGCCTTGGTGGACTCGAGATCGGCTTCGGCCTGTTTGAGGCGTTGGGTCGGAGTCGCTTCGTCGATGCGGGCGAGGATGTCGCCGGCTTTTACCTTGGAATTAAAGTCGACGAAAACTTCTTTGATCTGACCGGAAACTTGGGCGCCGATGTCAACGGTGACGACGGGTTGGAGGTCGCCGGTCGCAGTCACGGTTTGGGTGATATCGCCTCGGGTGACTTTGATGGTCTGGAACTCCGGGGCCTTGTCAGATTTTGTTCCGAAGTAGTACCATGCACCGTAGCCGCCGCCGGCGATGAGCAGGGTGAGAAAGATAAAGCCGCCGGAACTTTTCGATTTAGCCATGAGATTAAGGGAGAAGTTTAATGGAAAGCGCGGGAGAGTTGGAGGGAGGAAAATGGCGCGCAGCGAATCTTTCCGGTGGTAGCCAGGAAAAGCAAAGCGTGCGGTGGGGAGAGACGCGGTAATTTTTGAAAGGTGACGGAAATATTTCGGTCGTTTTCGGCGTGGAAGAGCACGGTGGGCAAAATGGGATTGCTAGGTTCGCACGGGCCGCGTTGCCTCCGGGAGTCGCGTCCCTGCGCGGCTTTTTTCATGACCCACAATTCCGTTTGGATGCGGTTGGTTTCACTTCGTGCCGGTCAGTTGCGGGCACTCCTTGTGCTGAGGAATACCTTGGCAGTCGCGACGTTGACGACGTTGCGGGCGCAAGTGGGCTCGACGCCCGTTGAGGGGCTGCGGGATGCAAGTCCGCGGGTCCATGCGATCACGGGTGCGCGGATTGTGCCGGCGCCTGGGGTGGTGATTGAGCGGGGAACGCTCGTGCTGCGCGACGGCGTCATTGCAGCTGTCGGCGCCGAGGCGGACGTGAAGATCCCGGCTGATGCGCGGTTGTGGAAGGCGGAGGGCAAGACCCTCTATGCGGGGTTGCTTGAGCCGCTCGCCGAAGTGCATTTGCCTGCGGCGCTCAAGGCGCCCGCGCCGTCGGCGGATGGGGAAGGAGGGGGACGCGGTGCACGGGGCGCGGCGGCAGCGACCGAAACGCTTGCGCCGGCCGCAGCGGCCCGATCATGGAATGCGCGGGTGACGCCGGAGCGCGATGGGGCGAAGGTGCTCGTGGCCGACGACAAAGGAGCGACGCCGCTGAGGGAACTCGGTTTTGCGACGGCGGCGGTGGTGCCTGGTCGCGGCGTGTTTCGCGGTGAGAGTGCGCTGGTGAGCTTGAGCGGTCGTGCGCCGGGAGCGGTGCTCCTGAGGTCACACCTCGCGCAGCACGTGGCTTTCGAGCTCGGTGGGGGGCGCGAGAGCGGGTATCCCGGCTCGTTGATGGGAGCGATCGCGTTGATTCGGCAGACGTTGCTCGACGCCCAGTGGCATCGAGCGGCCAACGAAGCTTATGTGAACCTGAAATCGTCGGGCACCGCTCGGCCGGAGGCGAATGCCTCGTTGGAGGCGCTGGCGGCGGCGGCGAACGGAACAGAGCCAGTGGTGATCGAGGCGCAGGATGAACTGGACCTCCTGCGCGCCCAGAAAATAGCCGACGAATTTAAGTTGAAGCTGATTTTGCGCGGGCGGGGCACCGAGTACCGCGTCGTCGGAGCGCTGGCGGCGGCGAAGACGCCCGTGATCGTGCCGTTGAATTTTCCGACCGTGCCGGAAATCGAGACGCCCGAGAAAGCCGTGGATGTGCTGCTCTCGACCCTGCAGCATTGGGAACAGGCACCGGCGAATGCGGCGAAACTCACGGCGCGGGGAGTGCCCATCGCTTTCACGACTTCCGGTCTGAAGCAGCCTGAGACTCAGTTTTGGTCAGCGGTGCGCTTGGCCGTGAAGCGGGGTCTGGCGCCCGCCGACGCGTTGGCGGCAGTGACCACCGCACCAGCAAACATGTTGGGCGTGGATGATATTGTCGGCACGTTGACCGTGGGGAAACTGGGACACGTGGTGATTGCCACCGGGGATCTTTTCGCGGCCGACAGCGCCGCGGAAATTACCGACATGTGGGTGGACGGAGACCATTTCGAGTTAGAGGCTGCGCGCAAGGTGGACGTGAGAGGCACGTGGACCCTGACGTGGACCGGCGCTCCGACGGGCGCGCCGCGTGAGTTGAAAATTGAGAGTCGCGTCGGTGCGACGACCGGCGGTGGCGGGCGACCGCGCGCGCGGTTTGGTGATAAAGATGTCACGCTCACCCAGGTGCGAAACCAAGTGACCGTGCTGGCACCGGCGGAGGTGTTTCAAGGCAAGGAGGCGCAGGGAACGGTGCGGCTGTCGGGTGCTCTCAATGATGGCACTCTGGCGGGGACGGGCCTGTTGCCGGACGGGGCGACGATGCGGTGGAGTGCGACACGGGTGGTGGCCGCAAGTGCGACGGCGCCAAAAACCGACGACCAGAAATCCGCGGCTAAAAAGCCGGACGAGACCAAGCCCGCCGAGAAGTTTTATGCGACGACCGATGCGTATCCAGCCGGAGCCTACGGACTGAAGGGATTGCCGGTGCAACCAGCCTGGGTCTTGATCAAGAACGCGACGCTGTGGACGAGTGGGCCGCAGGGGCGGATCGTGGGTGGCGACGTACTCGTGCGGTCGGGGAAAATTGAAAACGTGGGCCAAGGCCTCGTCGCGCCAGCGGGAGCGACCGTCATCGATGCCACGGGCAAACACGTGACCGCCGGGCTCATCGATTGTCATTCACACACGGCGATTTCGCGGGGAGTGAACGAAGGCACGAGCGCCGTGACCGTAGAGGTGCGAGTCGGCGATGTGCTCGACGCGACGGACATCAGTATTTACCGGCAATTGGCGGGCGGCCTCACGACGGCGAATGTGCTGCACGGATCGGCCAATCCTATGGGCGGACAGAATCAGGTGATTAAGTTGCGGTGGGGCGGAATGCCCGAGGATCTGAAGTTCGCGGGGGCGAAACCCGGAGTGAAGTTTGCGCTCGGTGAGAACGTGAAGCGCTCGAATTTTCAAGCACCCCTCACCGGTCCGGCGCGTTACCCGCAGACCCGTATGGGTGTGGAGCAGGTCATGGTGGATACGTTTGCGCAGGCGCGTGACTACGAACGCGAATGGACAGATTGGCAGGCCGGCAAGTCGCCGCTGCCGCCGCGTCGCAATTTGCGGCTCGAGGCTGCGGTGGAAATGCTGAAGGGCGAACGGGTGATCCACATTCACTCTTACCGGCAGGACGAAGTGCTGATGTTTATCCGGCTGGCGCAGCGGGAAAAAATCACGGTCGCGACGTTTCAACACATTCTCGAGGGCTACAAGGTGGCCGATGAAATTGCCAAACTGGGTGCGGGCGGTTCGTGCTTCAGCGACTGGTGGGCCTACAAATATGAGGTCGTCGATGCGATCCCCTACGACGGAGCCATGATGCACGCGGCCGGGGTGGTCACGTCGTTCAACTCCGACGATGCGGAGCTCGCGCGCCGCATGAATACCGAAGCCGCGAAGGCTGTGAAATACGGCGGTGTGCCCGAGGACGAGGCCTTGAAATTTGTGACGTTGAACGCTGCCAAACAGCTGCGGATTGATGATCGTGTGGGGTCGCTCGAAGTGGGGAAGGACGCCGATTTTGTCATCTGGAGTGCGAGTCCGCTGTCGACTTACACGCGGGCCGAGCAGACGTGGGTGGATGGCCGCCGGTATTTTTCACTCGCAGACGATGCGGCCATGCGGGTGTTGGCTACGACCGAGCGGGAAGCGCTCGGGCAAAAAGCACTCGCTGAGCGGATGAAGGCGCTGGCCGGCGGTGGAGCTGGCGCTGGTGCCGGCGCGCGCCGGCCGGACGCCGCGCCGACTCCCGATCTGGTGCGGGTGATCCAGCTGCTGGAAGAGCGCGCCGCGCATGAATACCGCTCCATTTACCACAACGGCCAAAACGCCACCAACTGCTCGACGAATGCGCTCCAATAATCTTCCCGCGCTCCTCGCGCTTGTCTTCGTGGTTTCGGCGAGTTTGGTGGCGTCCGACAATGTGCCGGCGGTTCGCTCGACGAAGTCGCTGCTATTGCGCGGAGCGACGGTGCATACTGTCAGCGGAGCGGATCTGCCGGTGACGGACGTCTTGTTGCAGGACGGTAAGATTGCCGCCATCGGCGTGAAGCTCGTCGTGCCCGCGGGCGCGACGATCGTGGAGGTGACGGGCAAGCACATCTACCCTGGATTGATTTCAGCCTACACGGGGATGGGCCTGACGGAACTGGGTTCGGTGCGGGGCAGCGTGGACCTCGCGGAAACGGGGTTGCTCAATCCCAATGCGCGCGCGCAGCCGGCGCTGAACGCGGACAGCGAACACATCCCCGTGTCGCGTTCGAACGGTATCCTCACGGCGTTGAGTGTGCCGCTGACGACGGGTCTGCTTGCGGGGACTTCGACCTTGATTCGCATGGACGGCTGGACGTGGGAAGATCTGACGTTGCGCAGTGCGGCGGCTCTCCATGTTTATTGGCCCAGGCTCACGGTTAACCGCGACCCGAGTTTCCCTCGTTCCGCAGCAGAACAGCAAAAGACGATCGATGACAACGTGCGGAAAATCCGTGACGCCTTTGCGACGGCGCGAGCTTATCTGAAAGCCAAAGAAGGCGCGGGCAAACCGATCGACAGCGACTCGCGGTGGGAAGCGATGATTCCCGTTTTGAAAGGGGAGCTGCCCGTCTTTGTGCATGCGACCGAAATGACGCAGATTGAATCGGCCGTGGCGTGGGCGAAAACGGAGAAATTGAAGATCACCCTCGTCGGAGGATTGGATGCGTGGCGGGTGCTCGACCTGCTCAAGGCGAACGACATTGCGGTGATCGTCAGCCCGGTGACGGCGCTGCCGTTGCGCCGCGAAGATCCGTTTGATGCGCCCTTCACTAATCCGGCGAAGCTCCACGCCGCGGGCGTGCGTTTCTGTATCGCGAACAACGGCGCGAGTGCCGAGATGGGCACGATGGCCGACCGCAATCTTCCCTACGAGGCGGGCAAGGCCGCGTCCTATGGCCTGCCACCGGCGGAGGCGCTCAGAGCCATCACGCTTTATGCGGCGCAGATTCTGGGGGTCGGTGCCGAGCTCGGTTCAATTGAGATCGGCAAGCGGGCCACACTGATTGTGACGGACGGTGATCCGCTGGAGATTCCGACCCGGGTGGAGCAGGCTTACATCGACGGCGCGCGCATCGATCTGTCGAACCGTCACCTCCGGCTCTACGAAAAATATCAGAAGAAATACGAACAGCAGAAAGCGTCGAAATCATGAC
>CAMCHO010000002.1 GCA_945874455.1 Opitutus sp. GAS368 | reverse complement strand
CGCTTAAGGACCGCCACCTGACGGTCGACTTTAACGGCGAGCGAACCATCGTCATCGATCTCGCCGCCTCGCCCATGAAGGACCGTCCAGTCGATGGCCACGTCGGCTTCCAGGACGAGGCGAAGCACGTTTGGTACCGTAACGTCCGGGTCAAGGAGCTGCGCTGATAAATCCAGTCCCCTATCAGTAACCCCTCCCGGACCCGATCCCCCTGAAAATCCAGTCCCCTATCAGTTCAGTTAACTAACGTGTGTCGCGGCTTCGCCGCGCTTACGCGACAATCCCCTTCACGACCTTCGCCGGCTCGACTCCGGTGAGGCGGAAATCCAGTCCCTGATGGCGATAGGTGAAGCGCTCGTGGTCGATGCCCATGAGGTGCAGGATGGTGGCGTGCAGGTCGTGCACATGCACGGGATCCTTGGCGACATTGTAGCTGAATTCGTCGGTCTCGCCGAAACTGATCCCGGCTTTGACGCCGCCCCCGGCCATCCACATGGTGAAACAGCGCGGATGATGGTCTCGTCCGGCTTCGGGGCTGTCCCACTTGCCTTGGCCCGCGACGCCGCGGCCAAACTCACCACCCCAGACGACGAGGGTGTCCTCGAGTAGTCCGCGACGCTTGAGGTCCTTGATGAGCGCGGCGCTGGGCTGGTCGGTGTCGCGACAACGCGCGGTACACCAAGAAGTGAGGCGGCTATGATGATCCCAGTCCGGATGGAAGAGCTGCACGAAGCGAACGCCGCGCTCGATCAGGCGACGCGCGAGGATGCAGTTGGCAGCATAGCTGCCAGGGCGGCGGGAATCTGGCCCATAGAGTTCGAAGACTTCTTCCGTCTCGTCGCTGAGGTCCGTCAGCTCGGGTACGCTGGCCTGCATTCGGTAGGCCATCTCATATTGGCGGATGCGCGTGGAGATCTCGGGGTCGCCGCTGCGCTCGAGCGCACGCTGGTTCATGGCGCCGAGTCCGTCCAGCATCTCGCGACGAAGCTCGCGCGGCAGGCCGTCGGGGTCGCGGAGGTAGAGGACAGGGTCCTTGGCGCTGCGCAGCTTGACGCCCTGGTAGCGCGAGGGGAGGAAGCCGCTGCCCCAATAATGATCATACAAGGGCTGATCGCTGGGCCGCTGCATCTTGGAGAGCAGGACGAGGTAATCGGGCAGGTTGCGGTTCTCGCTGCCGAGGCCGTAGCTCGCCCAGGCGCCGAGGCTCGGACGGCCGGGGATCTGGTTGCCGGTCAGGAACTGCGTCATGGCGGGCGCATGGTTGATCTGGTCGGTGTGCATCGAGCGCACGATGCAAAGGTCGTCCGCCACGGTCTTGAGGTGCGGCAGCCATTCGCCGATGCTCTGGCCGCTCTTGCCGCAGCGCTCGAACTTCGTGGCGGCGGGTTTGATGAGTTGCTTCTGCCCCGAGGTCATGGTGGTCAGGCGCTGGCCACGCCGGACGGATTCAGGAAGTTCGGTACCGGCAAGTTTCATGAGGCCGGGCTTCTCGTCGAAGAGCTCGATCTGGGAAGGCCCGCCGGACTGGGTTAGGAAGATGACGCGCTTGGCCTTGGCGGCGAAGTGCGGGAGGTTCGGCAAGCCGAGCTTGCTGCTGCCGTCGGCGGCGAGGGCGCGGCCGATGAGCGTCGAGAGCGCCATGGCGCCGAGCGAGAGGCCGGTGCACTGGCCGAGGAAGTAGCGACGCGATGGGTCGAGCGGGTCGGAGCTCATGCGAGGCGATGAAGTTTGTAGGGGTACACGTTGCCGCTGGCCCATTGGCAGACGTAAAGGTCGCCCCGCGTGTCGACGCACACGTCGTGGCAGTTGTTGAAGACGGGCTGGTCCTGCAGCATGAGCTGGAGGCGTCCGTCGACGTACTTGGGTTCCTCGCCGCCCGGATTGGAGACGACGCGATCATGCTCGTCGAGGATGGTGACGAAGCCCCGTCCTTGCCACATGCGGGTGTCGTCGGGCTTGGCGCCGAAGCACACGCCGGAATAGAGGTGCTTGCCGGCGATCACGGGGCGGCTGACATACGCTCCGTGCAGGTAGACGCCTCGCACGTGTTTTCCTTCGAGGGTGAACCAGTTGAATTCGTTGCGGACGCGTTCGGTGCAGACGAGCAGAGGCTCGGGGCCGCGGTTATCGATCGCGACGCCATGCGCCTGCATGAACTTGCCTGGGTTGGTGGGCTGCGTGCTCTTGCCGCCGAACTTGCTCAGGTATTTTCCCGTCTTGTCGAAGCGGAGGATGAACTGCGAGCCGTAGCCGTCCGCGACGAAGATATCGCCGTTGGCAGCGATGGCGGTCTCGGTCGGTGCGTAGGGTTCTTTGTCCGAATAGGCTCCGCACTTCTGCGCGTGCGGCAGCTCGAGCACGACTTTGCCCGCAAGCGTGGTCTTGGCTATGCGGCCGGTGTTGTCGGTCAGATAGAGGTACTCGGAGCCGTCAGCCTCGCGATGCAGCGTCAGTCCGTGGCCGGCGCTGAGTCCGAGCGTCCATGCGTCGAGCACCTTGCCCCCGACATCGAAGACGAGCACGTTGTTCTGCTTGACGTTGGTGATGAGGAAGAGGCGCCCGTCCGCGGACTGGACCATCTCATGGCAATCCTTGACCGGGTGCTTGGCCTTGTCGGCCAGGCACCAGAGCTTGTCGACGCGATAGCGGAATGCGCCATGCCCGACAATCGCACCGTGATGAGCTGGGGAGGCTCCAGCTTGCGCGAGCAGGCGCGGCGCCGCGAAGGCGGCTACGCCGGTGGCGAGGAAGGAACGTCGGGAGAGTGATGACATGAAGATAAGATGGCAGATAAAAGAGGACAGATGACGGATAGCAGATGGATGATGAGCGACGAGGCAGTGTGATGCTCTGTGCCTAGGGGTTTGGTGTGTTTCCTATACTCGATACTCCATACTCAATACTCTCATTCCCGCGTAATCGCCTCATCGAGGTTGAGGGCGAGGCTCGCGACGATGGTCCAGGCGGCGAGTTCAGAGAGGTCTGTGCCAGCGGGCCGGCGTTGGCCGACTTTGAGGAACTTGGCGGCTTCGGCGGGATGGGCGCGGTAGTAGTTCCTCGCTTGGGTCAGGGTCTTGCCAAGTGACGCGGCTTCACGGTCGTCGCCCTCACGTGAGAGTACCTTGCGGAGAAGTTTCTGGAGTCGTCCGGCGTCGCCGTTTTCACGTAACACATCGGCCGCGATGGCTTGCGAGGCTTCGAGATAGGTGAGGTCGTTCTGCAGGGTCAGTGCTTGCAACGGGGTGTTGGTCCGGCCAGTACGCACTTCGCACGAGCGGCGTTGCGCGGAGTCGAACAAGAACGTGGGTGCGATGGAGCGACGCCAGAAGGCGTAGAGCGTCCGACGATACTGGGCCGGGCCTTCGCTGGGTTCATATTTGAAGCGACCCATGAAGAGCTCTTCCCAAACGCCGTCGGGCTGATACGGGCGCACAGGCGGTCCGCCGAGCGCGGGATTGAAGAGGCCGGCGGTCCGTAAGGCGGAGTCGCGGATCATCCAGCTGGGCAGGCGGAAGCGCGCACCGCGGGCGAGCAGGCGGTTGTCGGGGTCCTTGGCAAGCAAGGCGGGCGTGACGGAGGAATCCTGGCGATAGGTGCGGCTGCGGACGATGAGCTTGAGGGTCCGCTTGAGGTCCCAGCCATGCTCGACAAGGTCGACGGCGAGCCAGTCGAGGAGCTCCGGATGGAGGGGATGTTCGCCCTGCAATCCGAGGTCCTCGGTAGTCCGCACGAGTCCTTGGCCGAAAAGCATCTGCCAAAGGTGGTTGACGGTCACGCGTGCGGTCAGTGGGTTTTCCTTCGACGTCAGCCAGCGTGCAAGGCCGAGGCGTGTACGGGCTTCGCCTTCTGGCCAAGCGGCGAGCGCCTGCGGGACGTCGGGGCCGACCTTGTCGCCGTGCTTATCCCAGACGCCACGCACAAGGACGAACGTGTCGCGCGGCTGCTTGCGCTCCGCGAGGACCATGACGTTGAGCTTACCCGCGGCGGACTTGGTTTCGGCAAGCTGGCGCTGGGCGCGGTCTAAGGCCTGCCGAGGAATCTGGTACGGCGCATGGTCCACCAAGAATTCATCGAAGAGGCGCTCTCGGAGCTTGGCGTCGATCGGTTGGTCGGCGGGCAGGGCGGCGAGTTCTTCGCGGGGGCTCCGGCCTACCTTGTTAACGGCGTCGCCGGCTTCGGCGGCGATGGAGAGTCGGAAGCGGCCGATATTGGCGTCGCCCAGCGTCGAACGCTGGCGCAACTCGATCATGAGTTCGTCATCCGCACCGAGCACGAGCGGTTCGGAGAGTGCATAGAGGGCCACGTGCGGTTTGGTCTGATCGAAGCCGATGGTCGTCCAGCCGTTACGCGGGTCGTCGTCGAGGGTATCCTTCACCTCGCCATAGCCGCCATGCTTCTTCTTGTCCGCCATGACGTCGGCGACCGCGTTGGCCATGAGGATGTCCCGGATCTGCGAATTGCCGCGCGTGCGGACCTGGAGCTTAAGGTCGGTGAGTTTGAACTCGCCGTCTTTACCGCGGGAAAGTCCGCCCTTGGTGTGCGAGGGGTGTGGCAGGACTTCGAGGCGCAGGCCGGTGATGCGCTCGAGGCGATCATGGCTGACGATGCGATACTCATCCTGGTTGGGGTGCGGTCCCGAGGCTTGGACGGCACCGTCGGCTTCCTGCTTCAGGACGGTGCCTTCGGCGGTCTCAAGCGAATCGGCCTTGATGACTTTCCACGTCTGCCATTCGGGTTTCGTCTGGATACGCCGTTCGGCAAGCCGCTGCTCGAACGGACCTATGGCCGCGGTCCGCGCGGCGGCTTCGGCGGGCTTGGTGGCGTCGACGAGTTGCTGGGCTTCCGCGATCGCTCGGGCGGCATGCTTAGATTGATAAGGCAGGAAGGGCTTGGCGCCGCCGCCGGCCTTGCCGTCCTCGTCGATGCTGTTGAAGAAGGCCGAGAGGGCATAGTAGTCGGACTGGGTGATAGGGTCGAACTTGTGGGTGTGGCACTGCGCGCAGCCCAGGGTCATGCCGAGCCAGGTGGTGCCCATGGTGTTCACGCGGTCGAGGACGTAGTCGACGCGGGATTCCTCGGGATCACGGCCGCCTTCGCCGTTGGTCATGTGGTTGCGCTGGAAGCAGGTCGCGAGCTTCTGCTCAGGCGTGGCATTCGGCAGGAGATCGCCCGCGAACTGCTCGAGGGTGAACTGGTCGTAAGGAATATTACGGTTGAACGATTCGACGACCCAGTCGCGCCACGGCCAGTTGGTGCGCGTGGCGTCGGACTGGAATCCATCGGTGTCCGCATAACGCGCAGCATCGAGCCACCACATGGCCATGCGTTCGCCGTAGTGCGGCGAGGCGAGCAGGCGATCGATGACCTTTTCGTAGGACTGAGGAGAAGTGTCCGCCAGGAACGCCTTGGTCTCCGCTTCGGTGGGCGGTAGGCCAGTCAAGTCGAACGACAGCCGGCGGAGCAGGGTGTGCTTCGGCGCTTCCTTCGCCAGGGTGAGTCCTTCGGCGGCGAGTTTCTTGCCGACGAAGCCATCGACGGGGTGGCCTTGTACGCTGGCCTTGACGGGTAGTTCGAACGCCCAGTGCTTTCCCCACACGGCGCCCTCCGCGATCCAGCGCCGCAGGATATCGGTCTGCGCCGCGGTGAGTCGCGCTTTGTGCGACTTGGGCGGGGGCATGAGTTCGTCCTCGTCGGTGGTGACGATGCGGTTGATGAGTTCACTGGCTTCGGGTTTGCCGGGGACGACCGCTTCCTTGGCCAACGCCACGTCCCGGAGGTCGAGCCGCAGCTTGCCCTTGCGGTGCGATTCATCCTGGCCGTGGCATCCGAAGCAGTTGTCGGAAAGGATCGGCAACACGTCGCGGCTGAAGCTCACCGGCTCCGCCGCGGTCGCGGGGAGAAGGGAAGCCATCAAGGCGAGGAGCAGAGGGGCCGGCTGATTCATCTGGGGTTATTCTACGCCAAAGCCGGCAGTTTTAAATGGCAAGCCGCGACCGGCAGGTTGTATTATCCTACCATGGCTCAGACCCCCGTCGCCAACCGCATCCCGATCTCGCTCTACGCGACCCCGAATCCGTCGCACCAGGAGGTGTTCTATACCGTGCCTCGTGCGGGGCATCTCCTCGCCGGCACGGAGCACCATATCAAGCGCGACCACTTCCCCGGACATGAGCTCATTCTCTGCCTGCGCGGCAAGGGGTGGACCCGTATCGCCGGCCGGATGCATCAGGTCCGCCGCGGCGACTTGGTCTGGATCAACTGCCATCACCCGCACGAACATGGCGCGGTCCAAGACGACCCTTGGGAGGTCTATTGGATCCGTGCCGAGGGTCCGCGTCTGGCGCAGTTATCCGATCTGCTCGGCGTCCGCGGCACTCCGGTTATCTCTGGCATGGACCTGCGCAAGGCTTCTCCGGTCTTCAAGCAGCTGTTCCGACTTATTGCCGAAGGCGCTCCGTCCTCGCCGGCGCTGATCCATGCCCAGGTGGCGGAGCTGGTCGCGCAGGCCTACTGCGCCCGCCAGCAGTCCGGTGAACTCACGCCGAAAATCCCGCCGGCTCTCGCCCGCTGCGTCGAGCAGATGCAGCTCTTCTATTTCGAGAAACATACGGTGCCGTCACTAGCCCGTCTTGCCGGCCTTAGCCCGACCCACTTCTCCCGTGTCTTTAAGACCTCCTTCGGTACGAGTCCGATCGATTGGCTGCGGCGCGAACGTATCAGCCAAGCGAAGCGTCGCCTCGCCGATACGGCCGACGACATCAAGGAGATCGCCGAACAGGTGGGCTATTCGGACCGATACTTCTTCAGCAAGGACTTCAAGAAGCACACGGGATTGACCCCGTCGCAATTCCGCGCCCGCGAGACGGATCGGCTGCGCTCGGAGTGACCCGGCTTAATTGCCGGAGGTGACGTATTCCTCGCGGTTGACGTCGCCACTCTTGTCCTCGTCGGATTCCACGAAGTTCTTAGCGGCTTGCTCGGTGTCGCTCTGGCGGATCAGGAACTCTTCTTTGTTCAGCTTGCCGTCCTTGTTCGTATCGCGGCCGTCGAACAAGGCGCCGCGATCCTTGTTGTCGCCTGCCTTGGGGGCTACGGGTTCTGCGGCCTTAGCTTTGGCCTTGGCTTTGTCTTTCTTACTTTTGCCGGTCTTGGCTTCGGTAAACCCCTCCCGGACCCGATCCCCCTGAAAATCCAGTCCCCTATCAGTCATCGGCGCCGCCGCTCGATTGCCCGCAGCTAACGCGGCCCAGGCGGCGAAACCTTCGTATCGAAGGTCCACACGTTTTTCAAAGACGCCACTGAACGCAGTGGCGCGACACCCGCATCGTCCACCGCGGTTGACGTCAGGTTGATCGATTCGAGTTTTTTCAACACCACGAGCTTTCCCACACCCGCCGAGGTCACCGCCGTGCGCGTCAAGTCGAGCGCGCGAAGATTGGCGAAGGCGGCGATCGCGGTCAGGCCGGCATCGGTGATCTGGGTGCGCGCGAGTTCTGCCTCGACGATGAGATCGGCCACCGACGCGAGCTGGGCGAGGGCGGCATCATCACAACGTCCGGGCGAACTCGCCGTGCGGAGCACGAGTCCATCGGTCGGTACGTGAGAACGCGGCACGAGCCGCAGCCCGAGCGTCTTTTCAAGCTGGGCGATCTGCAACGCGCGCGGATGCCAATCAGGTGCGAGCGCGACGGTCGGCCCCTGCGGAGCGGCGAGCGCCGGAGCGCCCTTGATCGAAGAGAGCAGCGCCGTCTCCGACGCTCCTGCAGCAATCCACACTTCCAGCACCTTCACTTCATCAGGCGTCAAGGGCGGCTTGCTGTCCGCCGGCATGAACTCTTCGTCCGTGGGGTCCATCGTCACGCGAATGAAGAGTTCACTTGCCTTCGGCGCGCCGGCTTTCACCACGCCGCCGCCTTCACCGCCGCGCATGAGCTGGGCGAAACTATCGAGACGCAACTTCCCCTTTTGTTTTTTCTCTCCGTGGCAGGCGACACACTTCTCCTCGAAAATCGGCGCGACCCGCTGCGCGAAAAACGTGTCTTCAGCTCGCGACGAAGACACCGCGATGACCAAAGACGCGACTCCTAGTAGCCCTGCTCGTGAGAGCAGGGACGGACGACGAGCTGAGGACGCTGCCGTCCCGCTTCTCACGAAGCGGGCCACAGAAAACAGCGCTGCCTTCCCGCTTCTCACGAAGCGGGCCACAGAAAATGCACGACTAAGCCAGGAGGTCATTGATGACTTTCGAGGGCAGGACGCCCGTGAGTTTTTGATCGAGGCCCTGAAACTTGAACGAGAGCTTATTATGATCGAGGCCGAAGAGATGGAGAATCGTGGCGTGCAGGTCGCGGATATGCATCGGGTTTTTCACGATGTTATAGGAAAAATCGTCCGTCTCGCCGTAGGAAATACCGGGCTTCACGCCGCCACCCGCCATCCACATGCTGAAGCAGCGGGGATGGTGATCGCGGCCGTAATTATCCGGCGTCAACGCGCCTTGCGAGTAAACCGTGCGGCCAAACTCGCCGCCCCAAATCACCACGGTGTCGTCCAACAGGCCGCGCCGCTTGAGATCGGTGACGAGCGCGTAGGTCGGCTGGTCCGAGTCCTCGGCCATCAGTTTAATATTGGTCGGCAGGCGGCTGTGCTGGTCCCAACTGCGCAGGAAAATTTGCGTAAAGCGCACGCCGCGTTCCGCGAGGCGTCGCGCCATCAGACAGTTGTAGGCAAACGTGCCGGGCTCCTTCGCCTTCGGACCGTAAAGATCCCAGGTGGATTGCGGTTCGTTGGAAAAATCGGTCAGCTCCGGCACCGACGTCTGCATGCGAAACGCCATCTCGTATTGGGAAATCCGCGCGTTGATCTCCGGATCGCCGACCCGCTCGAACAGCTGGCGGTTCAGGTCGTTGACCCCGTCGATCATCGCGCGCCGCACATCGCTGGCGATGCCCTTCGGATTGTTGAGGTACAGCACGGGATCGCTGCCCGAACGCAAGGCCACCGCCGCATGCTCGGGCGAAAGAAACCCCGAGGACCACAACCGGTTCGAGAGCGCCTGCACATTCGTCCGGTGCGGCATCTTCGAGGTCATAACGACAAACGTCGGCAGCTCGGCATTCATCGCACCGAGCCCATAGGAGAGCCACGAACCGATCGACGGCTTGCCGGGAAACATATTGCCGGTCGTCAATTGCAGGATCGCCGGCTCGTGATTGATCGCATCGGTATGGAGCGACTTGATCACGCACAGTTCGTCGGAAACTTTTGCGGTGTAGGGGAAGAGCTCCGACACGAAGCGGCCCGCTTTCCCCTGCCGGGCAAATTTGTAGAGACTCGGTGCAATCGGAAAACGCGTCTGACTCGCCGTCATGCCCGTGAGCGTCTGGCCGCCGCGCACAGACTCCGGCAGATCCTTGTCGAACAAATCAGCGAGGGTCGGCTTGTAGTCCCACGTCTCAATCTGCGAGGGCGAGCCCGCCATGAAGAGGTAGATCGCGCGTTTCGCTTTCGGCGCATAGTGCGGCAGCATCGCGGGCGCTCCGGGGATCGGTGCATTCGCCAACAGATTGGGCGCCGAGCGACCGAGGAGCGTCGCGAGCCCCGCCCAACCGAGCGCTTTCACTCCTTGCCCAAGGAAGTGCCGGCGCGTCTCCAGATCGAGCCATTCGCGTTTCAAGCCGAGCGGCACGTGCGGCAAATCCCACACAGTCGGATTCTCTCCGCAGTGATCGGAGCAGAGGTGATGATCGGGAGATGAGGGATTCATGGAGTGAGGTGGGCGGACTTCAGTCCGCCATCGGGCGTAGAGAATGGCGGAATGAAATCCGTCCTACTTGGTCAGAAATTCGTCGAGGTTAAGGAACTGACTCGCGACGAGGGTCCACTGCGCGAGTTCATGAACCGCCAGGGCGGGATCGGCGGGAGACTCGCCTACCGCGAGAATAGCTTTCGCGTCGTCTCCACTCGCCGCAAATTTCGCGCGGAACGTCGCGGCGGTTTTCGTGAGCACCGCCGTCTCACGCGCATCCAACGGGCGGGCGAGGGTCAGGCGGGCGATAAAATCGAGACGTTGGGGCGTGGTTGGCGCCGCCTGCATCGCGCGCTCGGCCACCTTGCGTGCCGCTTCGACCCACTGCGGATCGTTCATGGTTATAAACGCCTGCAGCGGCGTATTGGTGCGCGCACGACGCGAGCAGACGACTTCGCGCGAGGTCGCATCAAAGGTCTCCAACGACGCCGGCGCCGACGCGCGTTTCCAAAACGTATACACGCTGCGCCGGTAGAGGCCTTCGCCCTTGTCGGGCACGTAGGTCCGCGTGGTCGATCCGGGCATCGCGACTTCCTCCCAAATCCCCTCGGGTTGGTAAGGCTTCACCGACGGTCCGCCGACCTTCTCCACGAGCAGCCCGGCCGTGGCGAGGGCGCTGTCGCGCAACATTTCGCCATCCATCCGGAACCGCGGCCCGCGCGCGAGCAGTTTGTTACTCGCATCCTTGGCGAGGTGCTCCGGCGTCGCCACCGCCGTCTGGCGATACGTCGCGGACGTGACGAGCAGCCGGTAAAACGTCTTCACGTCCCAGCCGCCGTCGCGAAATTCCACCGCCAGCCAGTCGAGCAATTCTGGATGCGAAGGACGATCGCCCATAATTCCAAAATCCCCGGCGCTCTCGACGAGCCCGCGCCCAAATACTTCCTGCCACATGCGATTCACCGTCACCCGCGCCATCAGCGGCTGCGTCGGCGCGAGCAACCATTCAGCGAGCCCGCGGCGGTTCCGCGGCGAGCCGGCCGGCAGGTCGCTCATAAAATGGGGCACCGTCGGCTCCACCCGCTCCAGGCGGGCGAAGTAGTCGCCGCGCTTCAGGACATCCGCAAAGGCCGGCGTCGGCTTCTCGATCGCGATCAGAGTCGCCGCACCGTCCTTGGTGAGGGCGTCAAACGCTTGGTCGTGCGTCGCGACCGCTGCGGCCAAGGCGATCGTCTCAGCGTCCTTTTCCCCTAGGAAAAAACGATCGGCGACGACAAACTTCTCCTCCGTCGTCCACTTCGCCGCATCCGGCTGGCGCGCCACGATCTCACTCGCCACATCCTCATAGGAGAGGCGCGCGACTTCCGCGGGCGCCAGCGCGCGTTTGTAGAAACGCACGTCCTGAAAGCGAGTTTCGCGCATGGGATTGTAATCATCGCGGCGGCCGAGGTGCATGGCGGCATCCGTGCGAATGGAATCCTTCGCTCCCATCGCATCGATTTTAACCTCAGTCTCCGCCAGTTTTCCGTTGAGATAAATTTTCACCCCCGTGCCTTTGCGCGAGCCGTCGTAGGTGACAAAGAGGTGCACCCATTCGTCGCGCGTAAACTGGCCGAGCTTGGTCGCGATTTGAATGCCGCGCTGGGCGGGAGCGGCCGCGATGGCCCGGGGATTGGAGCCCGCTTTGCCCTTTTTAGCCGCCCGCGGGGCCGCCACCGGCGGGGCCATTTCGGTAATCATCTCCGTCTGCGTCGACGGCGTGGGCGCGGGGGTGAGGCTCACGATGATCTGCAAGGCCTCCTGCGCGATGTCCCAACCCGCACCACCGCGGCGTTTTTCATCGCCCATTTTGGCCAGCAGCGAGCCATTGCCCGTGCCGGTGCGCGCACCGCCGCCGGGCTTCGCGCGGAGGAACAGCCAGCCCCCGGCGGAAAACTTATCACCCGCCTCGACATCGCCGTGATCGCCCAAATTAATCCGCGATAGAATGTCCATTCGCATCGTGGGCCAGAACCAGGTGCTCTCACCCCAAACTAAGGGATTCGTGTCCGCTTTAAACTCGGCCACTTTCGCTTTGGGGGCGGAATTTTTCAGCACATCGCCCTGCGCCTCGTCGAGGCGGAGACGCAGCTCGAGCCCGGTCGCATCGACCGGCTTCGGCCGGTTGCCGGCCGCGAGCCAGGCCGCCGTGAGTTCACGCGACCGCTCGCGCCGGGCCTCCAGTTTTTCCTGCAAGCCGGCCTTCTGCCCGAGCACGAACTCCGCCGCCGCCTTCATTTCCGGCTTCGGCAGCCGCAGCACCGGGAACGGCTCCGCGATATTGAGATCCCATGGTTTCTCCAGCGTGTTCCCCAGAAACGCGGCCAGACCATAGTGGTCCTTTTGCGAAAGCGGATCGAACTTGTGGTCGTGGCACGCGGCACAACCCGTGGTCAGCCCGAGAAAGGTCGCCCCAAACGCCTCCACACGATCGCGGGTTTGGTTCACATACACTTCCTCGGTGATCGTGCCGCCCTCGTTGGTCGTGGGATTGCAGCGCACGAAACCCGTCGCCGCCAATTGGTCGAGCGTGCGGGCCGGCAACAAATCGCCGGCGAGTTGCTCACGCACAAACGTGTCGAAGCGTTTGTTCGTGTTGAATGCACCGATCACGTAATCGCGATACGGCCAAATCGCCCGGTAGTTATCGAAGTGGATACCGTGCGTGTCCGCGTAGCGCACGTAGTCGAGCCAGTAGCGCGCGCGGTGTTCGCCAAAGCGGGGACTCGCGAACAGCCGATCCACCACGCGTTCATAAGCCCCGGGTAACTGATCCGCAACAAACGCTTCGACGTCCGCTGACGTCGGCACGATCCCGGTCAGGTCGAGTGTCACCCGACGGATCAAGGTGCGCCGGTCTGCTTCCGCGGCCGGCGTGAGTCCATTTTGAGCCTGTCGCGCGATGACAAAGGCATCGATCGGATTGCGCACGCCCTTCGCCTGCGCCCGCGCGACCGTGGGCACCGCGGGGCGGATCGGCGGGATGAACGACCAGTGTTGCTCATACCCCGCGCCCTCGGCGATCCACCGTCGCAAGGCGGCGATTTCCTCGGGTTTGAGGGTTTTGTGACTCTCGGGCGGCGGCATGATTTTCTTTTCATCCTTCGAGGTGATCCGCTCGAGGAGCGGACTGGCCTCGGGCTTGCCGGGCACAATCGCCGGGGCGCCATCCTTGCGCTTCGCGGTGGCCGACTCAAAGCGGTCGAGCCGCAACTCCGCCTTGCGCGCCGCCGCGTCGATGCCGTGGCACGCATAGCAGTTCTCCGCGAGGATCGGCTGAATATGCGTGTTAAACGAAAGCTTGGGCGCGGCAGGCGTAGCCGAACGAACGGCACCCGCCGTCACCATCAACACGGGGGCAAGGAGGAAAACGAGACGACGCATCGGGGGAAATGTTCAGACGATACCTTAAGACGACGTTCCCAAGCGAATACCCCCAAGGCCGCGTAGCAAGCCCTCGTCTGCTGACAGACGTCTGCCGCTGGCGCCGAAGACCTTTCCTTTTCCCCAACGCCTCCGTTTCCGGACACCGTTCAGGCCAAAATCCCCTCGATCACTCCGCCGCCTTCCACGCCGGTGAGTTTCGCGTCGAGCCCTTGAAACTTCACCGTGAACGCGTCGGGGCGGATGCCGAGCTGGTGCAGCATCGTCGCGTGGAGGTCGTGGACGGTGCAGATGTTTTCCATCGCGGCGTAGCCGAGTTCGTCCGTCGCTCCATAAACCCGACCGCGCTGCACACCGCCGCCAGCGAGCCACATCGACATCGACTTGTTATGGTGGTCACGGCCGACGGTGCCTTTGTTGCCCTGCGACATCGGCGTGCGCCCAAACTCGCCGGTCCACACGACGAGGGTGTCATCGAGCATCCCCCGCTGCTTGAGATCGGTAAGGAGCGCGGCGCAGGCTTGGTCGACCTCCTTGGCGCGGAGCGGCAACTCCTCCTTCAGCAGACTGTGGTGATCCCAATCGCGGTGGTAGAGCTGGATAAAACGCACGCCGCGCTCCGCAAGACGACGCGCGAGCAGGCAGTTCGCGGCAAACGAACCGTCACCGGGCGTGCAGCCGTAAAGTGCCAGGGTGCGCGCGTCCTCGCCGCGCAGATCCGTCAGCTCGGGCACGCTCGCCTGCATCTGGAACGCCATCTCATATTGCGCGATGCGGGTCGCGATCTCGGGGTCGTGCACGAAGGCGTCGTGTTGGCGGTTCAACGCCGTGATCGCCTGCACGTCGGCACCCTGCTGCGCACGCGAAACGCGGCCGGGATTGGTGAGGTAGTGCACGGCGTCGCCGCGACCGTTCAGCTGCACACCTTGAAAACGGCTCGGCAAGAACCCGCTGCTCCATTGCCGCGTCGCGATCGGTTGCGGCGAGCGACCCGGGCCCGTGGACACCATCACCACAAATCCCGGCAGATTTTCCGCCTCACTGCCGAGCCCGTAGTTCACCCATGCCCCCATGCTCGGACGCCCCGCGATCTGCGAGCCAGTGTTCATGAACATGTGAGCCGGGTCGTGGTTGATCGCGTCCGTCGTCATCGAACGAATGATACAAATATCGTCCACGACAGAGCCGATGTGCGGAAAGAGGGAGCAGATCTCCGTCTGATTTTTCCCAAATTTTGCGAATGGAAACTGCGGCGCGTGACAAACGAGTCGTTGCCCCTGCAACTGGGCGAGCTGTTGTCCGCGCGTCAGACTCTCCGGCATCGCCTCGCCGTGTAATTCCGCGAGCTTCGGCTTCGGATCGAAGGTCTCAAACTGCGACGGGCCGCCCGCCATCGTCAGCCAGATCACGCGTTTGGCCTTTTGCGGCAGCGGGAGTGGGTACACCACCCCGCGGGCCGCCGGGCGCGCCGACGCCGCGTGGAGTGACGATGATTTTTCGAGCAGCGAAGCCAGCGCGACCGCGCCAACGCCGTGCGAGACGCGTCCAAGAAACGCGCGGCGGGTTTGAAACGGAGTCGGAAAATAATTCATGGGTGGATCGATGAGTGTAGCCCTGCTCGTGAGAGCCGGGACCGAGGGGCGTTCAAAAGCGATCCGTCCCGCCTCTCACGAGGCGGGCTACGGCGAACCCTGCGCGGCGTAGTCTCAGTTGTCATTCGCGCGTGATGAACTCGTGGAGATTGAGCAGCACGCGCGCCACGTGCGTCCAAGCGGCGAGTTCGGCGCGAGCCTCTGCGCTGAGGCCGGCGGGCAGCGGCAAATCTCCGGTGGCCAGCAGCGCGCTCGCCGCCGCGGGATCGGCGCGGTAGAGCCGGAGGTGTTCGTCGAGCAGACCGGTCGCCGTGCGCACTTCCTCGGCGCGCGGGGGGCGTTGCAACGCACGGCTCCACGCGAGCGTCAGTCGCGCCTCGGTCGTGCCGCCACCCTCGCTGACGATCCGCGCCGCCAACGCACGCGCCGCCTCGACATAGGTCGGATCGTTGAGGAGCACGAGCGCCTGCTGCGGCAAATTGGAGCGGTTGCGCTCGGCGACGCACTCCTCGCGGCTCGGCGCATCAAACGCGAGCAGGCTCGGGTGGAGAAACGACCGCTGCCACCAGACGTACAAGCCTCTCCGATACTGCGCGTCGCCGCGATCGACCGCGTAATCGCGCGGCGGAAAATTCAAATTCTCCCAGTAGCGATCCGGTTGGTAGGGCTTCACGCTGGGCCCGCCAATCTGCGGCGACAACAACCCGCCGACCGCCAACGCCGCGTCGCGCACCCCCTCCGCCTCGAAGCGGGGTCGGCCCTGCCGCGCGTACTCGCGATTATCCGGGTCGGCCGCGAGCTGCGTCGGCGTCGCGGTGGAAACCTGCCGGTACGTCGTGCTCGTGACGATCACGCGCACGAGCTGTTTCACGTCCCAGCCGGTGTCCATAAATTCGCACGCGAGCCAATCGAGCAGCGGACCGTTGGGCGGCGGTTCGCCCTGCGCGCCGAGATCGCTCGGCACCCGGCTCAGCGCCGTGCCGAAAAACTGTTTCCACAACCGATTCGCAAACACCCGCGCGGTGAGCGGATTTTCACGCGCGACCAGCCAACGCCCCAGATCGAGCCGGGTGAGTGCACGACCCGCGAAATCCGGCTGCGGAAGATACGCAGGGAGCCCCGGTTTTACGATCTCACCGGTCTCGTCCATCCAGTTGCCGCGCGGCAAGACGCGCACCGTGCGAGCCACGGCGGCGGCCTCGGTCACGAGGCAATGCGGCACCCCATCCACGAATGCTTGCTGCGCGCGTTCGGCCTCTGCGAGTCGATCGAGCTCGCCGCGCGCCACCGAACTGACCTGCGTGCGAAAGTGCGCCTTCACCGTCTGCTGGTCCTTCGCCGTGCGCTTCATCGCGACTTTCTTCAGCGCCGCCGCGACTTCACGCGGCAGATCGTTTTGGGAGGAAGCCGCGCTTACCTGCCCGTGGGCCTCCCAGGCTGCTTGCGCCGCGTCAATGTGCGTCGCCAGCGCAGCGACATTTTTCCGCGCGGCGGCGACAGCCTCTCTCAGCTCCGCGAGCCGGGCCGTTTGCTCCGGCGTCGTCACGGGCATCCCTTCCTCGCGCCGGCCAACCAAGGGCTCCTTCACATCGGCGAAAAAGGCACCGAGCGAATAGAAATCCCGCGTCGTGAAGGGATCGAATTTGTGATCGTGGCACTGCGCGCAACCGGTCGTCTGCCCGAGCCATGCCGTGCCGATCGCGCGCACGCGATCGGCCATCATGCGCGCCTCGTAATCTTTCGGCTGCGCCCCGCCCTCTTCGGTCGAGAGCAATAACCGGTTGAAAGCCGAGCCGACGCGCGTCTCCACACTCGCATCGGGCAACAGATCGCCGGCAATTTGCTCGAGCGTAAAACGGTCAAAGCGTTTGTTCGTATTGAAACTCTGGATCACCCAATCGCGATAGGGCCAAACATTGCGCGGGTTGTCGCTGTGATAGCCGATGGTGTCGGCAAACCGCACGAGATCGAGCCAGCCCACGGCCATACGCTCACCATAGCGGGGATCGGCCAGCAACCGATCGACCAATCGCGCATAAGCATCCGGCGTCGCATCGGCCATAAACGCCGCCACCTCCGCGGGCGTGGGGGGCAGCCCAATCAGATCCGACGTCAAACGCCGAATGAGCGTGCGCCGATCCGCTTCGGGTGACGGCTTCATCCTGACAGTGATGAGCCGGCGCGCGACGAGCGTATCGATGGCGTTGGCCCCGGCGGGAATCGCGGCCTTCACCGGCCGTTCGTAGGCCCAGTGGTTCTGATATTCGGCGCCCTGTGCGATCCAACGTGCGAGCACAGCCTTGTCGCGCGCGGAGAGTTTTTTGTGGGAGTCGGGCGGCGGCATCATCTCGTCCTTGTCCTGCGAGTGGATGCGCACGACGAGTTCGCTCTCCGCGGGCTTGCCCGGGAAAAACGCTTCTTTGGCGAGCGCCGCCTCGCGCACGTCGAGGCGAAGCTTACCCTGGCGGTTCGCGGCGTCGGGGCCGTGGCAAGCGAAGCAGTTGTCGGCCAGCAGCGGCCGCACATCGCGGTTGAACTCGATCTGCGCAGGGATCCCCACCTCCGCTCCGAACGCTGGCCAAAAGGACAGCAGGGGAAACAGCAGGACAACGGACCGACAGCTCATCAGAGGGGGCACAGCGCGGGAAAATGCGCCACCTTGCCGCGCCGAGGCAATCCCTCGTTTCCGCGCGGAGTTTTTGCGCGGAGAGTTTTAGCGTGGAGACCGCCCTCCGAAAGAATTCCACCAACGCTGGAACGGCCTACAGCCGACGATCTCTACCGGAAAGCGTTCGATGGCGCTATGAGCGATGGTGCCGAAGCGCCCGCTCGTGCCACTCGGGAAGGACGGAGAAAGCGCCCACTGTCGGCTAGCGTACGGGATGAGAAATTTGCGGCGGCACACCCGCCACCACGATCCACCGCACCTATCGTTTGAAAATCTCCGTCGCCGAGATCGTCAGGCCCGGTAGCAGCGGCGTCGAAAATGTTTCGTTTTCCTCAATGAGCGCCACCGGCTTCGCGGTATCGCTCGCGAAATCGTAGCGCTGGATTTGCGACAGCAGCGGATCCACGAGCCACATTTCCTTCACTCCCGCCTGCGCATAAACGCGGCGTTTGGTTTTCTTGTCGAGCTGGGCGGTCGAGGGCGAGAGCACCTCAATCACCAGGTCGGGCGCGCCGTGGACTCCGTCGTCCTGCAACGCCTTCAACCTGTCATTGGCCACGAAAAAAACATCCGGCTGCACGACATCGTTGTCCGATAGGAAAACATCGAACGGGGCCACAAAGGCGCGGCCCACCGGGTGCCGCTCCAGATAGCGGCTCAAGATGCCGACCAGATTCCAAACGATCGCCTGGTGCGTGAATCTGGGTGAAGGTGACATAAGGTAAAGCGATCCCTCGACGAGCTGATAACGCGTCCCTTCCGGCGTGGCACGGTAGTCCTCGACGGTCAGCATTTCAGCGGCGGCGGTGACGGGCGGCATGAGACGGAAGATGGTTGCGGAGACGGGAGAGTCAAAGGCGGACCGCTAGGCGAAAGCGGCTTCGCGGGAAATCGGCGGTGGGAAACCCGCCGCTCCGTTTAGGCCAGAATCGCCTTCACCACCTGCGCCGGCACCACTCCCGTGAGGCGCTGGTCCAAGCCCTGGAATTTGAAACTAAACCGTTCGTGATCGAGGCCGAGGAGGTGCAGAATCGTCGCGTGCAGGTCGCGCACGTGCACCGGGTCTTTCACGATGTTGTAGGACATCTCATCGGTCTCGCCGTGCACCACGCCGCCTTTGATGCCGCCGCCCGCCATCCAGATGGTGAAACAGCGTGGGTGATGGTCGCGGCCGTAGTTGGTCTCGGTGAGCGTGCCTTGGCTATAAACCGTGCGGCCAAACTCGCCTCCCCAGATGACGAGGGTCTCGTCGAGCATGCCGCGTTGTTTCAAATCCTGCACGAGGCCGTAGCACGCGCGGTCGACGTCTTTGCTCTGCGACGCGATGTCGCGAGGGAGGCTGCCATGTTGATCCCAACCCCGGTGGAAAATCTGCACGAAGCGCACGCCGCGCTCCACGAGCCGCCGCGCCATCAGCGCCGAGCTCGCAAACGAGCCGCGCGTGCGCGCTTCCTCGCCGTAGAGTTCGTAGGTCGCCGGCGACTCGCCCGACATATCCGCCAGCTCGGGCACACTCGTCTGCATGCGGAACGCCAGCTCGTACTGCTGGGTGCGCGTCTGGATCTCGGGGTCGCCGATCTGTTCGTAGCTGCGGCGATTGAGTTCACCCAGACCGTCGAGCATTTTGCGGCGCAACTCGCGCGGGATGCCCGGTGCGTCATTGAGATAAAGCACCGGCTCACCCTGCGAGCGGAAGGAAACGCCCGCGTGCCGGCCCTCGAGATAACCGCTGCCCCACAGCCGCGACGAAATCGCCTGCACGTTCGAGAACGGGCTGGTGTGTTTCGCGTGCAGCACGACGAACGAGGGCAAATCCTTATTGAGCGTGCCGAGCCCGTAGGAGAGCCAGGAGCCCATCGAGGCTTTGCCGTTTTGCATCGAGCCCGTGTAAACGAGCTGGTTGGCCGGCTCGTGATTGATCGCGTCGGTCTTCATCGACCGGATGAAGCAGAGGTCGTCGGCCATCTTCGCAATGTTCGGCAACAGCTCGCTGAGCCACATGCCACCTTGCCCGTGCTGCGCGAACTTGAACGTCGTCGGCGCGAGGGGAAACGCCGCTTGGTTCGCCGTCATCCCAGTGAGTCGCTCACCCTGCCCGGCCAGCCAGCCTTTGAGATCCTCTCTAAAGCGGCCTTGCAGCGCGGGCTTGTAGTCGAAGAGGTCGAGCTGCGACGGTGCGCCGATGAGCGAAATGTAGATCGCCCGTTTCGCCTTGGGCGCGATTTTCCAGGGCTCCGTCATCGCGGTAGTGAGCGTCGCGGCGGCAGAGCCGGTCGGCGCGGCGCCGGCGCCGAGGGCCCGTTGGCCGAGCAGCGCGGAGAGCGCCGCAACACCGAGGCCGCTGCCCGTCTGGCGAAAAAACTGCCGGCGCGTGAGCGCCGCGTTGTAGTCGTCGAAGGTGTTCTGCCACTCAGGAGGGAGAGGATTCATAGCGATTACTTGGTCAAGGATTCGTCGAGGTTCATCACTTGGCTGGCGACGAGCGTCCAGGCCGCGAGCTCGGGCGCGGGGATTTTTTCGTGCACCGGAGAATCCCCGATGGCCAAGAGTTGTTTCGCCGCGGACGGATCGCGGCGATAGGTCGTGAGCGCTTCGTCCAAAGTGCGGCGCACGATGCCTCGTTCCGCTCGCGAAAATGTGCGCCCCAGCAGGCGCAACGACACCAAGTCGAGTCGCGCATCGAACGCCGGGGCGGCGTCCACCGCGCGGGCGGCCAGCTGACGCGAGGCTTCGACGAAGAGCGGATCGTTGAGCGTCACGAGGGCCTGGAGCGGTGTATTCGTGCGGTCGCGACGCACGCAAGAGACCTCGCGATTCGGAGCATTGAGGATATCCATGGCGGGTGCGAGCGCGGTGCGCTTGATCAGCGTGTAGAGCGAGCGCCGGTAAAGATTTTCTCCGGAGTCGGTGCGATAGAAGCGCGTAGTCGACTCCTTCATCGCGACATCTTCCCAGATACCTTGGGGCTGATACGGGCGCACGGGGCGGCCACCGACCTTCGCCACGAGCAGGCCAGAGGCGGCGAGGGCCTGATCACGGAGCTGCTCCGCTTCGAGGCGGAAACGCGGCCCGCGAGCCAGTAAACGATTCGCGGGATCGCGTTCGAGGAGCGCGGGCGATACCACGGCAGACTGGCGATAGGTCGCACTCGTCACGATCAGCCGCACCAGTTGACGATAGTTCCAGCCGCCCTCGCGAAACTCGACCGCGAGCCAATCCAGCAGCGCCGGATGGGAGGGCTGACTCCCCGTCACGCCGAAGTCGCCGGCGGATTCGACGAGGCCCGTGCCAAAAAAGCCCTGCCACACGCGATTCACGGTGACGCGGGCGGTGAGCGGATTCTGCGAGTCAACAAGCCAACGCGCGAGCGAGAGGCGGTTGCGCGGGGCGTCAGCCGGGAGCGGGGGCAGCACCGCCGGCGTGGTGGCGGACACTTTGTCGCCGAGTTGCGAATACTCGCCACGCGTCAGCACGTGGGCGAACGCCTCCGAGTCCTTCTTCTCCTCCATGACCAGTGAAATGCCGCCGCGCTTGCGCAGCGTCGCATCCTCGGCGAGCTGCCGATCGAGCGTGGCCGCGATCGCGAGCGAAGGCGTATCGACAGCGGCGAGGAAATGCTCGCGTAGCAGCTTCGTGTGCGCGGGCGTCCGTGCCGACGCCTCCGTGGTGAGCGCCGCGTAGGTTTCGATCACCGACGAGAGCGGTTTCGCCTGCGCCACCGTGAAACCGCGCCGGTAGTGCCGCACGTCCTGCACCCAGACTTCGCCACCCGCGAGCGCGGCGTCGGGCCGAGCACCGAGCGTGAGTGGAGCGGCGGGCACGAGGTCGGCGGGCACGTGGTTGATGTTGCCAGCGTTGGCACCGACTTTGCCGTCCACATACACGTCCACCGAGCGATTCGACCACGCGCCCGAATCGAACGTGAACAACACGTGGTGCCACTCGCCCGGAGCGAGTACGGCGGCGGCGGTTCCACTCGGCGAAAAATCCGGCCGCCCGCCTCGCAGGCGCACGCCGATTTTCCCCTTGTCGAGAAATACTTCCCAGCCGGCACCACGCTCGCCCGCATCCAGCGCCGATACGAGCGGCCCGCTCGGCGTGCCGACGATCCGCACGAGGAGGGCGATGCTGTCGGATTCTTCGCGGCGCAGCGGAATCCCGGCTCCGAGCGTCACGCTGCGGCCATCGATGCGCGTCGCCGCGCCATAGGGACCGGCGACGGCCGCGCGCGCATTATTTTCCGAAGGGCTACCAGTGGTAGGCCCGGCGTTTTCTGCCGACGGCGCGGCGACGAGCGCCGGCCCGACCAGCGGCGCGTGCAGCGCTACGTCGTAGTCCTTCGGCGGAACCGCGAGCGATTTGGCCGTCGCGAGCCACTTCGCAAAATCCGCGTCGGCCGCCATGGCGCGCGTTTTCTGCTCGGCACGCAACGATTCGATCCCGCCTTGAATCACGGTCCACCGCGCGCGGTCGGCGACGGCCGGCACGAAGAGGTTCGGCTTCGTGTCGGCGACGTTGCCGTCCATCGCGGGCATCGTGTTGTTACGGAAAAATGCCGTGAGCGCATAAAAATCTTTGGTGCTCACCGGATCAAATTTGTGATCGTGACACGCTGCACAGCCCGTCGTGAGACCGAGCCAGACAGTGGACATCGTCTCGACGCGATCTTTTGCGTAGATCGCCTCGTATTCGGCGGCAATCGCGCCGCCCTCACTCGTCGTCGGCAGGCAACGGTTGAAACCGGACGCCACCTTCTGCTCCAGCGTCGCATTCGGCAAGAGATCGCCGGCCATCTGTTCAATGGTGAATTGATCAAAGGGCAGATTCTGCCGAAACGCTCCGACGACCCAATCGCGAAACGGCCAAATCGAACGGTAGTTGTCGATGTGGATACCGTGCGTGTCGGCGTAGCGGATGGCGTCGAGCCATTGCCGCCCGAATTGCTCGGCGGATGCGTCCGTGGCGAGGAGCCGATCGACGGCGCGGTCGTAAGCCGCGGGCGAAGGATCGCGCATAAACGCCGCGAGGTCGTCCGGCGTCGGCGGCAAGCCCGTGAGATCAAACGTCACGCGCCGCAGCAAACGCGCCGGCTCCTCAGGGCGACTCGGCTTGAGACCGGACGATGTGAGGGTCTGCGCGATGAAGGCGTCGATGGGGTTGCGCACCCACGTCTTCGTGGCGCCGGCCACCGGAACCGCCGGCCGCACAGGTGCGAGCAAAGACCAGTGCTCTTGATAGGTTGCCCCCTCGGCGATCCACCGCTTGAGCAAGGCCTTTTCCTCGGGCTTGAGCGTTTTATGCGAGTCCGGGGGCGGCATGATCTCCTCCGTATCGGTGGAAAAAATACGCTCCACGAGCGGACTGGCGTCGGGTTTTCCCGGCACAATCGCCGCGGCGTGTTCACCGCGCTCGGCCGTTGCAAACTCTGCGCGATCCAGGCGCAGCTTGGCCTTGCGTCCCGCCGAATCGGGTCCGTGACACGCGAAACAATTCTCCGCGAGGATGGGCTGAATCTGCGCGTTATACTGGATCGGCGCGGGCGCTGCTGCTGCTGCCGCGTGAACCGGTGACGCCGCGATCGCGGCCAGCAGGGAAACACTCAGAACCGCGGTCGACCACGGTGAAAAAATTATCGTTGGGTAACAAGCCATGGGGGATGAGGAAAACACTAGAAGAGGTTTTCGCGCCATGTCTACCTCCGCGTCAACATCGTCGCCGGACTGCTGGAATCAGCGGCCGGCGCAGAATGGAGTTTGAAAGCCCGTTCCGACGCAGAAACATTTCACCATGCACCCCACCCTCCTCTTGGGCCACCCGCTCACTCGCACCGGATTGTTCTGTGCAGCCGTGCTACTGATTTCGATATCGTCGTCGGCCCCGGCTGCTACCCCACCCGCATCGGCCCGCCCTAACGTGATTCTCTTCATCGCCGACGACGTGAGTTGGGACGATCTCGGTTGCACAGGCAATCCCACCGCGCGCACGCCCCACCTCGATCGCCTCGCGGCCAACGGGCGCCGCTTCGACGCCGCGTATTTGACTGCGAGCAGTTGCAGCCCGAGTCGCAGCAGCGTCGTGACCGGCCGCTATCCGCACAACAACGGTCGCGCCTCCGAGCTCCACCAACCCATCGCCGCGCACTTGCCGTGGTTTCCGCGCCTGCTCCGCGAGGCCGGTTATTACACCGCGCTCAGCGGCAAACATCACATGACTTTCGAGGCGCCCGCCGCCGGCGAAGCGCCGCAGCCCACGCCGTTTGACCATGTCGATACCGGCAAGATTCCCGGCAACAGCGGCGGTCACGGAAACTGGGTGAAAGTCGTGCAGGAGCGTCCGAAGGATAAACCGTTTTTCTTTTGGTTCGCCGCACTCGACGCCCACCGCGACTGGGACGGTGACAAAGAGTGGCAGCCCGAACGCTACGGACCGAAACACGAACCCGCTGCCGTCCGCGTCCCGGCGTATTTGCACGACGACGCCGCGACGCGGGCCGACCTCGCCTCTTACTATAATGAGGTGACCCGGTTCGACCACTATGTCGGCCGCGTCGTCGCCGCGCTCGAAAACGAAGGCTCGCTCGCGAATACGCTCATTCTCGTGATGGCCGACAACACCCGCGCTTTCCCCCGCGCCAAAACGCGCCTGCACGATTCGGGCATGAAGACGTATTTCATCGCGCATTGGCCTGCCGGCTTGGCGCAGCCCGGCCGACCCTCGCCTAGTCTCGTCAGCGCCATCGACATCGCCCCGACCGTGCTGACCGCTGCCGGCGTGCCGGTCGCTCCCACGATGCAAGGCGTCAGTTTCCTCCCCGTCTTGAAAAATCCCGCCGCCACGGTGCGCCAGCACGCGTTTTCCGAACACAACTGGCACGACTACGAGGCCCACGGTCGCGCGGTGCGCTCCGAGGGATTTCTTTACATTTCCAATCACCGTCCGGCCTTGGCGTGGCAAGGCCCTGCCGACTCCGTGCGCGGTGCGTCACATCAGGCCCTTCGCGCCGCCCGTTCCGCCGGGCCACTCACGCCCGCGCAAGCGGATGTGTTCCTCGCGCCACGTCCGTCCGAAGAACTCTACGACACCGCGGCCGATCCACTGCAGTTAAAGAATCTCGCCGCCGATCCGCAGCATCGCGGCACCAAAATCCGCCTCGCGAAACTGCTCGCTGAGTGGAGCGACGCGACCGGCGACACCGTACCCGCGCAACTCACCGGCGACAGCTTCGACCGAGAAACCGGCGCAGCGATCAAAGCGGCGGGCGCAACCAAGGCCGCAAAAGGGGGCAAAGCCGCACCCCGCGGTACCCCGGCGGGCTCCGAGCGCAACGCCGTCCGAATCAACGCCCCCGGCCCGCGCTGAGAGCCCGCAGCGCAGATGGCTAATATCAATCGCCCAACAGTTTCAGACTGTGATTTGCCGCGTAGCCGCGAGCGCCAGCGAGTGGTCATAGCAATCGCCCCAAAGCTTCAGATTGTGATTTGCCCCGTAGCCGCGAGCGCCAGCGAGTGGTGAATCGTCCACTCGCTGGCGCTCGCGGCTACCGAAAAGTCCAGGGTTCAAAGGACGTTGGGATTACTCCTCTGCGTCGGATTCTCCTGTCTCTGCGGTGCCCTCTCCGTTTATTCGCTCCACGCTAGTCGCTCCACGCCGGTCCATTTGCACCGCAGAGACGATACCGGCACGCAGAGAAAACCCTGCTGCGTCGCTGGTTTGATTCGCCGATCAGGTGAATCTTCCGAGACCGATAAATGAACGAAAATCAGCGGTTCAACTCCTCATCCCGTTTGCTAGCCGGACTATAAATGAGAAATCAGCGTAGACAATGGAGTTTGGCCTCAGGGCACTTCGTACACCTCGATCAACGCGACGCCGGTGCTGGTCCCGTCGGCGCCGCTGACTTGGGCCGTGTAGGCCCCAGGCGCCAAAGTCAGAATCAGCGCCGCGTCTTTGCTGCCGTTCGCGAGCGCAAAGGCTCCGGTGTCCCGCGCCGCTTGCGCCGTGACCGCAGCCTCGGCGCCGACCGCACTTCAGTTATCGTTTTCAGCGACGAGCGCGGCACCAGTGAAGACCCGCAGGCGTGGATCGACGAGCGTACCCGCGACCGCATAGCTGCCGCGGTGCAGCAGCAGATCGCACTCCACATCGTGAGTTCATCCCGCGGCTTCAGCCGAGCGCGAATCTGCCCTCTGCATCACGTTCAGCTCGGGTCGCGTAAACGGCATGCCGCTCTCGAGGCGCCCACGGATCTGGTCGGTATGATCCATGGGCCTGGACAAGGACGGAAAGAGGGTCACCGATTGAAACTAAAGGCTCGCGAATCCGTGCATCCCATTGAGCGAATCTCGCGAGTTTCCCGGCGGAAAACACTGCGCCGACCTTGAGCGCAGTGCCGGCGCAAGCGCGACGGCATCACGGTGCCAGCGCGAGGCCCTTGCCTTCGCGACGCAGCTTCGTGAGGCGTCCGGTGGCATTCCAATCCTGCACGAAAAGATTGCCCGCGGCGTCAAACGACAGGCCGTGCGGCGCGATAAAAATGCCATCCTGCCAGAACTCGGGCGCCAGCTTGAACGCCGCCCATTGTTTTTGATCAGGATTGTCGCCGAGCGTGGAGACGATCTTGCCGGTCTTGTCAGTGATGACCACGCGGCCTTGCAGTTCGGCCACGGCGGCAAATTCACCAAAGATCGAAATGGCGCAGGGCAGACGCAGATCCGTCGTGAGCACGCCCAGCCATTTGCCGTCGAGATCGAGGTGCACGAGACGCTTGTTCGCGCGGTCGGCCACGAGGAGTCGCGGCGCGCCGTAACGGGTATCCAACGTGATACCATGGCAGGTGGCAAACTGGCCTTCGCCGGTGCCCTTCGAGCCGATCACGCGTGTCCATTTCCGGTCAGCCGAATACTCATGGATCACGCTCGCACCGTAACCATCCGCGACGTAGATCCGCCCGTCGGGTCCCACTGTGATTGCCGTGGGCCTGTAACCGTCGACGACATAGGTCCGGCCATCGTGGCCCACCACCGTAGCGCCGGGCTTGGCGTTGGGCGTCTTGGCATTGGGCTTCCAGGCCTCGAGTGCAGGGTAGAGACCGCTTTGCGTGGGACAGGCAATCTTCCACTCGAGTTTTCCATCGAGCCCCAGCTTGACGACCTGATTACCCTTCACGTGCGCCGCGTAGATAAATTGCTTACCACCCTCATCGCGGAGCATCAGGCCGTGAATACCGCTGAACTCCGGGGCGATGGTGCGGGCCATGTTGCCGTCCGGCTTGAAGACAAGGATACCCGAAGGACCGTCGGTGCTGACATAAATCAGGCCCGCACGATCCACCACCACGCCGCCGTGGGTAGGACCGAGCGTCGCTGGCGAAGGAATCTTGGCCCAACCGCTCTCGACCTGAAATTTCCACTGACCCGAGCCGAGGGGGCCGGCGGGGATTGGCGCAGCTGCGACTTTGCGAACGGTCGAAGCCGGCGCGTCGTCCGGATGGGCGGCGGCGAGGGAGGCGAAAGCACAGAATGCGAGGGCGAGGCGGCGGGAGGTGGACATGGGGAATAATGGACTGAGCGATGAGAGAC
Source organism: Opitutus sp. GAS368 (assembly GCA_945874455.1). Taxonomy (GTDB): domain Bacteria; phylum Verrucomicrobiota; class Verrucomicrobiia; order Opitutales; family Opitutaceae; genus GAS368. Next base: position 65,145 of record CAMCHO010000002.1, on the reverse strand, counting down.
TGGGAGAACGGGGAACAACTGAAGTAAACGGAACCGGATAGTTCATCCGGAAAACGTCCCGTCGTGTCCACCCAAAGCTGCGGAAATTTCGCGATCGTCGATTGCAGCCCAGTGACCGGCTGGTGCAGCGTGGGTCATGAGCCAATCCATCGCCACCGTTTCCCTCGTCGTCCGCGATTACGATGAGGCCCTCGCCTACTACACCGGCGCCCTCGGGTTTCGGCTCGTCGAAGACCGCGCCCAGCCCACCGCGTCGCAGCCCGACAAACGCTGGGTGCTCGTCGCGCCGCCGGGCGCCGACAGCGCGGGCGCGTGCCAGCTCTTGCTCGCGAAGGCGAAGAACGCCGCCGAACTCGCCGCCGTGGGCAACCAGACCGGTGGGCGCGTCTTTCTCTTTCTCCACACCGACGATTTCCACCGCGACCACCGCGCCTTCCGAGAGCGCGGGGTCGAGTTTCTCGAAGCGCCGCGTGAGGAGGACTACGGCACCGTCGCGGTCTTCCGCGATCTCTACGGCAACCAGTGGGATTTGCTCCAGCTCAAGTAAATCGCGGGGAAGATGGCAGACGGCGGATCCCACCACGCGTCACGAGGGCCGCTCAGCCGCCGCAGGCGTTGTCCTAGGCGAGTATTCGGCGTCAGCGCTGGCCGGCGCGAATCCGGACCCGCTCCATCTGCAGGCGAGCCACGATTTCAGGCTCCGCCGCAATCAAGTTCTGTTCCTCGGGGAGATCGCGCTCCAGATTGAAGGGGCTGCGCCGGTTTCATGTTCGCATGTTCGTGCTCCTACGGTCGTGCCTTTACTCCAGACTTCTTTCGTGCTGAGTGCCTCGCGACACCCGCATTGTCCTTCGCTACGGTTATTGTCACTGTTTCTGAACATTTCGTTTCTTATGTTGAGTTCATGCCCATGCCGGGTACGCGTAGGCCCGCTGCTTGCCGCAGCCCGTTTTTCGTTTTCATCCCGGGCCCTGGCAAGCAGTGCCCTGACGTTTTTCCCATTATTTCCCTCACATGAATTCTGAACGCATCGCCTTTGTTGGAGTCGGCCGCATGGGAGCCAACATGGCTCGCCGCCTCAAAGATTGCGGCTACGCCGTCACCGCCGTCCACGATGTCCACGCACCGTCCGCGGACGCCCTCGCCGCCGAGATCGGCGCGACGAGCGTACGCACGCTGGCCGAAGTCACGGCGGCCGCCGACGTCATCTTCACGGTCGTCACCGACGATGCCTCGCAGCTCGGCGTGTTTGCCGAAAAAGGCGATTCCCTCCTCGTGGGTGCCAGCGGCAAGACCTTCGTCAACTGCGCCACGCTCACGCCTGCCACGCATGTCGAAGTCGAGCGCCGCGCGCAATCGGTCGGCGCGGTGACCCTCGAAGGCTGCATGGCCTCGTCGATCCCGCAGGCGCGCGCCGGCACGCTCTATCTCATGTGCGGCGGCGACGCCGCGACGTTTGCCCGGGTGAAGCCCATCCTCGAAAAACTGAGCAGCGCGCTACGCCACATCGGCGGCACCGGCCAAGCCGCGCAGGTGAAGGCGCTCGTCAACATGGTCATGAACATCAACACCTGCGCCCTCGCCGAAGGCCTCGGCCTCGGTGCCGCGCTCGGGCTCAACCTCGACATGCTGCGCGAGGTTTTCCTCCAAACCGGCGCCAACTCGCAGGTCCTCAAGACCGATGGCGAGGATATGCAAAACCGCGCACACGATTGCTATTTCTCCGGCGCGCACGCGGCCAAGGATTCCACCATCGCGTGGATTCTCGGGGCCCAAGCCGGCCTCAATCTGCCACTCGCCGGCGCGACGAAACAGCAGTTCGACAAGCTGGTCGCACTCAACCTCGGCCATCTCGACAAAAGCGGCGTCGCCGAACTCACGTTCAAGGGACGCCACGCTTGAAGACCCCGAATCTTGAAATCGCGCATCGGTCATCGCGCCTCTGTAATTTCCGATTTTGAGCCATGCGCTCAAAGGCCCTTCAGAGGTGAGTGATCGCTGGTTTGAAATTCCGAGGGGCCAAATGACCGCTGCCAGAATTCACGATTTCACGATTTCTAAAATTTAAAAACGCCAAGGGCGAGATCGCCAAAAACCCGGCGGGGGCAAACGTATCCTCCGTATGCGCGCGAGGCACGTCCCACCCAACGGCGACCTCGACGTCATCGACGGCTGATCCCCATCGCCCCAAAGATTCAGACTGTGAGGCGCCCGGTAGCCGCGAGCGCCAGCGCGTGGACGGATCACCACTCGCTGGCGCTCGCAGCTACCGAAAATTCCAGAGTTCAAAAGACGTTGGGATAAGCCAGCGACACCCTCCATCGCTGCGAGCGCGCCGGAAAATAGCTCGCGTCATTCGGCGGCAAGCAGGAGCCCGACGGTTTCAAGACGCTCTACCCAATCGCGATCGACACACGGTTCACGCCAGCGCGCAGCATCGGCGTCGATCGCGAGGGCCGTCACGTCGTGCACGTGTCGCTCAAGCGCGAATTCATCGGAGTGATCCTGCAAGACGAGCGAGGCCCCGCCGGCGTCGCCGTCGAAGGCGACGATCTTCCCGCTCCAAAAAAGCAATCAACTCACTGAAACAACGAGGGGCCACGAAACCCCAATGCGGAGTGCGACTCACGTTTCGATCCAAACGGTGCCCAGCCAAAATATCCCTGGGCCTTCAAGGCCACTACGCTTGGGCGGAACGATGCAGGGAGGAAAAAAATACGCCGCGTTTTTGAGGACGCGGCGCGAACGAGCGAGTGGCGCGCGATCAGGCGCGCATTTTTTTCCACGTGGCGAGACAGCGCTCAGCGGTCTCGAACTCGGAGTAGCGGCTGCCTTCCTGCTCCATCAGATAAAACTCCACACCGCCGACCGACTCGACCGTGGCGAGGATTTCTTTCCACGGCGTGACGCCCTCGCCGAAGAGGACGCGGAAACCTTTTTCCTCGGCGCGCGTGCCCGGCGCCCAGTCCTTGAGATGAACGCTCTGGATACGGCCGGGGTGGGCCTTGATCCAGGCGATGGGATCGGCACCGGCCTCGATGCAGGTACCGACGTCGAACTGGAGTACAAAGTCCTGCGGCGTGCCGGCCGCGAGCAAGTCCATGATGCGAGCCTCACCCTCGATTTTTTTCCACTCGCTGGCGTGATTATGGAAACCGGCAGAGAGGCCGTGCTTCACGAGTTCCGCCGTGGCGGTGGCGAGATCGCCGGCGAGTTTTTTCCAACCCTCGGCACCGACAGCGGTGCGGGGGGCGCTCGCGAGCACGAGGGTTTTCGCGCCAAGAATTTGGTTGAGCTCGATCGCGCGGCCCATCGTCTCGCCGGGCGTGAACGACGCGAAACTATTGTGCGTCGAGTAGCAGCGCAGCCCGAGATCCTCGAGCTGCCGGCGAACATCTTTGGCGAACGGAAACGTCCACCCGAAATACGGCGAGTAGAACTCGACGCACTCGTAGCCGAGCTTGGCGACGGTCTGGAGCGTCTTGGGGAGATCCTTCGCGAGTTCGCCACGGACGGCGTAGAGCTCGATGCCGATGGGATATTTTTTCGGCTTGGTCGGCTTCGCCGTCAGCGCGGTGGCAGCCGAGGCCGATTGGGCGCGGCCGGCGAGGGAGGCGAAAGCGAGGGCCGCAGGGACGGCAGCGGCGGCGGCGAGGAAGCGGCGCCGAGAGAGCGGGGCGAGCGAGGGAATCGGAGACGATGGGGTGGACATAATTTTTTCGGGAAATGAAACCGTGGTCGCAAGGTGGGCAGCGAAGTGGAGTGGCGTCGAGCCGGACGTGGCCGCGCGTCGGCCGTTGCTGAGTTTCACGCATTTTTCTGAATCGCACGGGACGCGACACTGGAGGTTCACGTGGAAATCGCCGTGCGCGCTCCCTCGCGAAAACTCAACGTTTCGTAGCAGGAATGAAACAGACCACCAACGGGCGGGTCGATCGCAGCCGCCGCATAGAGGCCGCCTTAGAATCGGCCCTGCATGCCAATCGTGAGCGTCGCGCCCTGAATGATCTCGGTGTCCAACTGATCGGGAACGCCGCGATAGAATTTCTGCGGGGCGTTGAAGAGGTTCGCGACATCGCAGGTCAGGCTTAAATGGGGTCGGAGTTCGTAGGCCACACCGAGGTTTACGATTTCACGTCTCATCACAAAGCGGTTCCGCGCGATCGTCGCGATCGCATAGGACTCGGGGTAATCACCCGTCACGTTGTAGAGCACCCGGGTGCTGAGGGCGCGGTGTCTCCACGAGAGGCTGAGGTTACCCGTCATCGGAATGAAACGCGGGATCTGGCCATTACCCAGATTGATATTCCCACCAAAGTTCCCGTGGGTGTTGAGCAGCGTGTAGTTGGCGTTAAGACCCAGCTCCTTCAACAGTCCGGGCAGGAATTTGAACGCCTGCACGTAGCTAAACTCCCAGCCCTGAACGAACGCGGTGCCGGCATTGGCCGACGACAGCAGCGTGAAGCCATCGTAGTCACCGTTGTAGCCGTTGTTCACGCCCGTCCCGATGGTGCCTGAGTTGATCCCGGTCACGATGTAGTCCGTGATTTTCTTGTGAAACCAGCCGACGGAAAAAGCGCCCGCCGGCTCGAAATAGTATTTGAGGGTCGCATCCCCATTCGTCGCGGACTGCGGCAACAGAGCCGGGTTGCTGATGGTGAGCGTTCGGTTCGCCTCGCTCGGGGTTTCGTTGGGCACGGCGTTGGTCATCGGGGGCCGGCCGAAACTCGTGGACCAACTCAGCCGGGCCTTGAGATTGCGGGTGAGGTTCCGGTTGAGATGAATGCTCGGAAATGACTTGGTGTAACGACCCTCGATCTCGCGGCGATTGTTGGCAAAGTCACGCTGGGCGGAACCGATCGGGTCCACCGCCTGCTGGGCTGCGGTGCTGGCAACGCGGGAGCGAACCCAACCATAACTGCTCGTATCAGTGGTCTCGAGGCGCACCCCAGCCAGAAAACCAGTGGCGGCCACTTTGCCCTGCGTCATGATGTAGCCGGCCGTGACCGTCTCGGTCACACTGCGGGAAAGGGTGTATTTCTGAGCTTGGGCATAGTAGAGATCCTCGCGCCACAGAGTCGGTGTGACGGGTTCTCCGTCCTGCATGAATTGGGCGAAGTCCCACGTGGGAATGCGCCGGCCGGTCTTCTTTTCATCCCACGTGATGAGCGCAGGGTCGTTGGCGAGGGCGGTGGTGCCGGTGTAGTTCCAGCGCCGGCGGTCATCCGCATCCGTAACGGTTTGCCGGCGCCATTGGCCGCCGGTCTTCAATGAAACAGCCAACGCCTCAGTGGGGAGTCGGAAGCTGATGTTGGCGCGGAGATCCTTCACCAGATGCTCGTTTTGGATACCTTTGTTGCTACTCAGCGCAGTCGGCGCGGGCCGATAGCTTTGGGGACTGGTGATGTCCGCTCCGGCGGTTTGCGTGAATCGCGGGTAGAGATCCGACTGCGTGCGATCGAGAATCCAACCAATATTCGTGACCCAATTTATCAGGGCGCCGTCGTTGTTGCCGATGCTGTAACGGGTCCGGCTGAGCAGTGCCGCAGTGTCGAGGGCCACCGCGCCGAACGTGTGTTCCGCGCCGAGGTCGGCATGCCGCAGACGCTGGAAGCGCTCCGCCAAGGTGGAGGTCACATCGATGAGCGAGGCGGCCACCGGGCGGACTTGGGTGATGCGGGAGGTGTAGCCTGGAATGACGCCAGAGGTCGTCGCGTTGGGCACCGTCTGATTGGTGAAAGCTCGCGTGGTGTATCGGCGGCGCGCGGGCTCAAACGCGTCGTTGTAAATCACGTTGAGCATGAGCTTGGTGCCGGGCGAAAGCCGATAGTCGAGTTTGGTGCTGAGGCTGGCTTGTTTACGGTTGTTGAAGTTGTCCTCCGTGCGGTAGTCCCACAGATGCGCGGGCGTCGTGAGCGTGTTCTCGAAATCGCGGGTGGTGCGGAAATTGCCAAAGACGTTCTCACTGTAGAACAGATTGACCGCTACGCCGAGGTTCCGCGCACCGCCCAGAACATCAAACACCTCCTGGTACGACGCGTTGAGGAGCGGATGGCTGGGATGGTCGCGCCGCATCGGAATCTGCTCGGTAAACGAGGGTGCGAAGCGCGCCGAAAGGGCGTAAGTCAACCGGCGTTTTTCCTTCATGCTCAACGGTGAACGGGTCTTGAAGTTAATCGTTCCGCCCAGCGAATCCGCCCCCCGGTCAGGCGTGTGCCCCTTGATCAGCTCAAGTTGTTCGAACATGGCCCCGGTAAACGCCGTCATCCGCGTCTGCCGCGACATGGCCTGAAAGCTCGACATCATGCCTCCGTCGATGGTGATCGTATTGAGGCCGAGGCTCATGCCGCGAATGGTAACGCCTTCGAACACCTCATCGCCGGGGATGCCGGCGACGCCGGGCAGACGCATCGCCAATTCGGTGGCGTTCATGTTCGGCAGGTTGCCGTAGGTATCCATCGCGACGACATTCTTGACGTTCTCAGCGTTACGCTGAGCCGTGAGGGCGGCGGCGGTCCCTTCCCGCTCTCCATTCACCGTAAATGCGCCCAACCGATAGATAGATGCCGTCAAATCGAAGTCCCGGATCGCCCGCTCGCCGAGCGTGACGTTGATCGTGCCGTGCTTGGGATCGAGGCCCGTGTAGCTGGCGACGATCTCATGGGGGCCGGCCGGAATACCATTGAGCATGAAGCGACCGGTGCGATCCGCGACCGCCACGATTCCCAGGGTGGGCAGTTCGACGTGCGCGCCTTCGAGGAGGTTACTCGTGCCGGCGTTGCTCACGGTGCCGGCGACGCTGCCCGTCAGCGCCGCGGTGACATTCCTCGTCGGCTCGGCCGCACTGCCCCCCGGACCGGAGAGGGCGGCGAGCAGCATCCAAGCGGCTACGTGGTGAAAGCCCCCCAGCAGAAAGGCCGGGGAGAGCAGCAAGGAATGTTCATAAAGCTGTCACCGCGACGGGAAGGGGCCGAAGATTTTTTTGACGACGTGGCTCTCGGAGGCGTCGTCCACAATCACCACGCGGTAGGCTCCGCCTCCGGGGGCCACGCGCAGCACGACGTGCCCGCGATCACTCGCCAGTTTCTCGATGCCCATGACCACATCGCGGGTACCCGGATGCAGATCGGTGGCAAAAATATCGCGGGGCCCGGAGTAAACGCGCTCCGACCGGAGGCGTTGCCAAACCCGCGCGGTCGGATGCCCCGAATCCCAGGTCGAGATGATCCAGACGCGCGGGCGGAGTGAGCCGACGAAGAACTCGTTTTGTGAGTCAATATAGCCGTGATGATTGAGCAGCGCAGCCTCGACCGGGCCGACCGCTTTCGCCACGGGCGTTTCCACGTCGTGCCACAACGGATACCCTTCCTGCGGGATACCAGGGAGGTCGCCCCCGCTGAAATAATCGAATTTCCCGTAGCTCAAACGAAAAGCGATGCTGCACATATTTTCGTTCGGCCAGTCGGCCGGCGGCACATCTGCCAGTGCAGGAAAATGCTGCCGCGTCTCCCGCCCCACCCCCGTCCAAACCTCGCCGTTCGCACTGATGTTGCGCACTTCGAAGTGAGGAAACTTTACGGGATCCCGTTGCAGGACGATCTGGTCGTTGCGGCCCGGCAGGAATCGTTCCGCCTTCATACCGTTGTGGGCGGACTGCCACCGAACAAAGCTGCGGTAGTTCCGCGTGGCGATATCGGCGATTGCCTTCGGGTAGGCGTAGTCCGGCCACCCGCGGTCCAGCATCTTGCCGATCCGGAACGATTCACCCATCCAAGTCATGCCCGTGAGTGAGTAGTCACCGTGGAGCGCCTGGGGCTGGCTGCCGGAAATTCCACCCATGTGGTCGGGGTGGAAGTGCGTGATGAGCGCGTAGTCAATTGTCGGGCGTAGCTCCCGAGCGAGTGTATGGCGCAGATACCGGGCAATCCATTCACCGGCCGGTCGCGTGCCATCCGGTCGATCCGGCGTCTGTCGCGCGGTCTTGCGCGGAAGTTCGCCGGCATCGACCAGCAGCGACGTTCCATCCGGAAAAATGTAGAGGCCGGCATTGCCCCGGCCGGTGCTGATTTGATGGATATCGAGCATCCCCGGCACCCAGGGCGCGATCTCACTCCCGACGATATCCTCACCGCTCATCGGGCGGGGGCAGAGGGCGAAAATGACCGTCCCGAAAAGAATTATCTTCAGCTGAGGGATCTTCATGGCGCCTGCACGCTGCGGGCGGCAAAGGGCCCGTGCACGGATAATACGACTCCCTCGGCCCGTTGATCGTCGATCACGATCACGCGGTAGTGCGCCCCGCCGGGATCGACCCGCACCACAACGTGCCCTTGGTTCGAGGCGATCTGACTGATCCGGTCGAACAACCACGCCGTGTCGGATTCGCCGAAGAGCTTGACCATGTGGTCCCGACGCCCTGGCCATTGCCAGTTGGTCGTGAAGATGTCGCGCGGCCCCGGATACGTACGTTCCGACAGCAGGCGACGGAGGACGTCCGGACCCGGCTGGCTCGCGGCATAGACGGAAACAACGTGTATCCGCGGTTGGAGCACGCTCAGGAAAAAGTCATTGGCGACGTCTCCTGGTGAAGCGTGGTGGTTCAACAACGCGACATCAACCGGGCCGCAGACCCAGGCCACGGCCGATTCCATTTCGTCCCAAGCCCCTCTCGTGGTGCTCGGGACGCCGGACATGTCGCCGCCGCTAAAATAAGAAAATGCCCCATAAGAAAGTCGCAGGGCCGTGCTACAGTTATTTTCGCTCGGCACGGCTCCCTCCGGAAAGCGACTGCGGGTGGCCGTGCCACTCCCAGTCCAGACCCGGCCATTGGCCGCGAGATTGCGAATTTCGAACGTGGGAAAATCCCGCGGCCCACCCCGCAGGACAAGTTGGTCTGACCGGCCAGGAGCGAACGTTTCAACGCGGAGCCCTCGGTGCTCGACCTGCCATTTCAGAAATGCACGATAGTTCAGCATCAACGCACCGCCGGACGGGGCGGGATAGTCATACTTCGGCCAGCCGCGATCGAGCAGCGTGTGCAGGCGCACCCCCTCGGCCACGTCCGTGATGCCCGTCAAGCGGTAGGTGCCAGCGGGCGCCCGCGGCGAGGCTGGCTCCAAGCCGCCGATGTGATCGCCGTGAAAATGAGTCAGCACAACGTAGTCCAACTCTCCCGCGGCCCCCATCGGGTGCATCCGCTGAACGTAACGCGCGATCCACTGTCCGGGGCGCAGCGTGGCGTCGGGGCGCGGGGGCGCATCGTAACGCGATTTGACCTTTTCTTCCCGATAGCCGGCACCCGCATCCAGCAGTAAAGTAGTGCCGTCGGGCAGCACGAAGAAGGCCGAGTTTCCCGTGCCGGTGTTGATGTGATGAATGTCGAGCATTCCTCGCTCCCAGCGCGGCAGCGCCTTCCCCGGCACCGCGGCCAACGCGGCGGGAACAGCCACGCTGAGCATCGCCAGCGCCAGGATTCGCGCACACGAAGCGACGTTAACGACAGGCCATCGGAGTGCCGGGAAGGGTATAATCATAGGGGTCGATGCTCAGAATTTTACGGTCGCGCTGAGGGTCGCGCTGACGGGATCGGTATAGCGATAGATATAGTTGGGCCTGCCGGTGGCGGCGTTGAGGCTGTTCGCCCCGGTCTTATAATAATCGCTGTTGCCCTGGGCGAGGTCGTAAACCCGGTTCAGACCGAGCCGGAAGCTGGTCCGCTGGCGGAAGATCTTGCAGTCATAGATGGCATAGAGGCCCAGCGGACAGGAGGCGCCGCCTTGGTAGATGGCGGCATTAAGAATCGCCAGATTATAGTCGGGTGTCCACACGCCGGTCAGACCGAGGCGTAGCCCAGCTGGCCGGGTAAACTGGTAGTCGAGCACAAAGCTCCCGGTGTAGGGCGCACTCCGCCGACCGGTGACGACGGTGATGTTGGTGTTGGACAGCAAAATATTTTGGGCGTTGGCCAGGTAGGTCGCGTTCTCCGCCTGCGTGCGGTCGCCGCCGGGGGCGTTGGCGGCGGCTGTGCGAGCGACGGCGGCGTCGAGCATCCGCTTAAAGTCGGAAAAGTCGCGCGTGGCTTCGACCTTGGATTTCGAAAACGTCAGGCGGGCTTGCAGGCCATGAAAGCGTTTTCCGATAAGTGTGAGTTCGATCCCGGACGATTTTTCCTGCGAGTCGACCGTGCGCCGCTCGTTGCCGAGACCGGTCTCGACCCGAAAAAAGGCGGGGTCGCTGGGCAGAAGATTATTGGGATTGAAGAGGTCTTCGAATTGCGAAGGCGTGACTGTGTCCGGAGTCCACGCGTAGCCCATGTGCTGCCGTTCGATCTCGTAGGCGGCGATGGTGTAGAAGACCTTGCCGTGAAACAAATCGCCTTTGAGCCCACTCTCATAGGTGCTGCCCTTGCTGGGACCGAGATCCCGTCCGGTGAATGTGAGCTGAGACTGAAAGTTGAACGACTGTGAGTAGATGCCGTAGAGGCTGACGCTGGCGGCATCCCTTTTGAAGAGTGCGTAGGTGAGGCCGGCGAGCCAGCTCTTGGCCGTGAGGGTGTACTTCGGATCGTAGCGATACATTTCCGGGGCCTCCTCGGGAGTCTTGAAGAAAGTGACGAAGCCTCGGGCGTCGGTGGCATAGGCGGCATCGACTGGATTTTTTCGCGAGAGCTGGTTGTAACTGATGCCGACGAGTGAGTTCAGGCGACCGCCAAAGTATTCTCCTGAGGCGGAGGCGGTATAGTTGCGGGTGTAACGAACGTCGATGAACGGACCGGTATTCAGGTAACTTTCAAACACCGTTGGCTGGAAGGTGGCGGTGCGGGGCAGGTTACCGAGGAGAAAACGATCCCAACCGCCGTTGCTCAGGGCGCGGGGATCGTCGAGGTAGGCGCGGAACTGCAGGAGGTTGTTGGCCGCAAGCCCCGGTTCAGCCGTGTTGGCCAACCCGAAGCGACGGTTGACCGCGTAGTCGCGGCTGCGCGTGGCGGTTAACACGAGATATTGCTTCATCACGCGGCCGAACGCGAAGGGGTAGGCGGCGGAGAGGCGCCCGGCTTTCAGGGTGTTACCAAAGACTTTGTAGGTCGCGATATTCCCCGGCATATCGATGTAGGGGCGCCCGGCGCCATCGACGTCGATCACCGGAGCCGTGGTCACGCCAGCGCCGAAGGCGACATCGTTGCGATCTTGATGCTGAAACTGCTGGTTGTAGGATGCCTGGAGGGAGAGCTTGCCGATGTTCTGCTCGACCATGGCGGTGACGACATTGTAGGGCCGGTCGAGGTAGTCGCCGATGCCGCGGAGGTTGAAGGTGCGATCGAAGCCGCGAAATAGCTTTTGCGAGCCGTCCGGCATGCGCACGCCGACGGTCTGGCCTGCGAGCAGCGACATGACGTTGCCGCCCGTGCCGGTGCGGTCGATCGCGGCGGGGCTCGTGCTGGTGCGGTGGATGATCTCGCCATCCGAGGTGTAGACCCAACGGTTGTTGGTGGCAAAGGAGCGGCCGGGTGCGGCGACATCGCGGATGGCCGCATAGTTGTCGGCGCGGCGGCGCTGAAACTGGCCACGCTCCGCTTCGAGACTGATCACGGTGTTCGTAAACGGCCGGTAGGTGACGGCGATGTCGCCCGCGCGAAAGCGCTGATAGTTCCCCTCGACATAACTTTTGTCGGAGCGGTTGACGACGTTGAGGCGGATCGCCAAGTGGCGATTAATCTTACGGTTCAAGTCCAACTGCAACCGGTAGGATCCGAAGCTGTCGTAGAAGGCGAGCACCTCATTCGCGGTGATAAAGCGCGCGCGTTTCGTGGTCGTGGTCGCCTGGCCGCCCGGCGCGGAATCACCAAACAGGAGGGAGTTGGAGCCCTTGCCGAAGTCGAAGCGCTCGACGTTGTACGTGTCCGACGGCACCATCCACGGGAAAAAATTGCGCGAGGAGAGCGGCGCAAACACGTTGCCGCTGCCGCCGCTGGTGAGGCCGCGAAAGGTCAGCCGGTCGTTGTCACTCTTGGCCTCGATGCGCGGGACCGCGGTGACTCCCGAGACGAAGGCCGCGGCATCCTCCAGATTGAACACGCCGATGTCGTTCATGAAATCGCGGGTGAGCACATCCACCGTCACCGGAACTTTTACCAATTCCTGTCCGGTGCGGTTGCCGAGGAGCGTGGAGGTGGCGCTCCACTTGTCGTCGAAGGATTCCGTAATTTCGAAGGGAGAGAGCTCGACGATTTCATTCAACGGTTCGGCCGCCGTCCGCGCAGAGTACGGGTCAACGCGCGGGGCGGCGCTGGCTTTTTTGGGAAAAAGAGCTCCTCGCCGGATGGTGATCACCCCGGTTCTGGCATCCTCGAAGCCCATCAAGGTCGTGCCCGCGAGCATCGCGTCGAGCGCCGCGCGCGGCGTCATCTCGCCCTTCACCGCTTGGGTCCGCATGTTCTCCACCGCGTCCGCTGGGAAGAGAACCTCACGGCCCGACTGCTCAGAAAGTCGCTGGAGCGACTTCTCAGCGGTGTCCGCTGGGAGATCGACTAAGACGCGACCGGAGAGGTGAGCGGTGGCGCCAGCCGTTTGGGCCGAGACCACGCAATTCGCAACGAAGCAAAAGAGGGCAGTGAACGCGCCGCGGAAGGATCTAGGTAACATCCGATGAGTGTGCAGGTGAACACGCCTCGTTACACAAGGGCTAACCTTGAACATGAATCTTACATTTGGGCGACGGATGGTTAACAAATCTGTTACAGTTAATCCGACGTAGTAACCCGACGATGGGTACGGGTCGTAGCCGAGAGAGCCACCGCCGCAGTGCTTCGATTCAATTCGTGCCTGCCAGTGCCAGCATTTTGGGCCGGAAATTTGAAAAAATTCCCCGCCTTTTTGGTCCCCAGGTCTTTACGCGCCACCCAACGTGGTCAGCCCCTAACCTTTGTAGAGAGCTCGTGAAGTTTTTCCACTGCTGCCGCTCTGTCGGCGCGATTTACATCGCCCACGTAGCGGCCGACCGCATTCGGTGCGCCCCTGTTCAGTTGCTCCGCTATCCATCGATTGAACACACTACTTCCCCGTTTCAGCCACGCAGCCAGCGCGATCTTCCACGCTGCGGATTTCGGCTCAGCGGCCGCACTCAACAGTGACGCACCGATCGCGTTCGCGCCGGCCCGAGCCGTTCGTGCCAGTGTCTTCGGTTGAGCTTCACCGCCTCCGCTCCACCCCAAGCTTTCGCCTATTCCATCGCGGGCAACTCTGCCAACACCTCGCGTTGGTTGCCCTTGTTTCCGAGCGCCCAGCCCTGACTCATGGTTTCAAACGCCACCTCCTTTTGCCGCCCGGTGTCTGCCAGCAGCCACGCCCAGTGATGCTGAGACCTGAGCCAGCCCGCTAGCGCTTCCGGCGATTCTCCCCGCCTGCGCAATCAATCTTCGCAAGAGAGCCATACTGCCCGCTCGTCAGCCCCGGGGCCGAAGGCACGATAGCTCGACCACCGAAACGGCTCCCACTGTTCCAACTCAACGAGCCGCGCCCACACCGCGTTGAGATCGATGTCGCCAACCAAGCAGGCGAGATGCACGCCTGGCTCCACCACGATCGCTTGAGAGCGCCCTTGAGACTCCCGCCCCAACTCGCCCCGGTAGCGGTTGAAGCGATTCCCCAATGTGCGCTGCAACCAATACACGCCGGCGACCAAATTCCCTCGCGGCTTCTGCAAGACGAGATGGTCGTGATTCCTCACCAAGCAATCCGCGTGGACGTGCCACAGCATCCGCTCACACGCTTCGCCCCGACAGGTGACAAACGCCAGCGCCGCGCCCGCTGTCGCAAACAGATCTCCACGATAGTTTCCACGGTTGCGGGCGTGGTAAACAGCTCCGGCGAATTCGATCCTCGGTTTTCGTGCCATCACGAACACTGAAACACGAACACAGAAACGGAGGCGGCTAACCAAGCTGAACCAAAGAGGTGAGGGGCTAACCCCGACGGAATGACGTCAAAATGTAACCGTGCGATTTTTTAAAGAAATTTGCATCCGAAGCGCATGCCCGAACGTTCCGAGACGTTGTCCCAAATTCAAAAATCAAAAAAACAATGACCTCGCTTATCAATCGGACCCCAATCCTCGCACTCGTTGCCCTCCTCGTCCCCTCGAACGCTTACGCGTCCACAGGGGTTGTTTTGAAATCAAATGACTTCGTTGGCGTATCATTCTGGATGATCTCGATGGCGCTCGTGGCGGCGACCGCCTTCTTCTTCCTTGAGACCCAGCGGGTGACGGCGAAGTGGAAAACTTCGCTGACCGTTTCCGGGCTCGTGACGATGGTTGCGGCGTGGCATTACTTTTACATGCGAGACGTGTGGGTTGCCACCGGCACCACTCCCACCGTGTATCGTTACATCGATTGGATCATCACGGTCCCGCTGCTGATGGTGGAGTTTTATTTGATTTTGTCCGCCATCACGAAGGTTCCAGCCGGTGTGTTTTGGCGTTTGATGATCGGAACTTTCGTCATGCTCATCGCCGGTTTCATGGGCGAGGCGGGTTACATGGCCGTTTGGCCAGCATTCATTGTCAGCATGTCTGGCTGGGCGTTTATCATTTGGGAAATCTACGCCGGCCAAGCTGGAAAAATTAACGCTGAATCAGCCCCGCTCGGCGTTCAGAGTGCTTTTAAACTGATGCGCACCATCGTGGTGGTCGGTTGGGCGATTTATCCGATCGGCTACTTCCTCGGCTATTTGACCGGTTCCGGCCCGGAGAGCAGCATGAAGATGCTCAACATCGTCTACAACCTTGCCGATGTCGTGAACAAGATCGCGTTCGGAGTAATTATCTGGACGGTCGCCGTCTCCGAGTCCGAGAAATCTTCCGCGAAATAATTCGTCCGTACCCTTCCGGCCAGAGCGTCATTTTTTTGGCGTTCTGCTGGATTTTTTTAGATTCCCAATATGACCGCCTCCACGCACCTCGCTGGATCGGTGGAGGTTTTTTGTTTGTCGGATAGTCTCTCGGAGATCGAGCGCCTGATGGAGGAGTTGGTATCTGACTCGACCCCTTCCGCCCTCGAACCTCTCGATGCCGTCCAAGCCGCTCTGCAACACCTAGCTTCCGGTGGCCATCGGGTGCGGGCCCGACTGGGGCTCGATGCCGGACTGCGATTGGGCTTGTCGCACTGTGATGCTGTCGTCGTCGGAGCAGCGGCAGAGCTCCTCCACAATGCTTCTTTGGTCCATGATGATTTGCACGATGGCGCGGTACTTCGTCGAGGAACACCCACGGTTTTCGCCGCTTGCGGCGCAGATGTGGCCATTCTTACCGGAGATTTGCTGCTCTCGTCGGCTTATGCGGCCATCGCCCGCTTCTCCAGACCCGCGATAATCGCAGAGATGATCCGCCTTATTCATCGGCGGACCGCCCAGGTAATCCACGGTCAATGTGGCGATCTGTCGGCTCGCAAGCGGCCCGTGACCGAATTAGCCCGCTACGAAGCAATCGTCGCCCGAAAATCCGGAGCTCTGCTCAGTCTTCCCTTGGAGTTGGCGCTATTGGGCGCGGGCGTTCGGGATTCTTTTGGTTTGGCCCAAGAAGCAGCCGAGTCCTTTGGCATCGGCTATCAAATCATCGACGATCTCGAGGATGCGGGAAGCGATGGCCCGCTTTCCCTGAATATCCTCAATGTTCTCAAAACCGGGACTACACCGGCAGAGGCCGTTCGTCTCGCGCGCGAAATGGGATCACGGCACCTCCACTCCGCCATGGCGGCGGCCAGCGGGCTCCCGAGCGGCTCCGGAGAATTGCTGGGCAAACTGGCTCGAGTGATGAATGAGCGCCTCTCGCCCGCGGGAATATAGGTGATGCAGGCAATCGTCATCGGGGCCGGATTCGGGGGGATGGCGTCGGCGTTACGCTTGCGCGCGAAAGGCTACGAAGTCCGCCTGATCGACCGCTGTGCGATGTTGGGCGGGCGGGCTCAGGTGTATGTGCGGGAGGGCTTCCGACACGATGCCGGTCCGACCGTCATCACCGCGCCGTTTCTCTTGGAGGAACTCTTCGAATTATTTGGCGAGCGCATGGAGGATTCCCTCAAGTTAGTTCCGCTCAAACCGTGGTATCGCTTCGAGTTTTCCGACGGCGATCACTTTGATTATGGCGGCACGCTGGAAGATACGCTCGCCGAAATCAGCCGCATCGAACCCCGCGATCGCGCGGGCTATCTCGCCCTTTTAGCCCACTCCCGCCGCATTTTCGACGTCGGCTTCACCGAACTTTCCGCCCAACCGTTTCACCGGTTCTCGACCATGCTGAAGCAAATCCCGCGCTTGGTCGGTTTGCGTAATTACGAGACGGTGTGGGGTATGGTGAAACGCCACCTGCGCAGTGAAAAATTGCGGCAAGCTTTCTCGATTCAACCTTTGTTGGTTGGCGGCAATCCGTTTGATACGACGAGCATCTACGGGCTTATCCATTTTCTTGAGCGCGCTTACGGCGTGCACTTTGCGATGGGCGGAACCGGTGCGGTCACGGCCGCACTCGGTGGTCTGATGGAGCGCCACGGCGTCAAAATCCAGCTCGATACAACGGTGGACTCGATCGTCATCGAAAACGGTCGGGCCTCGGGTGTTCGCTTGGAAACCGGAACGAAACTGGCAGCCGACGTGGTGGTCTCCAATGCCGATGCCGCCCATCTTTACCGCGCGATGATTCCCCCCGCGCAGCAGAATGCCACGACGCGGTTGAAGCTCGCGGCGGCGCATTATTCCATGGGGCTCTTTGTGCTCTATTTTGGAACGACCCGGACCTATCCGGAGGTGGCTCATCACACTATTTGGATGGGTCCGCGCTACCGCGAACTCCTCAACGACATCTTCCACCGTCAAATTCTGGCGGACGATTTTTCGCTTTATCTGCACCGTCCGACTGCGACCGACCCAGATTTTGCGCCACCGGGCTGCGATAGCTTTTATGTGCTTTGCCCAGTGCCGAACCAGCAGGCGAACATCGACTGGTCGGTCGAGGGACCCCGCTTGCGCAATCGGATTGTGGCGGCGCTCGATCGCACCATTCTGCCCGGCTTGAGTGGAAGCATTACGGCGGACTTTTACAAAACGCCGGACGACTTTGCCCATGACTACCTGAGCGTGCACGGAGCGGGTTTCTCCGTTGCACCGCTCTTCCGTCAGTCGGCTTGGTTCCGGTTCCACAATCAAGCCGAGGGCATCCAAAACCTCTACCTCACGGGGGCCGGAACCCACCCGGGAGCCGGACTGCCGGGCGTTTTGTGCTCCGCGAAAGTCGTCGATGCACTTGTCCCGGCGGCTCGGCGGGAGGCCGCGACCGCATGACCGCGACGCTGGATTCCGCGCTCGTCACGGCGAATCGGGCACTCGCTCGGCAGGGACGCAGTTTTCACTGGGCCCGCACCTTTTTGTCGCCGCAACATGCCTCGCGAGCGACGCGGCTTTATGGTTTCTGTCGCCGGCTCGACGATTTGGCCGACGACGGCGCCGCGAATTCCCAACCGCAAAAAGCCTTTGGTGAAATTCGCATCGCGCTCGCAACCGGACAATCGAACGATGCTGGGATTTGCGATGGGATCCGCTTGTTTCGGGAGTGTTCCATTGCGCCTGAAATTCCCAATGCGCTGCTCGACGGGCTGATCTCCGATCTCGAGCCGGTACGAATGCAAACCCGCGAGGATCTCTTGCGATACGCTTACTGCGTCGCCGGCACGGTCGGGATCATGATGTCCGCAGCGTTGGATGTGAGCCGACCTGCTGCTCGGCCACATGCCATCGATCTGGGGGTGGCCATGCAATTGACCAATATTTGTCGTGATGTCGCCGAGGATGCGCGCGCCGGGCGCCGTTATCTTCCCGCCAGCATGATGGGTGACGTTGAACCCGCGCGGTTGATTTTACCCGCCGAGACGCTGCACGAGCAGATCCGTAGCACGATCCGAGAACTGCTGGAACTGGCCGACCGCTATTATGCCAGCGGCGAGGCCGGGCTTTCCTTCCTGCCGCTGCGGGCGCGCTTCGGCATTCTGATCGCGGCGCGGGTCTACCGGGCGATCGGTGTTCGCCTGCAACGGAATAATTTTTCGACGTGGCAAGGCAGAGCGGTTGTTTCGAAAACAGACAAAATCCGGATCACGCTGCAGGCGTTTTGCACGCTTCCCTTTAATCGCGGCTTTTGGCGCCCCGTACCTCATCAACCGGAGCTGCACGCCGCACTCAACGGTCTGCCGGGCGCAAATTCCCCGCCATGAGTCGTGAGATCGATCTGATGATTTTGGGCGGCGGCTGTGCGGGTCTCAGTCTGGCCATGCGACTCGCAAAACTCGGCGCTCGCTGCCCGCAAACCCTGATTGTCGAGTCTCGGGAGCGCTACGTGAACGATCGCACGTGGTGTTTCTGGGGCACACCCTCCGCCCAACTCACCTCGCTTGTTCGTCACCGCTGGAGCCGAGTGCGGGTAAGTGCCGAGGGTCGTCAGCGCGAGGTGGATTGCACCTCTTCACCCTATGAAATGATCCCGGCGTCAGTCTTTTATGAGGCTGCGTTAAGGGAGGTCGCCGCAAATCCCCGCATCCAATTAGTCACCGGAACGGCCGTCTCCGATCAGCCCGTCCGCACCGGCAATCGTTGGGCCATCTCCACGCCGTTCGGAACCCACTCGCCCCGATGGGTGGTCGATACCCGCCCAGTCCGGTCTCCCCGGCGCGGAGACGCCGTGCTGTGGCAATCGTTCTACGGCCGGGAAATTCTTTGCGAAACCGATCGCTTCGATGCGGGCTGCGCGACGCTGATGGATTTTCTACCGACGAAAGACGGACGGATTGTCTTCGTTTACATGCTGCCGGTCACCGCTCGCCAAGCCTTGATCGAGCTAACCGCATTTGCGCCCGACCCGCTCGGACCCGAATTGTTGGGCGAGCTGCTCGACGGTGTGCTGACCAAGTCGCTCGCCATTTCAAACAGTGAAACGGTTCGAGTCGAATCAGGATCGCTTCCGATGGGACTTTCTAAAATTGCGGAGCAAACCCACCGAAACTGGTGCCGCGCCGGCTTGGCGGGTGGCGGGGCACGGCCGGCTTCAGGCTTCGCGTTTCAACGCATTCAGCGGTGGGCCGATCAATGCGCGGAGCAACTCGCCTGCGGCCATGGCCCTTGCTCGCAACCCACCGATCCGTGGCGGCTGCGGGCGATGGACGATTTGTTTCTGCGGGTGTTGCGGACGCACCCGGAGGCCGGCCCTGGTCTGTTTATGAAGCTTTTCGCGATGCCCAACAGCGGCCCGATGATTCGCTTCCTCAACGATTGTCCGCGCTGGTCGGATTGTTGGCGGATCATTCTCGCGCTGCCGCCGGGACTGTTTTTGCGGGAACTGTTGAAAGGTTTGTCGTCGAGCAAAGACCTTCGGGAGCAACCGGCATGAATGCGCTGCGTGTTCAGGGTATTGTCTTCAGTGCAGGCGCTTTGCTGGTCGCCCTTGGCACGCTCGCCTTGGGGCGCCTGTCGCCGCGGCTGGAATTGATCGTGGTTGCCGTACTCATTGGGGTGCTGGGCGTGCCGCACGGGGCACTCGATACGATTTTTGCGAAGCAACTCTACGGCATTCGCACCCTGAGCGGCTGGTTGCAATTTAGCCTGCTCTATTTGCTGCTGGCCGCGCTGGTGGTCGGTTTGTGGCTCTGGCAACCCGGTCTGTTTTTGCTCGGTTTCCTGGCTATCTCCGCCGCGCACTTTTCCGGCGATCCTTTGCAAGGTGCGCCATGGCCGGCGCGCCTGTTTTACGGGGGCAGTGTGATTCTGCTGCCCACCATCGGGCACGCGCAGGAAATCGGCCGACTCTTTGGCTTGTTGGTGGGGGACGCCACGGCGGCGCCGTTAGTGCCGTGGCTCCGGTGGCTGGCGTGGCCTTGGCTGGTCGGTCTCGCCTTCGCCTCGCTGTGGCAAACCCGCCATGATTTCTGGACCGCGCTGGAAATGGCGGCGGCCGGTATCCTCGCGATCGTGGCGCCGCCGTTGGTGTCTTTTGTCGTGTTTTTTTGCGGTATGCACAGCGCCCGGCATATTTTACGGACGATGAATTTTTCCGGCCGCTCCTCGTGGCGATACGTCGCCGGTGCCGCCTTGCTGCCGATGGCTGGCGTGCTGGCCGGCTCGGCCCTCGCGTGGGTTTTTCTTCGCGACACCGCGCTGGATGCGCGCGTGGTCCAAGTGGTCTTTGTCGGACTGGCAGCGCTGACCGTGCCCCACATGGTTTTGGTCGAGCGGGTCCGTCTTTCGGGTTGGATCCGTGAAAAAATACCCTGATTTGTAAGGCCTATTCGGACTTCCTTAATTCGAGCGATTTTCGCCTATTCTCGTCACCTTCCCCACTAAAACGCGCGCGCAAGTTACGAGAGCGCGGCGAAAGGTCCGGACTCAGACCGTCGATTGCAATTTCTCCTTTTTGTCGAATCTCGCGAAGGCTCGGTCGGGCTGCCGCCTCCGGTCGCCGAGCTGCCGGGCTTTGAATCCGGCGGCGCCATGCGCGCCGGATGCCAAGGCGAAACTTACACGCAATCGCCGGGTGCTTGCTCACGGCGTTGCGCTCGCGGGAAGTGGAGTGCTGAGCCGCGCCCTCTCGTGCTACGCTTAACCCACAATTTTACGCCCACGCACTCCGCCACGGAGACGCCCCGCCCTACTCCATCAGTTTTACTTCTTTCACCGGCCACTTCGAAACCGTCACACCCTTCGCGCTGCGGGTGCTCACGGGGATCGCCCCGAGGTCGAAATCAACCTCGCGCACCCGGGCGCCGCTGCGGCCGTCGATCAAGACCTTCACGTGCTTCGGCATCTCTTTCTCCGTCTTTGCCACGTGCAGCCACACGATCTTCGAGCCCTCACTTTTCACGAGCGGGTAGAGTTTGTCGCGCGAGAGGCCGCCGATTTGGAAACGTTTCGCGAAGGCTTTTCCGCTCTCTTTGTCCTGATAGACCATCGAATAAAACGCCGTGTCGCCGTCCTTCGGGAAGATCGTGACGTAAATAATGTCGCGCCCCATAAACACTTTGTCGGCCACCTTCGCGACTTTCAGCGAACCGTCGCGCATAATGCAGAGCACCGCGTCCAGAATCGTGCAGTCTTGGATGTAGTCGTGCTGGCGCCAGTTGAGGCCGATGAAGCCGTCGTCTTTGTTGACGTAGAGGCGCTGGTTGGCCGACACGACGGCCGAGGCGTCGATCTGCTCAATCTCGTCATAGCTCGTGCGGCGCTTATGGCCTTTGCCATATTTTTCCTGAAGCAGCTCGAACCACGCGATCGTATAGCCGGTAAGATTCTTCAGATGGGCCTTCGTTTCCTTCATCCCGTCTTCGATTTTCTTCAGCGCTTCGTCGGCCTGGAAACGGTTGTAAGCGGAGATGCGTTTGATGCGGATTTCGGTGAGGCGCGTGATGTCCTCGTCCGTCACGTCGCGACGCAGCTGCTTGAGAAACGGTTTCAGGCCCGTGCGGATTTCGTGCAACACGCTCTCCCACGTCTTCGATTTCTCAATGTTCCGATAGATGCGCTCCTCAATGAAAATGCGCTCGAGGGAATCCCAGTGCCACTGCTGCTCCAGTTCGCCGAGCTTGATCTCGAGCTCGCGCTTGAGGAGCTCGCGCGTGCGCTCGACGCTGCGGCGCAAAATTTCCTTCACGCCAAGGAACTGCGGCTTGTCCTTCTCGATCACGCACGCCGCCGGCGAGAGCTGCATCTGGCAGTTTGTAAAAACGTAGAGTTGCTGGATGACTTTCTCCGGCTCGGCACCTTGCGGGAGGTGGACAAGAATTTCGACGGAGTCGGCCGTATTGTCGTCGACGTGTTTGACCTTGATCCGGCCCTTCGCGTTGGCGGTCAAAATCGACTCGATGAGCGTCTCCGTGGTCGAGCCGAACGGCAGCTCGGTGATCGCGAGGAGGTATTTCGAGCGCTGCTCGATCTTGGCGCGGACTTTTACTTTTCCGCCGCGCTCGCCGTCGTTGTAGTCCGTGAAGTCCGCGATGCCACCCGTCGGAAAATCTGGGAAGATGCGGAACGTTTTTCCCTGGAGATGATTGATCGCCGCGCGGCAAAGATCGTTGAAATTGTGCGGGAGAATCTTGGTCGCGAGGCCGACCGCGATACCCTCGGCACCCTCGAGCAGCACAATGGGGAACTTCGCCGGCAACGTGACGGGCTCCTTCGCACGACCGTCGTAGCTGAGCTGCCAGTCCGTCGTCTTCGGGTTGAAAAGCACGTCCTTCGCGAAATTCGTGAGGCGCGCCTCGATGTATCGCGGCGCCGCCGCCTCGTCGCCCGTGAGGAGATTGCCGTAATTACCCTGCGGCTCGATGAGGAACGCGCGTTGCCCAATTGCCACGAGCGCGGCGCCGATGGACGCGTCGCCGTGCGGGTGGAGCGACATCGAGCGACCGACGACATTGGCGACCTTATGAAAACGCCCGTCGTCCATGTCCCACAGCGTATGCAGAATCCGGCGCTGCACCGGCTTCAGGCCGTCGTCGATGTGCGGGACGGCGCGGTCGAGGATGACGTAGCTCGCGTATTCAAGAAACCATCCCCGGTAACTCTTCGCCAGCGGGGAATCTTCCTCCTGCACGCTCGCACCGCCGCGCCGCGGGCCGGGCGTGAAGACCGCCGGACCTTCGAGCGCGACGCTGGGCGCAGCGGGTGCCACCGGTTCTGCCGGCACCGGGAACTCGACGGCCTTTGTCTCCGGCGGTGGCGTCGCCACGGGCGTCGGCACCGCCGCAGACGCGGCTGCGCTGTCGAGGGGCAACTCGGATTGGTCGGAGTTTTTCGAAGTCGGTTTCTTGGGCATTGCGCGCGAAAGAGATTGGTAAAACGCGCAGGCTGCCACGCGCCCGCGCCGCGCGTCAAGCGGCGCGGATTCACCCCCGATTAATCAGTACCCTCCGACTTCACACCGTGTCGCATTCACGCCGCGGTCTCGACCCGCTTCGTCGCCGCCGTCGCCGCCGTTCAGGGGCGTGCGGCCCCCGATCGGGAGGACGCCTCCTTTGCCAACACCCGCAGCGCCGCCTCCAAATCGACATCCCTCCCCGCGCGCACGTCGGCGGCCGTGCGCACGACCTTCACGTCCGGCGCGACGCCCGCGTTCTCCAGCCGCCGCCCTTTCGGCGTCACATAGTCCTGGCGACTCAGCTGCAGCTCCCCTCCGTCCGGCAATCCATGATACCAGCTCGCGAGCACCGCCCCCGCCGTTTTCCGGCCGACAATCGTCGCGCGCCCGTGCTCTTGCAGCACCGCCGCAAAAATCTCCGCCGCACTCCCCGTCGCACCATCGACGAGCACGACCACGCTCCCGCCATAGCGCGCCGACCCCATCTGCCATGAGCTTTTCCCGCCGCGATACCCGCCACGCGTGATAAACGTCCCGCAGTCCACCGCCCGGTCAAAAAACTCTCCGATGGTGATGCCCAGCGAAATCGTCCCACCACCCGGATTTCGTCGCAGATCGATCACTACACCCGACGCCGCGCGATTCGTTTTCAACTGATCGCTCAGCCAGCGACGGTCCGCCGGGTCGAACGCATCGAAGCGCAGATAAACAACGCCACCCGCCAGCACCCGCACCTCCTGCCGCGGCTTCGTCGAGAGGCTCTCCGCGACGATCGCCAGGGCCACGGGCTGATCGCGATCGTCCAAAAATTCCCACTGCGCCACTTCGCCCACCTTCGGCCGCGCCTCGCTGCGTTCACCGAACGCGGTGCCATTCCGCGCGACGACGACCCAGCCCGTTTTCACACCGGCCAACTCCGCCGGACTGCCCGCCACGAGTTCGCTCACGATCCAACGTCCCTCGACCCGCGTCATGTAAAACCCAGTACGCGCGCGCGTCTGCGTGCGCCGCTCCTTCGTCTGCGTCGGTGACAGCGCGTGCGTGTGACTGTCCTTCAGCAAACCCACCATCGCGCCCAGCGCGGCGTAGAGTGCCTGGTCGTCCGCCGCCGCCGCCACCTCCGCACCATACTTCAAACCGGCCGCCGGCCAATCGACGCCGTGCAGCTTCGGATCGTAGTGCCAGTCCGCGACGAGTCCCCACACGCGATCGAACACGCGCATGTTTCCCTCCGCCCGCGCGTGTTGCTCGACTGGCACCGCCGCCAAAGCGACCCGCGGCGCCGGCGTAGTCGTGCAGCCAGCCAACCAAGCCAAGGCGAACGCCAAGCCCATCGCACCGATTCGCCGCCGTGCCGCCCTCATGCAAACAGCCCTCGCATCCGTTCCACCTGCGCACCCGCCCGCCGTGCGATCTCGGCAAACTCCGCCGACACTGCCGCATCCTCCGCCACGCGCCGCCAAAAATCCCCCGCCCACGCCGCGACTTCGCCCCACGTGCCCGCTGCTCCCGGCAACGGCGCGCGAGGGACCAACTCCCGCACCACGACCTCACCCTGCACGCTCGGCGACCACTCCATCGGCAGCATGTCGTAAGCGGGCGCCACGCGAAACCAGCGCGCATCATCGAGCCAGAACGAGAGATTGCCGAAATGCATGTCGGAATTTCCGATCAGTTCGCCAAAGAAATGCAGCCGACGGACCGCGTCCAACGACGCCGCCTCGATCAACTCCGCCCGCGCGAGCGACTCTGCCGCCGCCACCCAGTCGTGCGCCGCCCCACCGCCGTCAAACGCCCCGTGCAGCGCCTCCAGCGACACCACCCCGCGCCGCCCCCGCGCGCCCACCCGATCATGCCGCGCGACTTCCAGAAAACGCCGCCCGCCCGCATCGAGCACCCGCGCCCCGGCCATCGCCAGTCCATGCTCCGCCAATACGGCCAGCGCGTGCGCCTCGGCCGCCAACAAATCTGCCCACCGCCGCCCCACGGGCGTCTCCATCGGCGGGGAAAACTTCACCAACACCGGCTCCACCGGGCCCGCGTCGCGTCGCACCGTCGTCAAAAACTTCGGCTGCTCTCCGCCCGCTGACGAACCCACCATCCCACCCGCCGACACCTGCGTCGCGAGTTCGGGATAGCGCACCGCCCTCGCGTTCTCCGCGACCGTTCCATCCGTCGCTGAAGTCGTCGCCGCATCGAGCGCCCGGGCCAACACCCGCCGCACGGGTGCCTCGCCCACGATGAGATCGCCCGGCAGATCGTCGCCCTCCGCCTGAAGAAAAACGAGCGTATCATCGTCGCCCCACTGCCGCGGGTCCGCCGGCAACCGCAACGCCTCCGCTACCCGTCGTGCCTGTTGCCGTCCAAGAAATCCCTGCGGTCGAAAATCACCGAGGAAAAACGGCAACCCGTCCAAAAATCCCTCTCGGTCCAGCGCCCGCTCCGCCCAAGCCGGGGCCTCGCCCGCCCACTCGACCCACACTCCACCGTGCAACGCATGGACCCGCGCCCACTCGCCCGCCCGTCCCGCCGCGTCGACCCGATAAACCGGCCACCGATCTCCCGCCGAGCGCACCGCCCGTCGCAACGCATACCGCGCCCGCCGCGCCGCACCGAGCACCACCACCGACTCACCGAGCCGCGTCAGCCCGCGCGAAATGGTCGGCTGCGTCACGTCCAACGCCGTCGCCAGCGCCTGCGCCGACAACGCTCCGCCCACCTGAAACCGCAGGGTCAGGTCGGCAACGGTGAGCTGTGCCGGGCGTGCCATTTCTCCTGATTATGAATAGATTTAATTTTCTATCTTCAATCATAAACTTCATTTTATAAATATATTACCATAAAACATATTTTATCGGTGCATAGATAATAGTCGCGATCTACACCACCACAAAATCCTTCTCCACCCGCAGATTCCCGATCATAAAATCCTGCCGCTCCGTGACGATAAAGCTCCCGCCAAAATCGCCCTTTCGCGAGTTGAAATCGAGCGCACGCTATCAGCCATGCAGTTCGCGTGGGATGCCGCCAAGGCCGCTGTCAACCTCGCCAAACAGGGGGTGGATTTTGCGCGGGCCACCCTCGTCTTCGCCGATCCCGCCCGGCTCACCGCGGTCGATCCCCGCCATCCCGTCGAGCGAAGGGAAAACACCATCGGTCGCGTGGCCGATGCCCTGCTCCTCACCGTCACCCCTACCGACCGCGCCGGCGTCACCCGGCTTATCTCGGCCCGCCCCGCGAGCCGCCGCGAAAGAGAGCTCCATTATGCCCCTCGTTAAAATGACCCTCGCTGAGGCTCTGGCCCGCCCGCTCACCGTCACCGAGCGCGCCCATTTCGCCGCTCTCGCCACCAAGCCCGACGCCCAAATTGACTT
Source organism: Opitutus sp. GAS368 (assembly GCA_945874455.1). Classification (GTDB taxonomy): domain Bacteria; phylum Verrucomicrobiota; class Verrucomicrobiia; order Opitutales; family Opitutaceae; genus GAS368. The sequence goes on along the minus strand of CAMCHO010000002.1, from coordinate 38,887 downwards.
CTCCGACCAGCCCGAAATCACCGCGGCCGCCATCGCTGTCGGCCATGTCCTCGTCACGGGCCGCGGCGGCGTGCGCACCGGTGCGGGCCGCAAGTCGCTGGGCAAGCTCCGCAAAACGGTGAACCTCTCCCCCTTCGCCATCCGCCGCTTTCAAGCCTACGCCAAACGGAAGCGCCTGCCCGATTTTTCCGCCGCCCTCGAAGCCGCCAGCCGCACGCTCTGAACGCAGCCCTCCAATCTCAGAACACACCTCACTTTACACCGCCACCAGATCCTTCTCGATCCGCAGATTTCCAATAATAAAATCCTGCCGCTCCGGGGTGTTTTTCCCCATGAAGAACGTCAGCAACTCGTCGCTGTTGTGCAGGTGGTTCAACGTCAGCGGATCGAGGCGGATGTTCTCGCCGATGAAATCCTTGAACTCGCCCGCGGAAATTTCCCCCAGCCCCTTGAAGCGCGTGATCTCGTGGGTCGCGCCGAGCTCCGACACCGCCGCTTGCTTCTCCTGTTCCGAGTAGCAGTAGATCGTTTTCTTCTTATTGCGCACACGGAAGAGCGGCGTATCCAAAATAAACAGATGCCCGTTGCGGATCAAGTCGGGGAAGAATTGCAGGAAAAACGAGATCAACAGCAACCGGATGTGCATGCCATCCACGTCGGCATCCGTCGCGATCACGACTTTGTTGTAGCGCAGGCCGTCGAGGCCTTCCTCGATGTTCAACGCCGATTGGAGAAGATGAAACTCCTCGTTCTCGTAGATCACTTTCTTCGAGAGCCCGTAGGTGTTCAGCGGTTTGCCCTTCAACGCGAAGACCGCCTGCGTCTGCACATCGCGCGTCGCCGTCAATGAACCCGCCGCCGAGTCGCCCTCCACAATAAAGAGCGTGCTCTCTTCTGCCCGCGGGTTTTTGTCGCCAAGGTGGAGGCGGCAATCGCGGAGTTTTTTATTGTGCAGCGAAGCCTTCTTCGCGCGGTCGCGGGCGAGGCCGCGGATGCCGGCGAGCTCTTTGCGCTCGAGTTCACTTTCCTCAATTTTGCGTTTCAATACCTCGGCGGTCTCCTTGTTTTTGTGGAGATAAACGTCGAGCGACTGCTGCATGAACTTGCCGATAAATTCCTTCAGGCTGGGACCACTCGGCCCTACCGCCGCCGAGCCGAGCTTCGTCTTCGTCTGCGACTCGAAGACCGGCTCCATCACGCGCACCGCGACCGCGGCGTCGATCGATTGACGGATGTCCGCCGCGTCATACTCCTTTTTGAAAAAATTCCGGATCGTATCGACGAGTGCTTCGCGAAACGCCGCGAGGTGGGTGCCGCCCATCGTCGTGTGCTGACCGTTGACGAACGAATAATATTCCTCGCCGTAGTGCGCGCCGTGAGTGATCGCGACCTCGATGTCTTCACCTTCCAGATGCACGATCGGATAGAGCGGCTCGCCGCTGAGATTTTTCTGGAGCAGGTCCTTGAGGCCGTTTTCCGAACGGAAGGATTTTCCATTCAGGGTGAGCGTGAGCCCGCGATTGAGGAAGGCGTAGTTCCAAAGCATGTCCTCGATGAATTCGAGGCGGAATTTGAAATCCTTTCCAAAGAGGGCTTCGTCGGGCGTGAATTCCACGAGCGTGCCCGTGCGTTCGTCGCTCTTCACTGTCTTGTGGTCTTTCTTCAGTTTCCCTTGGGAAAATTCCACGAGTTTTGTCTGCCCATCGCGAAACGCCTGCGCGCGATATTCGAAGGCCAACGCATTGACGGCTTTCTGCCCAACGCCGTTCAGGCCGACCGATTTCTGAAACGTCTCGCTGTCATATTTCGCGCCCGTGTTGATGATGGAGACGCAGTCGATGAGTTTCCCCAGCGGGATGCCGCGGCCGTAATCGCGGATGCTCACCGTGCGCTCGTTGAGCACGACCTCGATCTTCTTGCCCGCGCCCATCGTAAATTCGTCGATGCAATTATCGATCGTCTCCTTGATGAGCACGTAAATGCCATCCTCGGCGTGCGTGCCATTGCCGAGCCGCCCGATATACATCCCCGGACGCAGGCGGATGTGCTCGAGGGAGGAGAGCGTTTTGATCGATGCTTCGGTGTAAGCTTGAGCCATGGGTGGAAGCGGCAAGCAGAGGCAGGCGACGCGCGTTGACAAGCGCGTTTGCGGCGCTTGCAGCGCTTGCAGCGCTTGCAGCGCTTGCCGCCAAGCCCCATCAGCCCAAGCTGCGGGCTCTCCCCTATGAAAACACTCCTCATTGTCCTCGGCGTGCTCACCGCGCTCGGCATCGCCGCCGTAATCGCCCTCCAGCTCTTCCTCAGCTCCGCCGTCACGACCGGCGTTAATCACTTCGCCCCCAAGCTCACGCAGACCAGCGTCGTGCTCCAGGATGCCTCCATTTCCCCACTGACCGGCAGCGGCACGCTCACCGGCCTCGTCATCGGCAATCCCCGAGGCTGGGGCGAGACCCCGCTCTGCACCCTCGGCAAGGTCCATCTTGACGTCGCGCCGTTTTCCCTCCTCGGCGACCACATCGTCGTCAACGAGATCATCGTCGATGCGCCCGAGATCAACTACGAGACGAAGATCGTCGCGAGTAACGTCAACGACCTCCTCAAGAGCGTTGAATCGGCGCTCCGCAGTGGCAAAAACACCGCCTCCCTCGCAACCACCAAGGATGGCAAGCCCATTAAGGTAGCGGTCAAAAAGTTTCGCCTCACGAATGCCCGCATCCGCCTCGGCGCTGGCGGCACCGGCATGACGATCCCGATGCCCGACATCGAACTCAACGACCTCGGCACCAAGGAAGGCGGTCTCAGCCCCGACCAAATTGTCGCCGCAATCGTCAAACACGTTGCCGGAGACGTCGTCGTTGCCACCGTCAAAGCAGCCGGCGACATCAGCAAAACCGGAGGCGCTGCGACCGCCGAGGGCGTCAAGCGAGCCGTCGAGGGACTCAAGGGCCTCTTCGGGGACGATAAAAAGAAGCCATGACCCTGACCTACCCATCTCCGCGCCTGAACCGAGAGCGCTGTGCCCACAAAGTCGCGCAGGGGTTTACCGGAGCGGTTAACGTGCTTCTGGGGCATCGGAAACCTGCGCTCCCACCCGCACTCTAGGCAGTCCGTGCGCGGAGCCTTCCGAGTGGAGGTCGCCCTCACTGGGTCGGTGCGGCACGCCGCCGACGGCTACGCCTTCCTCACTATTCCCAACCCGAACGTCCGGATTTGGTTCCCCTTCGGCTCTTTCTGCACCCCGCAGGACTCTTATTGCGCTTTTCAGGGCAGTCCTTTTTCTCCCGCTCGCCCCTCATGCCGCAGTCACTCTCGCCTTTCTCGAGCGCCTCTCCTCGCTGGCTGCGCCGTTTGACCGCCGTGGGAGCCTTTTCCGCCTTGGTAGCCATTGCCGGTGCCGCCTGGTGGTTGTGGGCGGCTCGTCCCCTGCCCCCACGCTCCCCTCCCTTTGTTTTTAGCGACGGATTTGAGGACCCGACGAAAACCGACGATCTGTTTCCCGGCGACGCCACCCGACTGAAAACGGCATCGCATCAAGCCCTCGAGGGATCCGCGAGCAATACGGTGGCTGTGACCACCGAACGAGCGCATTCAGGACGCAACGCGTTGAAATTTATCGCAGCACCCTTCGATGGGAAAAAACCATCCGAGGCTGAAATCCAACGCGATGGACTCCGCTTCGTAAAGGGCGACGACCTGTGGTTCAGCGCTTGGTATTGGCTGGAAGGCACGTCCGAAGCATCGACCGTCTTCCTCTGGGATATCGAGTCCACGGCTCTTCGCAACACCCCCGGACGCCGACTCTTTTTACAAGACGGCGAAATGGTCGCCTCCGACTTGGGGAAATGGTGGACATCTAAAAAATTTCGTGCGGCCACTGGCGCGCCAAAATTCCCCAAAGACCGCTGGGTGGAAGTAAAAATCCACCTCTACCTTTCCGATGGTACCGATGGCCGGATGCAAGTTTGGCAGGACCAGATCAAGGTACTCGATGAAGCGGGCAAGACTCTGCCCCGGGCGAAGACGGTTTACGATCGCATGCAAGTCGGCGTCACGGCGAATACCGCCCGTACCACCGCGCGAACCCTGTTCGTCGACGACGTCGTGCTCTCGAATCGGCCGCTGTGAGCCATCGACCGGCGGCTTCCCACCGCCTCCAGCCAGCCGATCACAGCCCAGAAACGTGCTCCCGGACCGCGCCGACTTCGCGCGTCTGACCGCAGGCCACCCCCCTCACGGCCCAAAACCCCACAGCCCCATCGCCTTCATCCGTTTTTCCAAGCCAAAGCGCGTGAAAAGCTTTTCCGTTTCCGACGGCGACCGCCGCTCCGCCCGCAAGGTTTCATCCGCCGCCAGCGCGCGCACGCCATCGACGATCACGGCCGCCGAATCGTCGATCAACTGCGGCGACACCTTGTCGATCGTATCCGCCATGTCGTGATAGTGGCGCACCGACTCGCGCGGAATCGGACCGTTGAAGGTCAGCGCGCGCACGCCGGCGAGTTGGTAGGGTGTATGGTCGCTGCCGACCCAGTTGATATTCTCCACCCCCTTCGCCAGCCGCGCCGTGCCTTGCCGAGCCGCTTGCCACCGTTCCAATGCCGGCACGAGCGAATCGTCGCCGAGCGCGTTCACGCCGATGGGCACGCCGACCATGTCTAGATTCATCATCGCCACGATCGGCGTCGTCCCGAGCTGCGCCGCCGCCAACCGCGATCCGGCGAGGCCCTGCTCCTCGCCATTAAACCAGATCAGCTCGACCGTGTGATGAAGCGTCGCACCGCGCAGGGCCACCGCCAAAGCGTAGAGCTGCGCAATCCCGATGCCGTTGTCCATCGCGCCCTGCCCGAGATCCCAGCTGTCGAAATGCGCGCCGACCACGAGCCGCGAAACGACGCGACCCGGCACGATGAGTCGCAGATTCGCCGTGGCCACCTCGCGACAGCGCGACTTCGTTTCCATCCGTAAACGCACCGGCGTACCGCGCGCCAAGAGCCGCTGCAACCATCGCCCTTCCTCCTGTGCGAGCGAATAAATCGGTATCGGCAGCGGCGTGCCCGAAAAACTCCCCGTGCGCGCCAGCAATTGCCCGCCGCCCTCGCGGTTAATAAACAGCACGGCCCGCAGCCCTCGCGCCACCGCCATCGCCACAATCTCACTCGTCTGCAACGCCGTGGTCGGCGAGAGCACGCCGATGCGTCCGCGCGTTTCTAACTTATCCAAATCGCTAGCCTTCGCATTGCCCAAGTCGACGAGGTCCGCGTCGAAGGACGCGTGCGCCTCCGCATACCCGAGCGCGGCCACCCGCAGGCGTCGCGCCAACGGCGCGAGCACCTCCACGCGGTCGTCTCCGCGCTCCCAACCAGGCATCGTGAACGGAATGTTTTCCGGCGCATAACCGAGCGCGCGCAGCTCCGACGCGAGCCGCTCCATCGCGCCGGCATTAGCCACACTGCCCGTCAGCCGCCCGCCGAAATCGTCGCAGAGTTTTTCGAGGAACGCGTGCGGCGTCGCCGGTTCGGCCGCTCCCAACGTAACCCCGACGCAAACCACCAGCATCGCGCGCCGCCAATAAGAGCGGCCTCCCGTCCGCCTTGCCCAGCTCAGTCCACTCACCAAGCGAACCGCAGTCTGACCCTCTTTAAGGTAACACGGCATCGGTAATCGTGAGCGTGTTGAAATCGAGCACGCGCTTCAAACGGCCGTGCGTCATCGTGAGCGTGCGACCGCCGACCTCCCCGTTGAGATACGGCCCGGCGAATAGTTTCCACTGCCCGGCGTAATCCACCACCCGCCCATCGACGCGGGGCGCAGCACCATAAGCGACCTCGATTTTCTTCCCGCGCAGCGTGGTGAAGGTCACGCGTGGGGTCGGCGTCAACGTGATCTCAAGCGGCAGTCTGCGGATCGCCGCCTTGAACGCGTCCCAGCTCTTGAATTCACTCGCCGCCGCCGCCTGCAAAAGCGTTCCGTTTTTCGCGTGCGGCGAGAAGAGGCGTTTCCCGCCTTTCTCCAAGGGGCGCCACTCGTAGCCCGCGAGCGGACGGTAGGCGATATAAGTGCTGCCACCCTGCGCAAATATCCAACCCGACGCGTCCTCCTCGATCGACGCGAGGTCTTTGGAGAAAAAACCGTTCACTTGTTTCCAGGGCGCACTCGCCGGCACATCGCTCAACGATATCAACGTGTCCTCCTGCTGGAAAATCTGCTCATACGGCGAACCCCCGAGGAGTTTGCTCTCCGCAATGTAGGTCGGCTTCCCCTGAAACGTCACCGCCGCCGGCATGTAGTCGGGCATCTCCGTGAAATACATCATCAACTCTTCCGCCCCATAGAACGGCTGCACCGAGAAGATCGTGTTGTGCACCCCGCGCGGATCCGGCACCGCCCAGGTGAGATCCCACGAGTGCTGCTGAATCGGCTGGAGCAGGCCGCCTTGGTCGGAGCCGAGCGCGTAGTCCTTCGTCACGTAACTCGTTTTGTAAACCGGCGCATTACGCACGTCGCTATTACGCCAACGGTGCCGCGTGCGTTTGCGCTCCAGATGCGTGTAGGCGCCGCTGCGATCCGTGCCGATGCGATAGATCACCTCCGGCAGCTCGTAGTGGTCCGCCACCGTGGCGAAATAAATACCCCAGCCGCCGTAGCTCGCCTGGGGCGGACAATTCCCGAGCAGCTGCCACGCAAAATACGAGGAGAGCGCGTTCCATTTCTCCAACACCGTCGTGTCGTCCGTGCGCGCATGCGAACCGATGTAGATCCCATTGAGCGTCTCCACGGCAAAATCCGCGATCACCCAGTCGAGCATCATCTTTCCGCGCTGGCGCATCTCCGGGTCCTGCGCCCAGGTGGCGAGAAATAACATCGGAATCGAATATTCCCCCAGGTAGTGGGTGCAGTCGTATTCGCCCTGCCCGATCGTCGTCGTCAGCTCCATCCAGTGCAGCAACCAGGCGCGCGATTCCGCCGAAATCTCCGCTGATGTTTTACCGTTGAACCAACGGTCTTCGCCCTCACCGGGCCAGAGCTGGGCCATGAGATGCATCGTCGTGTAATACATCACCCAGTGATTCTCGGTGTCGCCGCGCAGCGGATAATACGTGCGCCACGCTTCGCGAATCGCCGCCTTGGCTTCACCCGTGAGCTGGTCTCGGCCGAGATACGAAATGCAGGTCACGGGAAACATCCAGAACATGTCCGCCGCAGGCTTCTTCATCAGTTCAATCAAACGCTCCGAACACGCCGCAGCGTCTTCGCGCAGCGCGAGTTTCGCCGCAATCTCGGCGAGTCCGAGTTTCGTCGGATCACCCGGCGTCGCCATCGCCGCCCGCCACCGCAGTGCCTCCATGCGGCGCGCCAGATACTGGTCGCGCCGCAGCGCCGGATCTTCCACCGGCGCGGTCGACGGCGGCGGAGCCGTGAAGGACGGTTGCGCCTCAAGTCCGACCGTCACCACCGCGAGCAACAGCAGCGAGACTAACGTAGTCGCCCGCCTCGTGAGAGGCGGGACAGAAAAAAAAGCGCCGACGCGCGATCGAGTTTTCATGGTCATTTCCGGGGTACAAACACGAGATCGAAGACATTCGCTTTCTCCCACTGGAGCTTCCGCCAGGTCCGGCCGAAATCATCCGACGCGAACAACGGCTCCATATACGGCGCTGCGTAAATCCGATCCGGCAGGTCTGGATCGATCGCCACTTTCCACACCTCGCGCTTCGGCAGGCCCGCCGTCCGGTCGAGCCAGGTCTTACCCCCGTCTGCCGACACCTGTACTCCCGCGCCCCAGCCACAATAAACCAAGCGGCGCGCATCGCGCGGATCAAACTCGCCATTGTGCAAGGTTCTCTCTGTCGAAATTCCTGCTAGGCGCGTCCATGTGAGGCCACGGTCCGACGACCACAGCGCCCCATCGCCACCCGTTGCGGCAAAAAATACCTTCGGGTCGTGCGGTGATTGCCGGAGGCTATGAGTGACTTTTTCGGTCCCGTGCACGAGCCGCCACGTGCGCGCGCCGTCCTCGGTGAGGTAGAGACCTTTCTCAGTGCCTGCGAGCACGCGGCCTGCCGCCGTGCGATCGACCAAAATCGCCTCGGTATAGGCGCGGCGAATACCTGCGTTCATCCGTTGCCACGTCTGCCCGCGATCATGCGAGACCGCGATCCCGTCGGGAATCCCTGCGTAGACGTGCTCGGGCCGGTTGCGGTCCACGGAGATCGACTTGGCTTCCGTCATGTCCCAGCTCGTGACGATCCGGAACGTCTTCCCGCGGTCCGGCGTGCGCAGCACGCCGTCCAGCAGCGCCACATACAACCGCGCCGGATCGCTCGGATCGTGCGCCAGCGAAAACGTGCGAATGTGGTGCGGCCCGAGGTGCTCAAAGTTTTCGCGGTCGGCCGAGCGATAGAGGCCGCTCAACAAGGGTCCACTCCGCCCCATTACGCTCCCCTGCCCGCTCAGATTCACGCACACATAGAGATCATGTCGCAACTCGGCCGCGCCGACCCCCGTAGTCAAAAGTGCCAGCGCGAAAAAAAATAGTCGTCGTGCGATGATCATAAATTCAACGTGTCGCCACCATGCGCCGTCTCCTCATCACCACCCTGTGCCTCTCCCTCGTCTCGCTCGCGTCGCTCGGCGCTGCCGAAACGTCCACCTCGCCCGAGGCGAAACTCGCCGCCCTCGGTCTCACCCTGCCCGTGACGAATTCGCCCATCGCCAACTACGTGCCCGCCGTGCGCGCCGGTAATCTCGTCTTCCTCTCCGGCCACTTGCCGTACGACGCCGCCGGTAAAGTCATCGCCGGCAAGGTCGGCCAAGACACCGACGAAAAGACCGCCCACGCCGCCGCCCGCACCACCGCCCTCGCTCTGCTCGCCTCGCTGAAAAAAGAAATCGGCGACCTGTCGAGGGTGAAGCGAATCGTGAAGGTCTCCGGCTTCGTCAACGGCACCGCCGACTTCACGGCGCAGCCTGCCGTCATGAACGGTTGCTCCGACTTGCTCGTCGCGGTCTTCGGCGACCGCGGCAAACACGCCCGCGCCGCCCTCGGCATGGCGTCGCTCCCCCGCGGCGCCGTAGTCGAGATCGAGATGATCGTGGAAGTCCAATAACGCGGGCATCACGTTGTTTTCAGAATCGCGGTCATCGCCGCGACGAGGCGGTCGCACTCGTCCAGTCCGTTGCACAGGTGCAGCGACACGCGCACCGCATTCAGTTTTTGCTCCGACACCGGTCGGCACCGCAAGCGATGCTCACCGAGCAACCGCCCGAACAATTTGTCGTAGGCGATCCGCGGCGTGCGAAACGCGATCATCGCCGCGCTGAGCTCCGGATTAGCCGGCGTGAGGATGTCGACGTCGGGCAGCGCCGCGATGCCTGCACGCACCCGCGCCACCATCGCCCGTCCCCGCGCCGCGATCCGTTCGCGCCCAATGCGCTCCTGTGTGTCCGCTGCCGCCGCCAGCGCGACGACCGCCGCCGCGTTGCGCGTGCCATACTCGTGCCGCTGCGTGCCGGCCACGAAGGCCATCGCCATCGATAGATCCGCTTGGTCACTCGAGTAGGCCCCCACCATAGTCGGTGCGACCTCGTCTAATTTTTCACGCCGGATAAACAGCACGCCCGTCTCATGCGGTCCGCCGATCCACTTGTGTCCGCTCGTGGCGAACGAATCGCAGCCGATCGCGCGCAGCTCAAACGGGAACATCCCCGCCGACTGCGCCCCGTCGATGTGAAACCAAATCCCCCGCTCCCGACAGAGCTTCGCGATCGCCACCACGGGCAGCACAATGCCGGTCGGTGCCGTCACGTGCGACACCTGCACGACGCGCGTGCGCGGCGTAATGAGGGCCACAATCCGCGCCAAATTTTCCGCTGCATCGGCCACACTCGGCTCGAACATGCGCACCACCACCCCGCGCTGTTTGGCTTGGTTGATCCACGGAAACGCGCCGCCCGGATGCGCGTGATCGTCAAAAATCACTTCGTCGCCCTCCTTCAGCGCCAACCCCGCCGCGATGATTCCGTTGCCCTCCGTTGCATTGCGCACAAAGGAAATTTCCGTGGGTTCCGCGCCGAGAAACCGCGCAAGCACCTTCCTCGCCTCCGCAAACAAGGCGTGGCCCGTCTCCGACTTTTCCTGCAACCGGCGCGACGTCCGGTCGTAAATATCCAGCACCGGCCCCGCCGCCGGCCCGAGCCCGCCCGTGTTGAGGTAGGCAAAGCCCGGCGTCAGCAAATACTGAGCACGAATCGCCGTCCAATACGGCTCGGGCTCGCGCTCGGAATACACCGGCCACGCCGCCGCGGCCGCCGCACGTTGTTCACCGCGCGTCGACGCCCCTGCGGCCAGCCCCACCGCACCCACGCCCAACCGCCGTAGAAACGTTTTTCGATCGAGGTTCATGCGTGAGAGAACACCAAACGATGATCGAGGCGCAAGGTCGCACCAGCGGATAACGCGCGGGTGCCTCGGTGAAACGAAAACGCCGCCAACGGATTTTTCGCGCGCACAAACCAAGGGAGCGGACCTTCCAGATTTTCAAACCGGATCCGCGTGCGCCGCAGCGTGCCGTCGTGCTGACAATTCCACTCCATCCCGGCGGTCTCCGCTCCCTGCACCGCCGCCTCACCGGCCAGTGCGCCGTCCGCCGTGATCCCGATGCGCCCATCACCATGCTCGTCGAGCAGGTCGCGCGCCCCGCGAAATTGCAGCCCCGTATAGTGCGAACCCGCCAGACCACCCCGCGATTCGTAATGGTCGAGCGCCAGATCTTGCCCCGACGCATTGGCCAGTTCACTCGTCCAGCGCAACGACCACTCCGCCTGCGTGACGCTCGTCAGCAGGGTGCGGTGCTCGCGCAGCAGCTCACGGCCCGACCGCGGTTCACACCAGTCCACCGCGTGCTCCAGTCGCTCCGCCGTACAGACTTTCCAAGCACGGTGAATCTGCACGCCGTGATCATCCCGCCATTGATAACCGTCCGCCGCCCGGTGCGACGGCCCTCCCCAGAAATTGGTCCCACCCACGCTCGTGATCGTGAGGCTAAGCCCGTGATGCCACGGATGGTCGTTGGGGCGAAAATTCGTCAAGACGTCGCCCGCCAGCGAACACACCGGATGGGCATACGGCCGCGGCGACTCGTTCGCCGGCGTGCCGCCGCCAAACACATAACGCCAGAGCAGCCCGCCATCCGCCCGCAGCACGCGCACCACCCCCGCGCCTTCGTGTTCGAGTCGTGGCTCCGTGCTCATGGCAGCAACCCGCTTTCCGCCCACCGCCCACCAGCGAATTCACGTTTCGTACCGTCGGGGAAGGTCACGTGCACCGGCGTTTCCCGCGGCGCATCAATCTCCACCCACAACCGTCCGCCTTCCCGGCGCCACGCCACCGTGATCGGCCCGCGCGGCGTGCAGATTTTTCCGTTCGCGTGGGTCAGGCCGCACATCCGCGGCTCGACCGCGATTTCCGAAAACCCCGGCGCCGCCGGCGTCACTCCGAGCACGCGCGTCAAGAATTCCAACGCCGGATGCGCGCTCCAAGCATGGCACAACGACCGCCAATAACTGTTCTCCTCCACAAACGTATCGAGCCCCGCCTCGACCGACTCGTGCCACGGCCCCAGAAATTCTGGCATCCGGTCGTAGTCACCACACTCCGCCAATGCGCGAAATCCGATGTGCCACCAAAAAAATGACCCCGGCGCCAACGTCTCGTCGTGCGGAAAACGCCTTCGCAAAATCTCCCGCTCCCGCGCTCCCGCCGCGCCGCACACCACCGCCCACGCATTGCCGTATTGGCTGATCTCCGGTCCGCCCGGCCGGTCAAAATAGAGCCCTGCGGCCTCCGACCAAAAACGCGCGTGAAGTTTCCCTCGTAGCGCGTCCGCTTCCGCAGTCAGCTCCCCCGCCTCCCGCTCCCGTCCGACCAGCCGGCACAGCCCCGCCGTCTCGTCGAGCGCCAAAATATACTGCGCGGAAATAATACACGTCGGCCCCGTCGCGGAGCCCGGCACCACGCCGCGCGGCCACCACGGACACCAGTCCGTGATATTCCAATACGGCAATTTTTCCGGTAACCCATCGACGTCACCGTGGCGGCGAAACCAATCCAGCACCGCGCGAAACCCCGGCAACAAATCCCGCAATACCGCGACGTCCCCCGAGCACGCCACGTAGTCGCGCGCACACGTGATCCAGTGCAACGACCACGAGGGGATGACCTGCACCAGCCGCGACGGAAACCGGCTCTGCGTAAGCCCATCCGACAACCGCGACCAGTCGAAGTGATACAGCGCCTGCTTCGTGAGCCGATAGTCGCCCGTCGTGAGCATCGCGATCTTCGACGTGATCATCGTGTCACCCGCATACTGCATCTGCTCGTAATAAGGACAGTCCTCAAACGTCTCGTGCGAACACAGCCGCATCGTGCGCAGCGCCGCCCGCCAAATTTTCTCCAGGCGCGGGTCCGAGCACGCAAACTCCGCCGCCACCTGATACGGATAGGCCGTGAACCGATACCGCAGCCCACAAATCGTGAGCGGCTCGTGCCCCGTCGTAACCGTAATCCCGATATACCGAAACGCCCGCCAATGCAGCGGCTCGAACACCTCGCCCGTTGCCCTTGCGCTCACCACGCCCACCCCGTCCGCCTGATTCCCCGCCGGTTCCCAGCGGTCGCGCCAACCGGAAATCTTCCCGCGCCGGTCAAACGTCCAGCCCGTGCTTTCATCCGCAAAATGCGAAGCCAGATTCGCCAGCGGTTGTTGCCGCCCCAGCAATTTCGCCCCCGGCGTACCCCAGGGCAGCCTGAGCGCCTCCGCATACGTGAGGAGCACCGTACTCCCCGCCCCACCGGTCGTCTCGATTTGCGGAAACCCCGTCGTCAACTCACCCACATCGACGATCACCTCTACCGTCGTGCGCGGCGGCACCGTCACGGTCTTCCCTTGCGCAACCCCATTCCGCCACGCCACCGACGGCTCACCGCCACCTGGCAAAAACACGTCTTTAAACGCCGCGCCCACCGCACGCTCTTCCATCGCCGGAATCATCCGGGGCACCAGCCCATACGGACTCGTCGGATCGCGCCGATTCACCAGCAACTCCGCCCGATAGAGCACCGTCGCCGCCGACCACCCGGAGTCGTCGAACTCCGCGGTCGTCCACCCGTCTGGAATCAATTTCGACACGCGGTGCTCAAAATACCCCTGATACCCCTCGAAGGTCGTGCCCTCATTTTGAAATCGATGCGCCGAATCCACCGCGACTTTCCAGTGCTCATCCGTCGACACGTCATCGCCTGCCACGGCTGCGCCACCGCCGCCACCCACCGCCGCGCCCGCGCCCCGCAATACCCCATCCAACACGAACCCGCCCGCATACGTCATCACCGAACACGGCGCGCCGAGGTGCGCCGGCCGATGCGCCACCCGCGACATGTCGAGCACGAGCGCCGCCAGCACATTGCGCCCCGCCCGCAATCGCGGCGTCAGCTCCAGGGTTTCGTAGAAATGGTGGTTCACATCCCCCTTGGCCGGACCGCGCCCGACCAGCTCTCCGTTGCAGAAAAATAAATAGCGGCTGTCGCCGGACACGTGCACCACCAAGCGGGCCTCTTCCGCTCGCTCCGCGTCCACCGCAAAGGTCCTTCGAAACATCCGCACTTGATAGTGCGAGGGCGTGGCCGCATCCGGAGCCGGCGTGGCATGGGTCGCCTCCGCGGACCAAATCCACGAAGCTCGTTGGGTGAAGGGGGAGTCAGACATACTCAGGGCGCGCCACACCGACAACACTGCCGGACGACGCGTCTTCGGGAATAAGCTGGCGCTGTCCTGAAATTCAATAACCGTTTTCATGTTTTTTCAGTTCATTCATGAAAACCAAAGCCCCCACCCCCGCCCTCGTCATGTGCGCGACTACGTGGTCGCTGATCGGCTGGCCCACCCCCCAGCGCGCGTGGTCCGTCGCCCACCAACTCCGCGCCATTAAGGCCGCCGGCTTCGACGGCGTGTGCGCTTTCATCACCCCGGAGATGAAGCTCGTCGCCGACCGCCTCGGCCTCTGCCTCATGAGCGGCTTCGACGCCAAGAGCGTCGCCGATGCCGTCCCCCGCCTCATCGCCCAGCGCGATCTCGGCGTGCGTTTCATCAACATCCAGCTCCTCAACCACGACACCCCGCCCGCCACCGCCGCCCGCGTCGCGGTGCAACTCATCCGCGAGTCCCGCAAGCTCGGCGTCTCCGTCCACATCGAGACCCACCGCGACACCTCGACCGAGACTCCGGAGAAATTCGACGAGATCGCCCGCCTCTATCGTCGCGCCACCGGCGAGCTCCTGCCCGTCACCTGGGATCACTCCCATTTCGCCGTCTCGAAGCACATGCTGCCGGCCGACTACTCCGCCCGCCTGCTCGTCTGGCCGCAGCTCATCCAGCATTCGCAGATGTTTCACCTGCGCCCTTTCAACAGCCAGCATTGCCAGGTGCCCGTCACCAACGGTCGCGGCACGCTCACCCCGGAATTCCGCGATTACCTCGTGTTCGCCGAGGATCTCTTCGCCTGCTGGCTGGCCGGCCCCCGCCCCGGCAACGAGCTCTGGGTCTGCCCTGAACTCGGCATGAGCCACGGCTACCATGTCAGCACCGATCCCCACGCCTGGCCCGACGCCGTCCGCGCCCGCACCGAACTCCTCGGAGCCTGGCAACGCGCGTTGCGCCGGTGATCCCCGGAGCGGCGCCTCCCCCCCCCGCCTTCACCCGATGCTCTCCTCGCTCAGGACACTGAGCGCCCACCGGTGTCGCCTCGCCCTGCTGCCGTTCCTGTCCGGAATTTTTCCTGTCCCAGCCCTCTTCCCGCCCTAGAAACCGCGCTGCCAGGACCCCGTCAAAACGCTTGACGCCTTTCATCTCTTTTCATCCCTCCTTCTGAAAGTTTCATTCCCCTTCCCTGCCTCACCCCATGTTGATTGCTGAGATCGCCAAAAAAGCGAAGGTCTCCCCGGCCACGGTTTCCCGTGCCATCAATCAACCTGCCATCGTGGCCCCCGAGAGTCTGGCCCGGATTCAGGCCGTGATGCGGCAGCACAACTACAGCCCCACCCCGCTCGATCGCCGCCGCGGCCCCAAGTCCCGCAAGCCCGACCTGCGCAGGGTCGGCGTCTGGTTCGTCGGGGCCAAAGCCCACAATCCCAGCCTCAATTGGTTTCAAGACCAGCTCCTCCAAATCCAGTCCGGTAATCCCCGTTATCGCGTCGATCTCAGCGTCCTCTTTTCGAATACGCCTAACGAGCTCCCTAGCCGCCTCGCCGAGGCCAAGCTCGACGGGATCATCATCCAGGGCATGGAGCCCTCCGCCGCCTGCCTCGCCCGCCTCGGCAGTCTCCCTCACGTGTGGTTCATGACGCGCCGCTCGACCACGTTTCCCGGAGATTTCGTCGAACCCAATAACGAGGAAAACGGCCAGCTCGCCGCCCAATATCTCAAGCGCCGCGGCCACAAATCCGTCGCCGTCATTTCCACCGATCCCGACTACAGCGCCATCGCCCGCCGCGTGCGCTCTTTCGTTCAACACGCCGGCGAAATCGGTCTCCACGTCCACAGTATTCTCGGCAATGCCAACCCCGGCGTGAGCTACCTCGAGATCAACAACGCCAACGGCGAGAGCGACACCCTAGTCCGCCGCTTCCTCGCCGCCAAACCGCGTCCCAGCGGCCTCTACGTGCCCGTCGACCACTTTTGCGGCACGTTCTTTCGCACCCTGCGCGAGGCTGGCCAACAAGCCGGCCGCGACTTCGAGGCCGTCCTCGGCAATTTCAATCCCGTAATTTACCACAACCTCGATCACCTGCCCGCCGCGGTGGACATCAATTTGCCCACCCTCGTGCGCAAGGTCGTCGATCACCTCATGTGGCGCATCGAAAACCCCGGCGCCAGCGGCCGCGTGGGCGTCACGATATCCCCCACTCTGATTGAGCCCAAACCCACGAACGGGTCCTGATCCGCCACCCCCTCATTTTTCAGTTCGCTGCACCCGCACGCTTTGTATCAACCTCCCCGTTTTCCCATCACTTTTCAGGTCTAACCTCCGCCGGCCTCCGCCGGTGGAAACCCGAAATCCCCACCACAAAACCATGATACCAACAACAAATCCGTCGAGCTCACTCGACCGAGCCAAGAAACTCGTGAGCCTGTGCCTCGCGGCGTCCCTCGCCGCCAGTACGAGCTTTGCCCAAGCGCCATCAGCCGACTCCATGCGTCGTCTGCAGGACGAAAACGCCGCCCTGCGCAAACGCTTGGCCGAGCTCGAGGGCAAGGCCGCCCCCGCCGCTCCGGCCCCCTCCGCTGCCACGACCGCCGCCAAAGCCCCGGCAGCCAACGCCCCCACAACGCTGAAAACCGACGAAGGCGTGCAAGCACTCACGCCGTTCGAGGTTCGCTCTGACAAGGACTACGGCTACCTTAAGACGAACTCCGCCACCGCCACGCGCATCGGCATGGAGATCCAGAAGATCCCCCTGAATGTGCAGGTGATCTCGCGCGAATTCCTCGACGACACCAACAGCCGGTCCCTCACCGATTTGTTCCGCTATTCGGCGGCCGCCTCGGGCGACACCCGGTTTGCCATGCGTGTCCCGGCCAATTCCGCGACCCCGCAAGGCACGTTCACGATGCGCGGATTCGTCGTCAACAGTCTGATGCGTAACGGCATTTTCCGCTACACCTCCTACAACCTCGAGAACATCGAGCGCGTGGAAGTCGTCAAAGGCCCCGCCGCCGTCTTCTTCGGCCAAGGCTACCCCGGTGGCGTAATCAATTACATCAGCAAACTCCCCGATTTCGGCAAGAATGCGACGTCGGTCAGCCACCAGATCAACGACAATTCGGGCGAGAAGGTGAATCTCGACCACAACGCCATTCTCTCGGACAAAGCGGCCCTCCGCGTTGTCGCCAACTGGGAGGATACCCAAGGCGAACGCCGCTTCGAGTTCCGTCGTTCCAACAGCGTCAATCCCTCGCTCTCGTTCGTTCCGTTCGCTTCCGGCAAGGTCAAGATCACGGCCGAAGCGGAATTCATCCGCGAGAAGTTCAGCTGGAACGATTTCGACTGGATCTTTAGCGATTTCGCCGGCTGGAAAAATGCCGCCGCGACCGGCCAATTTGGTTCGTCCACGGCGACACTCGCCAACACGATCTTGGCCAACACCGGCAACGGCCTCACGGCCAACGTCGTCCAAGGCACCTCGACTCCTACCCTCGCCTACGGCGCTTACATCAACAACAAGCGCATCGCCACGGGGAACTTCAGTCTCCCCGCTTACACGAACGTCCAACGTGGTGCTTATGTCACCAACGCCGCTGGCCAGTTCGTGCTCGACGAGGCCTTCAATTACACCAGCCGTGGTGCGAACTTCCAGAACACCATCGACAACCTTTCCCTGACCGCCGACATCAGTCCGTTCAGCTGGCTCGACGTCCGCTACAATTATTTTAACGAAAAATCCGAGAACTATTCCGTCGGCCAAGGCGGGGCCATCCTTCAGCCCTACGCAAACGGTGTAAACTGGAACATGGGCACCGGCAATCTCTCCGGTTATTATCGGTATGCCCAAACGCACAACGTCGATGCCGTCCTCAAGTTCGAGAAGTTCGGCGTTAAGAGCAAACTCCTCGCCGGCTTCCAACGCATCACCCCCTACCAGCAGTTCCTCGGCGGCCAGCTCGCCACCGACGCCCAATGGGCCTTCCTCCCCGGCGCGCGCAACACCACCTCGAACCCCGACTACCGCGGCACCAACGTCGGCATCTATAACCACGGCAACGTGCCTTTCAATCAGGTCATCAAAGACCGCGCGGGCAACATCAAGCCTGTGCGTCAGATCTATTCGAACTTTGATCCAGGCGCGGAAATCTACCCCGACATCAGTGTCTACCACCAGTCGGATCGCAATGCCCTCGACGGTTACAAGGACAAACAGCACTCGGCCTACCTGAACTATCAGGCCTCGATCCTCGATGATCGCTTGACCCTGCTCGCCGGTTACCGTCGCGAAAAACGCTGGGCCCGCGGTCAGTATCAGCCCAACAATTATCCGTGGTTCATCTACTTCCCGGATATGCACCTCAATCCGGCTGCCTTTCCTGAGGACGTCTGGGGTCATTCCATTAACTATCAACGCGGCCTCTCCACCGACCAAAAGGGTGATTCATGGATGGGTGGCCTCTCCTTCGCCCTCACCAAGGAAATCAGCCTCTACGCCTCCAACTCGAAGACCTTCAAGTTCAACAGCGGTCGCGTCGGCGGCCTGTTCGTGGGTGACGAAACCCAGTGGTATGACGCTGCACGTGCCTTCGGCTTTGGCGGCACCGCGGGCCAGTCCTTCCGCTACCTCGGCCAGACCATCACCTCCTTGCAGCAGTTTCAGACGCTACTCGGCAGCCGCGGCGTGTATGACGTGATCAAGAACGAAGAGGGCATGAATTGGGAAGTGGGCGCCAAGATGTCGAAGCTCGACGGCAAGATCGTCGGCACGCTCTCGATCTTCCGGGGCGAACGCGAAAACCAAATGCTCGATGACGGCGCCAAGCAGTCCAACCTCGAGGAGCCGCTGAATTTCAGCACCGAGCTCTTCCCGGTGGGCTCGCCGTTCCGCAATACCCGCCTCCTCCGCTGGCGCACGACCGACCTCAAGAACCGCATCGAAGGCACTGAGGCCGAGGTCATCTGGACTCCACGCCGCAACTTCCAAGCCGTCGTCAACGGTTCTTGGCTCTACACCGCCAAGACCGTTTACGATAAGACCCGCGCCGCTCCCGGCACGACCGCCTACAACGCGCTCGCTCCCGCCGGCAAGGTCGCCTCGGACATCTACTATCAGGCCCGCATCGAAAACGTTCCCGAATTCCGCTTTAACTTCTTCGGAAAATACACGTTCACCGATGGCGTCTTCGGCGGTCAGGGCCGCGGCGCCACCGTGGGTCTCGGCGCCCGCTATTCCTCCGAAACGGTCGTCTCCCGTGCGGTCGATTGGAACCCCCTTGCGGGCGGCTATCAAGCCGGCGACTACCTCGTGTTCGATCTCACGGCCAGCTATCCTTGGGAAATCCTCGGCTACCGGATCCACTCGAACTTCGGTCTCTACAACGTGACCGACAAGAGCTACTCCGAGGGCTCTTTCGTGCAGTCCCCTGCCCGCAACTGGATCCTACGCAACACGCTGAAGTTCTGATCCCGGGCTGCCCTCAGTCCGCATCACTCCAAGGCGGAGGCCACGTGGCCTCCGCCTTTTTTATGCCGTTTTCCCGAGCCCCGTACGGCCACTCACTACGCTCCCGGCTTCGTACCCCAACCATACACCCACATCGGCCGCGTCTTCACCTGCCAGTCGACAAAGCCCGCGTGCGTGAAAAACGCCTCGAACTCTGGCACCGAGGAACATTTTGAAATCTGCGCCGGCCGCTTCTGCGGCGGAAACTGCGTGCGGCTCGCCTCAAACATCGCCCACCCTTCCGGCGACGCGATGTTCGCATTGTCACAATAAAAACGCCCGCCCGGCTTCAGCACCCGCATCGCCTCGAGCACATACGTATAACGATCCCATTCTTCGAGGTGCATAAACACCACCGTCGTGTAAACCACATCGACCGAGTTGTCCGGAATCGGCTGCAAATCGTAGCCGGAAATTTCCTGCAACCGCGTATTCGTCAGCCCGAGCAATCGGCGATTCGCGAGCTTGATCATATTCGGCGACACATCGCAGCCGATCCACTCCTGCACAAACGGCGACAACACCCGCCCCACCCGCGCCACCCCACACCCAATCTCCAAAAACGTATCCGTCGGCTTGATGCCCGTGGTCTCCCGCAAAATGTAGAGCGTGTCCTCCGCGTCCGCGTGGAACTTCTCTTCATCCGTATAGCCGGATACGACCATGTACGCGTCTTCTTTGCTGCCCGACAGCGCCGTCCACACCGATTTGTAGTCCCCGCGGATTTGACTCATGCAGAGCAGTGAAAGTGAAAGTGACGGGGAAAGGGAAGGGTGAAGATTGCCACGCCGCATCTCCACCGCGCGTTTGAACCCACAATTCTCCGCTCAATCCGCACTTCACTTTCACCCTCACTCTCCCTTTCACTCATCCCATGCGAATTTTGATCTCCGGTGTGTGCGGCTTTGTCGGCAGCACCCTCGCGCGCTCGCTCGCCGAATCCGGCGCCGGCCACTCCCTCTTTGGCTTCGATAATTTCATCCGTCCCGGCAGCGAGTCGAATCGCGACGCCCTAAAAAAAATCGGCGTCAAACTCTTCCACGGCGACCTCCGCGCCCCCAGCGACCTCGAAACCCTCCCTGCCGTCGATTGGGTCATCGACGCCGCCGCCAACCCCAGCGTCCTCGCCGGCGTCGACGGCCAGACCAGCTCGCGCCAACTCATCGAGCACAACCTCGGGGGCACGGTGAATATGCTCGAGTTCTGCAAAACTCACCGCGCCGGCTTCATCCTCATCTCTACGAGTCGCGTCTACAGCATCCCTCCTCTCGCCTCGCTCCCCGTCGAAGTCGCCGACCACGCCTTCCGCCCCATCTCCCCCGCTCCCCCTCTCCCCCTCTCCCCGTCTCCCCGTCTTCCCCTCTCCTCTCTCCCTCCCGGCCTCACACCCGCCGGCGTCTCCGAGGAATTTTCCACCGCCGCCCCCGTCTCCCTCTACGGCTCCACCAAACTCGCCAGCGAATCCCTCGCCCTCGAATACGGCGCCACGTTCGACTTCCCCGTCTTCATCAACCGCTGCGGCGTCCTCGCTGGGGCCGGTCAATTCGGCCGCGCCGACCAAGGCATCTTCGCCTACTGGTTGAACGCCCACCTCCGCCAACGCCCGCTCCGCTACATCGGCTTCGGTGGCCACGGGCATCAGGTCCGCGATTGTCTCCATCCCCGCGACCTCGCCCCGCTCCTCGCGAAACAGTTCACCGCGCCCGCACTCCCCGCCTCCGAGCGCATCGCCAATTTCTCCGGCGGTTCCGCCTCCGCCCGGTCGCTCCGCCAACTCACCGATTGGTGCGATGCCGCCTTCGGCCCCCACCCCATCGCCTCCGACCCAAAGCCCCGCCCCTTCGACATTCCGTGGATGGTCCTCGATTCCGGCAGAGCCGCCCGCCTCTGGTCTTGGCGCCCGACGACTCCGACCACCTCCATCCTCGAAGAAATCGCCACCCACGCCCGCGCAAACCCCGCCTGGCTCGACCTCAGCGCCCCGCTCTGACCGCCATCGTTCTCTTTCCTCTTTCTCTTTCTTCTTTCTCCCACACCTCGATCTCCCCGTCCTCCAGTCTCCCAACATAACGCCCACTGCTGATTTCTTAACCACGGTTGAACACCGCCCGACCCGCACCAAAATCCGCTCCCCTGCATTCTTGTATCCCGTTTTATCCGTGTTCATCCGTGTCCATCCGTGGTTAAAAATTCTGCTCCCGTAATGGCTCCCGCTCCTCTCACGCTTTTCTCCGTCGTCCTCCCTGCCCGCGACGAGGAAGCGTCCCTCCCGCCCACGCTCCGCGCCATTTACGCCGCATTCACCCGCGCCGGTATCCCCCACGAACTCATCGTCGTCGACGATGGCAGCAAGGACTCCACGTGGGCCGTCCTCCAGTCCCTCCGTTCCGAAATCCCCACGCTCGCCCCCGTCCAAAATCCCGGCCCACACGGCTTCGGCCGCGCCATTGTTTACGGCCTGAACCACATGCGCGGTGATGCCGTCGTCATCATGATGGCCGACGCTTCGGACTCCCCCGCCGACGCCGTGCGCTATTGGCACTTGCTCAACGAGGGCTACGAATGCGCCTTCGGCAGCCGCTTTATTCGCGGCGGCCAAGTCCGCGACTACCCGCGCGTCAAACTCCTCGTCAACCGTCTCGCCAATCTCTTCATCCGCGTCCTCTTCCGCCACGGCCTCAACGACACCACCAACGCGTTCAAAGCCTACCGTCGCCACGTCATCGAAGGCTGCCGCCCGCTCATCGCCCCGCACTTCAATCTCACGGTTGAGCTGCCCCTCAAAGCCATCGTCCGCGGCTACTCGTGGGCCCTCACGCCGATCTCTTGGGAGAATCGCAAGCACGGCGTCGCCAAGCTCAAGATCAAGGAAATGGGCAGCCGCTATTTCTTCATCTGCATGTATGTCTGGCTGGAGAAATACTTCAGCCGCGGGGACTACCGGCGGCGCTAACAAAAGCGCCCCCTCGCTTGTCACAGAATTGTTGCCGAAGGCCCCCGACTCGGCGCTGGACTTGGCGCATGAGCGCACCGGAATGCTCGGTTCGATTATCTCGACCTGACCCATTCCATGACCTCGCCTCACCACTCCTCCTTCGCGAAGACTGCCCGCTCTGTGGGCGCAGCCTTCGCAATTCTCGGCCTGGCGCTCGCGCCACTCGCCCTCGCTCCTTACGCCTCTGCGCAAGGCATCATCACCTCCGGTCTGACCGGCGTCGTCCGCGACACCAGCGGCAAGCCGATCGCCGGTGCCGCCGTCACCGCCACGCACACTCCCACGGGCACCGCCTACCGCGCTGCCACCGGCGAGAACGGCCGCTATAATTTCCGCGGACTGATCTCCGGCGGGCCCTACACCGTGGCCGTGAGCGGCGCTTCCCTCAAGGCCGCCGAACGCACCGACCTCACCACCCAGCTTGGCTCCGATCTTGAGGTGAATTTCGCGGTCACACCTTCCGCCGGTGATATCGTTTCGCTCGAGAAATTCACCGTCAAAGGCGAGTCCAACGAACTCGACTCCGCCGCCACCGGGGCCGGGAGCCTCCTCAACGCCGCCCGCCTCGCCGCCAAACCCACCACGCAGCGTTCGTTCGCCGATGTGATCAGCGCCTCGCCGTTCGTCACCCTCCGCTCGATGTCGAGCGCCAACGACCGCGAGGAGGCCCACCTCACCGCCCTCGGCCAAAACAACCGTTACAATTCCATCCTCATCGACGGCGCCCGCATCAACGATCAGTTCGGCCTCAACGGCAGCGGCCTCGCTTCCTTCTTCAATCCCCTCTCGATCGACACACTCGAGCAGCTCTCCGTGCAGGTCTCCCCCTATGACGCCCGCGAGAGCGGTTTCACCGGTGCCTCCATCAACGCCGTCACCAAGAGCGGTACCAACCAGTTCCACGGCTCGGCCTATTACCTCGTATCCAAAGACCGGATCTTCGGCCTCCGCGGTCAGGGCGCCGACATCGCCCCTGGCCCTACACTCGGCGTCGTCCCCGCGCTCAAACGCACGACCATGGGCGCCACCCTCGGCGGCCCCATCATCCAAAACAAACTCTTCTTTTTCCTGAACTACGAGAAGTTCAACCGCATCACGGCTCCGTTGCAGGCCGGCTTCACGCCTTCCGCCGCCACCGTCAGCGCCGTCGATGCCCGCCTCGCCCAGATCAATACCCAGAGCGGCAAAACCTCCCCGTGGGGCAGCGTCGGCGGCAACGCCACCAACGAGTCCGAAGACAAAAAACAACTCGCCAAGCTCGATTGGAATATCATCACCGGCCAGCGCCTCTCCGTCCGCTACAGCGAGACCGAGGGCACCGTCCCTCAGTTCGGCAGCTACGGCAGCACGACGTTCAACGGCGTGTCCCTCGCGGGCGGCGCTACGACGGCCTACTCCTCGAACTTCTACGCGCAGAGCCGCAAGGAAAAGACCCTCGCCACTTCGCTCTTCAGCCAATGGTCGCCCGACTTCAAAACCGAGGTCCGCTTCAATACCATCCAGCAGGACCAGCTCACCCCCACCGTCGCCACCCTGCCTGAGATCCACATCTTCGGCCTCCCTGGTCTGGATCGCGGCGGCAATCCCGTCACCAACGGCGTCCTCGTCGCCGGTACCGAACAGTTTCGCCAGGGGAACCAGGTCTTCGTCGACACCAAGAGCTACAGCGCCACCGGCGATTATTTCTGGAAAGACTTCACGTTCTCGGGCGGCTTCGACCGCGAGGAAAACGATTTCTACAATCTCTTCCGCGCCGGTTCCTACGGCCTCTTCGATTTCGCCAACCTCGCCGCCTTCCAGGCCGACACGATCAGCTCGTTCAGCCGCGCCTTCTACGTGCAGGGCACCCCGCCCGCCGACGTCAGCAAATCCGCCGTCACCGGCCTCTTCGGCCAAGCAAAATGGAACGTGCACTCGCGCCTCACGTTGCTCGCCGGCCTCCGCTACGACATGGTCGCCAGCGGCACCCGCCCCCCGTTCAACCCACTCTTCCTCGATCGCTTCGGCTATCGCAACGACGGCACCGTCGACGGCACTTCCACCGTCTCGCCGCGTCTCAGCTTTAATTGGACGCCCACCGACGACCGCACCGTCCAGTTTCGCGGCGGCGTCGGCCACTTCATGGGCCGCGCGCCGTGGGTGTTTTTCTCCAACTCCTACTCGAATCCCGGCGTCGGCCGCTTCAACATCCTGACGCCCCCCGCCGGCGTCGTGCCCTACCTGCAAAGCACCTTTGATCCCGCCAACGCCATCGGCTCAGCCGCTGCGATCCCCGCCGGCGGTCGCTACGAGATCAATCTCAGCGACGACAAAATCAAACTCCCGTCCGTCTGGCGCGGCAACCTCGCCGTCGAGCGTAAACTCGCGCTCTTCGACTCCATCGTGTCGCTCGAGTTCGTCCAAACTTACAACGACAAGACCCTCTTCGTCACCAACGACAACCTCCGTCCGACCACGCGCGGCGCCGATGGTCGCCAGCGCTTCGCCGGCAACCCCAGCTCGATCGCCAACGCCCGCTTCGCCGAATTTGTAAACGTCTACCACGTCAGCCAACGCGCCACCGGTGAATCCGGCTACCTCACGTTCATGTGGGACCGTCCCCTGAAAAACCGCTGGGCCTCCAACTTCAGCTACACCCGGGGTCGCTCCACCGAAGCCCAAGCCTTCGGCCAGACGACCGCCTCCGGCACTTGGCAGCGCAACCCCGTCTTCAATCAGGGCGCCGTCGAAGAGGCCCACTCGGACTTCGAGGTCCGCGATCGCTTCCAGCTCACGCTCACCCGCGAATTCGAGTTCAAGAAACAGTGGAAGACGCTCACGTCCCTTTACTACGAGGGTCGCTCCGGCAATCCCTTCAGTTATGTTTACAACACCGACCTCAACGGCGACAGCCGCGCCGACAACGATCTCGTCGCCGTCCCGTCCGGCCCGGCCGACGCCCGCTTCGATTTTTCCGGCATGTCCGCCACGACGCAGGCCGCCTACTTCGACTTTATCAACACTCGCGGTCTCGCAAAATTCGCCGGTGACTTCGCTCCGAAAAACGCCTTCCGGCAGCCGTGGGTCAACCGCCTCGACTTCAAGATTTCGCAGACCATCCCGCTCCACTCGCACGTGCAGCTGGAGGTGTTCGCCGACTTCGTCAACTTAGGCTCCTTCCTCAGCAAAAAATTATTCAACTACTACGAGGAGCCGATTTTGATCAGCAACGACGTCTTCCGCCGTCTCAATCTCGGCGGCGCCACTTACACGGCCGCCGGCAAGATTGCGCCGACTTTCAACTCACCCGTCCCGAACAGCAATTTCGTCTTCGAAAACGTCCAATCCCGCTGGCGTCTACAATTCGGCGCCAAGCTGAAATTCTAACGGCCAGCGAGGGCGGGCCACCCGCTTCCTTCTTCGCCGCAGTTTCCAACCGCCATCCCTCCCCAGAAATGGCGGTTTTTCTTTTCCCCCTTCATCATCGCGAGCAGCACAGCGGCGCAGCCGAGCAGCCGCCTTCGCCCTTCTCCCCAAAAAACCCTTGTTCCCCCGTCCCGCGCCCCTTTGCTTGTTTCCTCTATGATTTATCTGCTCGGTGGTTCCGGTTACGTCGGCCAAGCTTATCAGTCGCTGCTCGCGCGCAAAGGTATCCCCTTTCGCAATCTGCGCCGCGCCGACGTGGATTACACCAACCCCGCCGTCCTCCGCGACGCCCTCCTCCGCGACCGGCCTGAGTTTCTCATCAACGCCGCCGGCTACACCGGTAAGCCCAACGTCGACGCCTGCGAACTCCACCGCGCGGAATGCCTCTTCGGCAACGGCGTCTTTCCTGGCATCGTCGCCTCCGCCTGCACCGACGCTGGCGTCCCGTGGGGACACGTTTCCTCGGGCTGCATCTACACCGGCTCCCGTCCCGACGGCACCGGCTTCAGCGAGACGGACACACCTAATTTTACGTTCCGTACCAACAACTGCTCGTTCTACAGCGGCACCAAAGCCCTCGGTGAGGAAGTCCTCGCCGGCACGCCCCACGTCTACACGTGGCGCCTCCGCATCCCCTTCAACCACGAGGAAAACCCACGCAACTACCTCACCAAGCTGATGCGCTACCAGACGCTCCTCGCCGCGGAAAATTCCATTTCGCAACTCGAGGAATTCGTCGCCGCCACCTTCGCCTGCTGGGAAAAACGCGTCCCGTTCGGCACCTACAACGTCACCAATCCCGGCCACGTCACCACCCACGAGGTCGTCGACCTCATCCTGAAGAGCGGCGTCTGCCCGAAGAACTACGTTTTCTTCAAAGACGAAAACGACTTCATGCACACCGCCGCCAAGACCCCCCGCTCCAACTGCGTCATGACCTCCGCCAAGCTCGCCTCCGTCGGCATCGTCATGACCGAGGTCCACGAGGCCGTCGCCCGCGACCTAAAAAACTGGAAAAGGGCGGCATAAGCCGTAACGTGCCCCCATGTCGATCGCCGAACTCAAGCAGACTGCGGACAAATTGACCGCCAAGGAGCGGGCTTGGATGAAAGCGTATCTGTTCGCGAAAGATCGCGCCAGCAATCCCGCTTGGAGGTCCGAGATGACACGGCGACGCCGGAGTATGCAGGCGGGCAACGAAATCACGTCGGAGGAATATTACCGGCGCGTCCGCGCGCTCGATCAAAGCAAGGTACGGAAACGCAAGGCCGCGTGAATCTCGACTATTCCTGGTCGGTTGAAGGTGCCGCGTATTATTATTTGTCCGGCCTATCGAAGCGCCGCCGCAAGCAACTCGAACGCGCGATCGAGGCGCTTGCCCTCCACCCGTTTCAGCCCTCGCTTTTCACCCTGCAAGACGACGATGGACTGCCCTTGGCGGTCGTCGAAAACGAGGGCCACCTCATCAGCTATCACGCTGACCATGCTACTCAAAGCATCCGCGTAACGGAAATAACTCCCCTTCCATGAACCTCCTCGTCACCGGCGGCGCCGGCTTTATCGGCAGCAACTTCATCCGTCAGCGCCTCACTGAAAAAGGCTCACCACTGACCAAGCTCGTCAACCTCGACGCGCTCACCTACGCGGGCAACCCCGCCAACCTCGCCGACCTCGCAAACGACTCGCGCTACGTTTTCGCGCACGGCGATATCGGCGATACCACCCTCGTCACCCGCCTCCTCGCCGAACACCAGATCGACGCCGTCGTCAACTTCGCGGCCGAGTCCCACGTCGACCGCTCCATCGATTCCCCCGAGCCCTTCATCCAAACGAACGTCGTCGGCACGCTCCGCCTCCTCAATTGCTCGCGCCTTTACTGGTCGAAACTCCCCGAGGCTAAGAAAGCCGCCTTCCGTTTCCTCCACGTTTCCACCGACGAGGTCTACGGCACCCTCTCCCTCACCGATCCGGCCTTCACCGAGGAGACTCCCTTCGCCCCTAATTCTCCCTACGCGGCGTCCAAAGCCTCCAGCGACCACCTCGTCCGCTCCTTCCAGCACACCTACCATTTCCCGACCCTCACGACGAACTGCTCAAACAACTACGGGCCCTTTCACTTCCCCGAAAAACTCATCCCGCTCGTCATTCTCAACGCCCTCGAGGGAAAACATCTCCCCGTCTACGGCGACGGCATGCAGATCCGCGACTGGCTCTACGTCGAAGACCACGCCGCCGCGATCTGGCTCGTCCTCCAAAAAGGCCGCCTCGGCGAGACCTACAACATCGGCGGCCTGAACGAAAAACCGAATATCGAAATCGTTAACACCATCTGCGCCCTCCTCGACCAAAAATCCCCGCGCGCCGACGGCCAACCCTACGCCTCCCAAATCACCTACGTCGCTGACCGCCCCGGCCACGACCGTCGCTACGCCATCGACTGCACGAAACTCCAGTCCGAGCTCGGCTGGGCTCCCCAGGAAAACTTCACCACCGGCATCGCCAAAACCGTCGACTGGTATCTCACCCACCGCAGCTGGGCCGCCGACATCACCGCCAAGAAATACTCCCGTGAACGTCTCGGCCACGCCGGCTAAACGCCGGCAGTTTAAGCAATAAGTTTAAGTCGAAGCATCATGGAATCTGCCGACGAGTCCTTCGAGAAACTTGAGGTGTGGCGCCGTTCGCACGGCTTGAGCATTGAGGTCTATCGCCTCCTCGCCGACTGCCGCGACGGGGGCTTCAAGGGTCAGATCACCCGCTCGGCGAACAGCATTTCCGACAACATCGCTGAGGGCGCAGAGCGCACCAGCAAAGCTGAGTTCAAGCAGTTCCTCGGCTACGCCAAAGGCTCCGCTGGAGAAACCCGCTCGCAGATGCTCCGGGCATCGCGCTATCTTACGTTGCCTCCGACACTGGGCGCGTTCTCGTGGCCGAACTCCGCGAAATCTCCCGCATGATCCACGGCCTCATCAAATCCCTCGACCGCTAAAGACTCCCTCCGATGCCTTCTCTTCCACTTCAACTTCCCACTTCAACTGGCGCGTCCTCCCGTCGCGGGATAATTCTCGCCGGAGGCTCCGGCACGCGCCTCTGGCCCCTCACTATCGCCGTCTCCAAGCAGCTCATGCCGGTTTACGATAAACCGATGATCTATTACCCGCTGTCGGTCCTGATGCTCGCCGGCATTCGCGAGGTCCTCGTCATCTCCACCCCCACCGATCTCCCGCTCTTTAAAAAACTGCTCGGCGACGGCACCAACCTCGGCCTCAAGCTCTCCTACGCCGAGCAGCCCAGCCCCGATGGCCTCGCCCAGGCCTTCCATATCGCCGGCGACACCGGCTTCCTCACCGGCTCCGAACCCTCGGCCCTCGTCCTCGGCGACAACCTTTTCTACGGCCACGATTTCACGCGCTCGCTCGAAGCCGCCGGGGCCCGCACCAGCGGAGCCACCATTTTTGGCTACCACGTCGCCGACCCCACCAGCTACGGCGTCGTCGAGTTCGCCGCCGATGGTCGCGTCCTTTCCCTCGAGGAAAAACCCGCGCAACCGAAATCCAACTACGCCATCCCCGGCATCTATTTCTACGACGCTGATGTCGTCAAAATCTCGCGCACCCTCAAGCCCTCCAAACGCGGTGAACTCGAGATCACCGACCTCAACCGGCTCTACCTCGACGCCGGCACTCTCCGCGTGGAACTCCTCGGCCGCGGCACCGCTTGGCTCGACACCGGTACGCACGACTCCCTCCTCGAGGCCGCTCAATTCGTCTCCGTGATTGAAAACCGCCAAGGCCTCAAAATTGCGTGCCTTGAGGAGATCGCCTACCGCAAAGGTTGGATCGACCGCGCCGGCCTCAACGCCAACATCACCCGTCTCGGCAAATCCTCCTACGGCGCCTACCTCCGCCGCCTCGCCTCCGAAGCGTAGGGCCGCCGCTCGTCAGCGCGCCGCTCCCCGTCACCTTAAACTTAAACTCGCGGGGCGCGCCGCGCATCCCGCGCCCTCGCGTGCAGGTCAGCTTCATCATTCCCCTTTTCAACAACCTCGCGCTCACCCGCGCCTGTGTTGCGAGCCTGCAAGCCACGCTCCCCGCCGGTCTCACGCACGAAATTATTCTCGTCGACGACGGTAGCACCGACGACACCCGTTCCTGGCTGGCCACCCTCGGCCCACCTTTTCGCGTGGTCCTCAACGACCGCAATCTCGGTTACGCCGCCGCCAACAACCGCGCCATCGCGATCGCCCGCGGCGACGTGCTCGCCCTCCTCAATAACGATCTCGTTTTCCTCCCTCGCTGGCTCGAACCCATGCTCGGCGCCCACCGCTCGCTCGCCGACCGCGCCGGGCTCATCGGCAACATTCAGCTCGACGCCGGCACGGGTGCCATCGACCACACCGGCATCATCATCAATCAGCAGGGTAAACCCGTTCACGACCGCGCCCTCCCCGCGCGTCGCTCGCGTTTATTTTCCTCCGTCCGCCCCGTCCCCGCCCTCACCGGGGCCTGCGTGCTCGTCAAACGCGCGCTGTGGCAGCAACTCGGCGGCTTCGACGAGGGCTACGTCAACGGCGGTGAAGACGTCGACCTCTGTTTCCGGGCCCGCGCGGTCGGTCGCACCAACGCGGTCGCCCTTCGTAGCGTCGTCCGCCACCATATCAGCGCCTCCGTTGGCCGGAAACTTCACGACGAAGAAAACTCCTACCGCCTCGCCCGCCGCTGGCAGCAGGAGCTCGTCACCGACCCGGGAGCCCTCCGCGAGTGGTGCCTCGAATGCTCCGAAAAAATCCTTCGCGAGCCCCGCTACCAAGACCGCGGCCTCGCCCTGCGCACGTTTCTCTTCCAGCACGGCTTCACCCGTACGCCACCACCCGAGTCCCTCGCCGCCCTCACCGCAGCCCTCGCTCGCGAATTCGCCCGCTGGGAAAAAATATTCCCCTCCGTTCCTTCGCCTTAAACTTCAACTCAGTTCCTTCAACTGGCGCCACCAGCGCCACCGGCGCCTCCGCGGCGCACGTCCCGCACCACCGCCTGCGGTCGCTGATTCACCGCGAGAAACATTCGGCCGACATATTCGCCGATCAGCCCCAAGAGCACCAGCTGCGTTCCAGAAAAAATCAGCATCGCCGCCATCAGCCAGCCCCAGCCCGTCGCCGGCCCCTGATCCCACCACCACAGCCACGCGACCGCACCCAGCGCCACCATGCCCACCACCGCAATGATCAGCCCCAGCACCGTCGCCACGCGCAGCGGCTGCACTGAAAAATTGATCCACGCACTCAGCCATAGCCGCAGTAACCGGCTTAAGGTATAAGTGCTCTCACCGGCCACCCTGGCCTCGTGTTTCACAGCAATCGAACCGATGCGTTGCGTCACCTGCAGCAACAACCCATCAATATACGGATAGGGCCCAGGGTAACTCACCACTTCCTTCGCTACAAACGCAGTCACACACCGAAAACTCGAAAGATAAAATCCCGGTGGTTTGTCGAGCGCCCAATCAGTCATGCGGTTCGTGAACCAACTCCCGAGATTCCGCCACGCCGAGTGCTGCTTCACCGCGTAATGGCCAAACACCACGTCGAGCCCCGTCGCCTGCGCATGCCGCCACAGCCGCACCGCTTCCACCGGCGGATTCTGCCCATCGTCGTCGAGATTGACGAGGTGCGCCCCGCGCGCGTTCCGCCACCCCGTGAGCACCGCGTTGTGCTCTCCGAAATTACGCGCGTGCTCGACATAGGTGATCGGCACCCGCGCGTTCTTGACCAACTCCCGGCACACGTCCGCCGTCCCATCCGGACTCCCGTCGTTGACCAACACAATCTCATGCCCGCCCTCGATCGGCAGCTCCTCAATCGCCCGCACCACCGCTCCGATGGTCTCGGCACTGCGATAAAGCGGGATGACAAAACTGAGAGCAGGTGGGGGCATCTGCGCTGCATAGTCGCAAAACACCTCTCACCCGCAAGAAAACCCTTGGATCTTTTTTCCTCCTCCTGCGCCTGCTCGCGGCCAAGCTCAGACGTAATACCGCAACTCTTTCCGATAATACGCCAACGTCCGCTTCAGAGCCGTGCGCAAGTCCGTCCGTGCCCGCCAGCCCAGTTTCTTTCGAATCAACCGGTCGTCCGCATAGTAGTCCCCAATATCGATCTTCTTCCGCTCCGCCGGAAACGTCTTCACGACATAGTACCCTCCTCCATTCAGCTCCACGAGCATCGCCGCGAGTCCTTCCAAAGTCACCGGCGGCGGCCCGCCTAAATTAAAGACTTCGCCGAACGCCTCGTCCTTGGCTGCCGCGAGTAAAAATGCCTCCACCGCATCGTCGACATAAGTGAAATCGCGCAGCTGCTCTCCGCCCCATACTTCGATCGCCTCCCCTTCGACGAGCCGGCGAATCCACACCCCCACAAATGTCTGCCGCGCATCCTTCACCCGCATGCGCGGACCGATCGTGTTCGTCAGCCGCAACGCCGTCGCCCGAATCCCGTGCACCCGCGAATACAGCAAATGAAACCCCTCGCCCGCGAGCTTGTTGATCCCGTTTACGTCCACCGGCCGCAGCGGATGCTTCTCGTCCACCGGCAAATAATCAGGCTTCCCATAAATCTGCCGCGTGCTCGCAAACACAATTCTCACGCCGGGATTGTGCACGCGACACGCCTCGAGGATCGCCAGCTGTGCCCGCCCGTTAATGTCCAAATCCGTCTGCGGATCCGTCATCGAATCCATGTGACTCGTCTGCCCAGCGAGATTGAACAGAAAATCCTGCCCCCGCACGAGCGCAGGCAACTTCGGCCAGTCACGCACGTCGGCGACGTGCACGTGCACCTTCCCCGTCAGCCCGGCCAGGTTGCGCCGATTCCCGCCATATTCCGGTATCAGCGAATCCAACACGCTCACCTTCGCCCCGAGCCGCACCAACTCCCGCGCGAGATTCGAGCCAATAAAGCCCAGCCCACCCGTGATCAGCACGCGTTTCCCCGCATAAACTCGCCGTAAATTTTTCGTTTTAGCCATGAGCCCACCCACAAAGCCCTCTCAGCCGCCGCGCGCCAATCTCAAATCTCCCCGCTACTCAACGACCGCGCCTTCTGCGGGCAGGCGGTCCCGCCGCTCACGCAGCGTGCTACCGGGCTCCTGCGTTTTCCTCGGTAGCCCGCTTCGTGAGAAGCGGGACCCCCGCATAGCTGAGATCACCGACTCGGAGATGCGCCCCTCACCTACCGCTGCACCGAAAACTCGAGCCCAAATACGCACAGCCCCAGCGCCCGCGTCTCCCCGCCCACCGCCCCCAGCCACGGCTGCGCCGACTTCAGCGTCACCGTCGCCCCGCCTGGCGGCACGACGATCTCCGGAAAAAATGTTCTCACCCTCTGCCCACTCAGATTCCTCGACGCCACCGCGCCGCCCCGCTCCGCCGCGCCCTCATCTTTCGCCCCCGTCACCTCCAGCGTTAGGTCGCGCGCCCCCAGACTCCAGCCGTCGAGCGTGCACGTCACCCGCAACGGCCACGCGTGCGAATTCTCGATCCGGAGCGTCCCCTCGCCTTTCGTCCACCGCCAACGCGTCCCCGCCTGCGCCTCGCTCTCTTCCTCATACCAGCCTTCGCCCACCATCACTCTCAAGAAATCGGCGCTCCGCGTATCCACCAGCGCGATCCCTGGCGCGATCTGCCTCCGTCCGCCCTCCGCGGGCTTTACCGCAATCATTCCGCCCTCGAGATCCCACTCGCCCCGCAACGTCGTCTGCCAGCGCCCTTCGTAGGTATCCGTCAAAAAATACTGCGGCTTCCGGAGTAAAAATGCGTTCGCCCACAGGCGCGACCACATGTCCGGCAACAACACATTTACCGACGCCACGTCCGCCATCACTTCGATCTTGCGCACGTCCCGCAGCCCTCCATCGACGATTCGCGGCGCCGCGGCCAGCCGCCACGCAATCATGCCAGTGCCGACCACGTTGCCCAGCAACACCACACCCGCGACGCCCATCACCCCGATCCACTCCGTCAATCGCTGGCTCCACCGCAGCGTGATCCACCAGCAAAACGCCGGCAGCATCACCGGATAGAAAACCGTGAACACCTTGAACGCATCATAGCTCGCGTTCGTCCCCAGCTGCGCCCCTCGCCATTGGAGAAACGCATACCCCGCCAACACGGGCAGCGTGACCGCGAGTGCGATCCAGGTTTTTTTCCGCCGCTCACTCACCGCGCGCAGCGTGGCCCAGCCGAGCAGCCCGATCACCGCCGCCGCCAACACCCACCTGACCCCACCCCAACCCCACGGCGCTAACTCCGGCCCGCTCACCAACCCCAGCCAACCTTCCGGCGTAAGCGCCGGAATCTTCCAGCCAAAATCATACGTTCGCAGCAGCTGAAACCGTTCGAGCAAACCCGCCACGCGGCCCGCAAACACCCCGCCACACACCGCCAGCGGTGCCAGCATGACCACGCACCATTGGCCCAATCGCCGCCACTCACCGTGCCACAGCGCTAAACCGCTCGCATACGCCAACGCCGGCACCAAGCACAGGACCACGAAAAAATTATAGCTCCCCAACACCAGCCAATACCCGATCGCCAGCACCCCGGCGAAGCTCAGCCCACGCGCCCAGGTCAGTCGCCCGCGCCACAGCGCCACCCCCGCCCACGTGATCAGCCCGACCGCCATCGCGGCCAATAGCTGTCCGGGCGCGACGTGCCCGACCACATACCAATTCAGCGGGCTCAGCCCGTAGAGCACCGCCACCGCCGCACTCGGCGCTCCGCTGAACCCAATCACCGCCCGCGCCATCCAAAACACCACCGGCAGCGACCCCGCCAACAGCACCATCGTCAGCAGGCTCGTCAGCTCGTCCGGCGTGCACCCGAGCACCGATCCATTAAACGCGATCAGCGCCGAGGGCGTGAAGTGATTCAATCGCGTCCAGTATTCGAAAAAATTATCCACCCCGTGCACCCGCACCACCTCCGTCAAACCGAGAAACCCACTCCGGTCCGTGCGGGCAAACTCCTGCAACACCCGCGCCCCCGCCGCGTAGTCGCCCGCATCGCAGCTCGCCAGCGAGAGGGTCGTCAATCCCTTCGACGCCCACGCCAGGGGCAGGACCAACAGCCCGAGCACACCCACACTGGCGAGCCACACCACGCCGATTCGCTGCACATCCACCCACGCCCTCCGAGGTAGGCGCCCGCTTGCGGGCGATCCCTTCCCCACGCGCCCGCCGCGCCCGCCGCGCCCCACGCGCCCCACCCGCCACACCCCCACCGCCAGCAAAACCACCGGCACCACTTCACTCCACCACGCGTATCCGTTTGTCCCCTTCAGGCCCCCCATCGCCCCCGCCCACACTACCGCCGACTGCAAGGCCCACCCCGCCGGCACCACGAGCACCGGCCAAAACCGCCGCCAGCCCCACGGCATCGCGAGCATCGCCAATCCTGCACCCCACCACAGCACGTGTAACAGCAAAGCGAATGCGACCGGGAAATGAATCATGTTTCAGTGTCTTGCTCTTCGCTCTCAGGTCGTCGCCCTCACCGCTCACCGCTCAACGCTCAGCTTTCCGTCCGGCTTTCTCCCCACCGCAAATACCGACGAACCCCACGCCCACCGCCCACCGACCTGCAACCACGCATGTTCCGGCGCGACCAACAGGCGGAACATCGCATCCACCACCGCCGGATAATCCTTCATGTCGCTCGTGTCCTTCGCAGACCGCAACAGTTTGCGCTTCGCCCACAGCAACGGAAACGGCAGCGCATTCAGATGCGTGCTCCAGCGATCCACCAACCCAGCTGCCCGCATGAGCGTCTCCACCTCGGGCCGCGTGTAACGATGTTTCGTCTGACACGAATCGTCATGATACGACCACATCCACATATAGGCCGGTACCGAGATCACCACGATGCCGCCCGGTTTCAGCACCCGGAAAAACTCCTGCATCGCCACATCCGCGGCATCCACTTGGCAAATCACGTCCGCCGATACCACCGCATCAAAACTCGCGTCTGCAAACGGCAGTGCCGTCACACTCGCCTCCCGAATATCCGTTCCCTGCCCGCATCGCTGCCGCGCCAGCTCACACGCGATCGGCATGAAATCGATGCCGCTCCACCTCCAACCGGGTTGCTGTCCAGCCAACCGCACGATCATCCCACCCGTGCCACACCCCGCATCCAGTACGCGTTTTTCTCGCTGGGGTTGCGGTGCCCCCGCCGCGTCCCCTGCGTCCCTGGCGCCCCTTGCGTCCACTCGCGCCAACGCTCGCGCGACATGCGCATGCAGCGACCGGAAATACCACATCCGGTCCTCGACCTCCGCGAGCTTCAGATATTCTTCGTTATTCATGCAGGTCTGGCCATTGGGATCACCGCGCCGCCTGCCCGCAACATTATCCATTGCCGCCCGTCGCGGTCCTCAGTCCTCTCTCCCTTTCCTTTGCTCATGCGCCGCCTCCTCGCCCTCCTCGACACCCCCGCCGGTCGCGCCGCCCGTTACGCCTGCTCTGCTCTCCTCGTCGCCGCCCTCGTCGGGAGTATCGACTGGCACCAATTCTCCGGCCTCCGCGGCAAGTTCTCCCTCGGCCCCGTCGCGGCCGCCACGCTCGTCGCCGGCATTACCTTTCCGCTGCACGCGTGGCGTTGGTGGCTCCTCCTTCGCGCGCAAGGTCTCTCCCTGTCGCTGCACTGGGCCCACGTCGTCACCTGGATCGGCAATTTCTACAACGCGTTCCTGCTCGGCGGACTCGGCGGCGACGCCGCCCGCGCCTTCTACGTTTGCCGCGACGCGCCCACCCACAGCCGCGGCCCAAGCGTACCGCCCGTGTCTGCCATCGCCTTGCCTGTGTCCGCCTCAGCCGCCGGCCTCGCCGCCACCGTCCTCGACCGCATTCTCGGCCTCGTCGTTCTCCTCAGCTTGGCTGTCGTCACGTTACTGCTAAAACTGGATACGGTCGCCCGGCATACCGAGTTACGCCTCCTCCTGGCGCTTTGCGCCGCTCTCTCAGCGGCGAGCGTCGTGGCCTGTGTTTTTCTCTGCCGCCGTCCGCCAGCCTGGCTCGCTCGCAGTCTCGGCGAACAGCGGACCGCCACGCTCGCCGACATTTTCATCCGCGCGCGCGCGACTCCTTCGGTTTTCATCTCCGCCCTCGTCGCGAGCTACGCCATCTGGCTCCTCGATTTCCTCTCCGTGTGGCTGCTCGCCCGCAGCGTCGGTCTGCCGCTCCCGTTCATCGAAGTCTCGCTCGCCATGTCCGTCGCCTACGCCGCCACCGTGCTACCCGTGA
The DNA here is from genome assembly GCA_945874455.1 of Opitutus sp. GAS368. Taxonomy (GTDB): domain Bacteria; phylum Verrucomicrobiota; class Verrucomicrobiia; order Opitutales; family Opitutaceae; genus GAS368. Next base: position 1,935 of record CAMCHO010000002.1, on the reverse strand, counting down.
GTGTCGGCGGCCATGGCCTTCGCGAAGGCACCCTGCTCGGCATGCTCGCTCTCCTCGGACTCCTCCCGGACGATGCCTCCCGCCAACTCGCCCTCCTCCTCGCCGTGCTCGTCTGGGCCGTGAGCGTGATCTGGAGTCTGTTCGGTGGCATCGCCGCACTTTTTGCACGCCGACTGCTGCCGTTCTCCGCCTCCGCATAAGCCGTTGCCAACGCACTCACCTCGCCCTTCCCTCCGCTCCCGACTCCATGCGTTCCGCTCACCGCACGCCTCCCGCCGGCGGCGCCTTCTCCCGGCGCTTCACCGACTACGCGGGTATTTTTTTCGACGACTACGCACCTGACTCGGCTTGGATTCGCGAACAGGCCACGATTCACCTCCCGCCCCTCGCCGGTGTCCGCGCCGTCGTGCTCCGCGGCGATGTCCGCCCCCACCCCGACGCGCGCGGACTTGAAACCGCCGCGCCCGGCCTCGACGTTCTCCTCAACGGCCGCCCCGTCGACTCCCTCTCAGCCCTCCTGCCCGGCCCCTGGGAAATCACCCTCACGCTCCCGCCCCCCCCAGACCCCAAACCCCAGAGCCTCACGCTCACCCTCCGCCTCACCGGCACCACCGTCACCAACACCCTCGCCTGGCTCGGCCGCGTCTCCGGTCTCGCCTCGCTCCAACGCTTCCGCTCGCAAAACAAAAACCGCCAGCTCCGTCTCGTCAGCATCGCCACCCCCGACGGCGAGCTTATCTACGATTTCTCCGTCCGCCACGCGCCCTATTCGTCCGCCTTCGCCCGTACCCACACCCCACTCGGACTCAACATTGCCGGCTTTCTCACCGCCGATCTCGGCGTCGGCGAATCCGCCCGCTGTATGGTCCGCGCCGCCGATGCCGCCGGTCTCTCCACCGCCCTCGTTCCGCTCAAACTCAACTGCAAAAACCGCCAAGGCGACCAGACCTACGCTTCTCGCCTCCAAGCCGACAATCCCCACGACGTAAATGTCGTCCACATTGATCCGCCCGCCTCGCGCGATCTTGACCACCACCACGGTCCCGCCTTCCGCGCCGACAAATATAATATCGGCTATTTCGCTTGGGAGCTCCCCGAGTTTCCCGACGCCTGGACGTCCGCCTTCGACTACTACGACGAAATCTGGACGCCCAGCGATTTCGCGACCGCCGCCATCGCGCAGAAGTCACCGCTCCCCGTTCTCACGATGCCGCACGCGATCTCCTTCGCGCGCCCCACGGAGACCACCGCCATCCTCCGCGCCCGCCTCGGCCTCCCCGCCGGAAAATTTCTCTTCCTCACTCTCTTCGATCTCAACTCCTACGCCGAACGCAAAAACCCCCGCGCCGTCATCGCCGCCTTCCGCCTCGCCTTCGCCGCCGCCTCCGCACGGAGCGGCGGTTTCCCAACCGCCGACATCGCCCCCCCCGCCCTCGTCATCAAAGTCCAAAACGTCGCTGGCAACGAAGCCGACTTCGCCGCCCTCCGCGCCAGCGTCGCCGATCTGCGGGGCACCGTCCTCCTGACCGAAACGCTTTCCCGCGCCGACATCTACGCCCTCGAAGCCGCCTGCGATTGCTTCGTGTCCCTGCACCGTTCCGAAGGTTTCGGCCTCGCCGTCGCCGAAGCGATGTATCTCGGCAAACCCGTCATCTCCACCGACTGGTCCGCGACCTCCGAGTTCGTCAACGCCACCAACGGCTGCCCCGTCCGCGCACCGCTGGTCACGCTCGAGCGCAATCACGGCCCTTACGCCAAAGGCTCCACGTGGGCCGACCCCGATCCCGCGCACGCCGCCGAGTACATGCGTCGGCTCTTCGCCGATCCCGCCCTCGGTGCCGCGCTCGGCGCCGCCGCCCGCGCGACCATCGAGTCCCGTTTTTCTCCCGCTGCCATCGGCACCCGCTACCGCCGCCGCCTCGAAGTCATCGCCAC
>CAMCHO010000001.1 GCA_945874455.1 Opitutus sp. GAS368 | reverse complement strand
ACTGCCGACACGGCCCTCCGCCTCGGCCGCTTCTTCGGCACCGGCGAACGCTTCTGCCTGAACCTCCAGCAAGCCTACGATCTGGAGCAAACCCGCACCGCGCTCGGCCGCCGCCTCGAAGCCGAGGTCGAGCCGCTCTCGGCCTGAAGCCGCGCGAGGCGAATATTAACGATTAAAACCCTCTCCGGCCCCTTCACACGCGTCACTTAGATCGCGGCGAGGGTCAGTCAGTATGGGCGGCGGTTCCGACCGTGTCGGCGCAGCGATTGCGGGATTATTCAAGCCAGTGGTGTCACGGGTCAATGCGTGACCCCGTTTGGCCTCCCCAGCAATGCAAAAAGGGTCAGGTAACAGGACAAGCAGCTAAGGAAAAAGCCGCGCCGAAGGTCGGCGGGTGATGTCTTTGGCGCTGCTATGATCGATACCGGAATCGACCAAGCTGGGTGTGAAATTTTGGGCTAGGGCGAGGAAGAGTGCAGGCAAATCGGCCTCCAAGTCCCCGCTATCGGCCACGCCCACCTCGGGATCCCTGAGCGGACGAAATCAAGGGAGGTTATTAAAGTATTCAAAGAATACCGTAACACGCCGTAACATCACTTGATAGGGCGATCGGAGTCGGTGTCCGACGCTCAACTACGGCGGATGAAGCATTGGAGCCCAACAAAAGGCCCCGAGGCTTGCGCCAAGGGGCCCGTGAAGAAGCGGACGTGAGAACTACCGTGAATGTAAAACGGCTGATTCAGGTCTTAAGGCCTCACGACACCCAGGGTGCGGCCTGTCTCCCGCCAAAACTAAACTCACGATTGCACCCACTGCCAACCAGGGTGCAGGGCGGGCGCTTGCTGACAGGAGGCATTTTTTCATCGCGAAGCGGCAGGTCGGCGAGCGGCGGCCCTCCCTCTCAGCGAGTGGCTGCGGCTGAGACGGTGGGGCGCAACGGGCCGCCGCTCAGGCGAGGGCGGCTTTGCAGAACTGGACGCACTTCGTGACTTCAGTCACCGCGGTTGAGCCTTCGGGGATTTTGTATTCCACTTCGATATCGGCCGGAAATTTCCACCGCTCTTTCCTGATCAGCTGGAGCACTTCTTTGATGGGCGTCTGGCCTTGGCCCCAGGGAACATTGCCGCCGTCGACCGTGCGGTCTTTCAGATGCAGGCTGACGATTCGGTCGTGATATTTTTCGAGGACGGGGATGGGCGAGAGGCCTTTGCTACCGGCGACGTAGTGGCCGATGTCGAGGTTGAAGCCGATGTAGGGACTCAGCTCGAGGATCGGGTCGAGGGCGCCCATGGTCGGCAGATTGGCGGTGTGGTTGTGGAAGGCGACCCAGACTTTGTGTTTGGTGGCGAAGGGCGCGAGTTTCTTGGCCATCGTGTCGGAGCGCTCGGTGGTGATGCCGACGCAGCCGAGGGCCTTGGCGACCTCGAAGTTGAAATCGATTTCCTCGTCGGTGGAGCCGAAGGCGATTTTGTGAAGGTGAATATTGACGCCGGCGTCGTTGTAAAGTTTGCGGAGCTCGCGGCACTTCGCGAGCTGGGCGGCGCGCGTGGCATCGGTGGGTTTTTCGGTGGGCGGGACTGGGGCGGCTTTCTTTTTGGCGCCGGCGGGGGCGACGCTGATGCCGGCAAACTGCTGGATGGGGCCGCCCATGAGTTCGACTTCGCTGAGTCCGCATTGCAGGAGCCCGCCGAGGGTTTCCTCCGCGGATGTAAACATGCTGCGGTAGCTGTAAGTGATGGCGCCGATGCGCACGCCGTTGAAGACGGAGTTGGGTTTGGCGGCGGCGGCAAACGCGTGGCGGGGCAGGAGCGTGGCGGCGGCGAGGGTGGCGGCGGTTCCGAGGAAGGCGCGGCGCGTGGGGAGGGTGGGGGTGTGCATACGAAGGAGTGGGGAGTGGGAGCGGAAATTTTGGTTTACGCAAACCTGCAGCCACCTCGGCAGCCAAGTCGGCTTGAAGCGGCGGGGTGGGCAAGGCTCGTTTGGCTGGTTCGTTTGGAAACAGGCACGCGGTGGGAGGCGACATCTGCGGTGAAGGAATGGCTGGCCGAGCCCCAATCAAGACCCGTGGCCTCGGCGGGTGGGAAACCGCCGCCCGGTTGCAGGCTACGGTAGCGCTTCGAGGGTGATATTCCGGAAGGAGATTTCGGCGGAACAGTTGCCGTGGATTTGGAGGGCGATGAGGCCGTCGAGGGCGATGGTTTTGTCTTCCTCGGTGTAGGTGACGGTGGTTTCGCCGTTCAAGGTGATCGTGATCTTCGGGCCTTCGCAGCGGACTACGTAGACGTTCCACTCGCCGGGTTTTTCGAGGCGTTTGATCTGTTCGTCGGTGGCGCGGGCCATAAATTTTTTGCGGCGGGATTCGTCGTAGAGGCAACCGGAGTGGCCGGCGCCGATGTCAGCCTGGTAGCCGGACATTTCGTTGGGCGGTTGGTCGATCCGCACGCTGCGGAATTGCACGCCGCCGTTGACGAAGCCCTTGGTGCCGACGAGGCGGTAGTCGAGGCGGAGGACGAAATTCTTGTAAGGGCGGAGCGTAGTGAGGAACTCGTTACGGGGGTTGCCGTCGAGGGAACCGCCGACGATCACGCCGTCGCGCACGCGCCAGACGGTGGGATCGCCGTCCCAGTGGGCGAGGTCGCGTCCGTTGAAGAGTGAGGCAGGGACGGTGGGGACGGGCGGCTCGGTGGTGGGGGCGGCGAGCGCGGCGAGCGCGAGGGTTTTGGTCGGCGCGGCGAGGGCGTTGATTTCGGCGAGAAAGGCGGCGGTGATTTTCGGGCCACGGATGTCGCGGACGGTGCGGAGGGCGAGATCGCGGGCGTCGAGCTCGGGCGAGCGGAGGAGTTCGAGGAGTAACGGGAGGCCCGGGGTGACGTCGGCTAGAATGGCTCCGCGGGTGGCAGTGAGGCGGAGCGTGGCGGGGACGTCGGCGCGGCGGACGGCGTGGTAGAGCGGGAGGGCGGCGGGGCGCTTGCCTTCGAGGACGAGACGGTCTGCGGCAAGGAGGAGGGCTTCGGCGGTGGCGGCGCGGACGGCCGGGGACTTGCGGGTAAGAGCGGGCTGAAGGGTGGCGAGGGCGGAGGGTGTGGCGATGCGGCCGAGGGCGAGGAGGGCGGGTGCGGTGGTGGGTGCGTCATCGGAGAACGCGAGGGCGTTCAGGGAGTCGACCGCCCGGACGTTGCGGCGGAGGCCGAGGGAGTTGATCACGCCGAGCTGGGCGTCGCCGGTGAGGCGCGGGAGGGCGGAGAGGAGCGCAGTGTCAGCGTCGACGTGAGCCATTTGCTCGAGGACATCGCGGGCGTAGTGACCGAGTTTTTCATCGGCGAGGAGGGCGGCGAGAGCAGGGACGGCTTCGGCGGAGGCGACGAGGGCGAGCTGTTGGAGGGCGCGGGCGCGCTCGGCGAGCGGGGCCGTGAGGGTCGCGGCGGTGGTGAGGAGGTCGCGGGGCTTGGCGGCTGCGGGGGTGGCGGCTGTGACGGAGAGGCAGAGGAAGAAGGAAAGAAGGACGGCGATGAAGAGGGAGAGACGGAGAGAGGGAGAGAGGGGGAGACGGAGGCTCATGGGGGCGGGAAATGGAAAGACGGAGAAGTGAAAAGGAGCGGGGCGCTGGTGGGCGGAGTTGGGGTGAGGGAGGGCTTCGTCGCTGCGCTTCGCGCAACGAGAACGGACCACTCGCTGGCGCTCGCGGCTACGGGGAGGACTTAGATGTGCGAGGGTTCGCGGAGGGCGCGGGTGGTTAGATGTGCCAGGGTTCGCGGAGGGCGCGGGTGCGCATGCGGTTGGCTTGCTCGTCGCCGGTGAAGGATTCGGTGGCGGGATCGAAGGTCATTTTTCGGCCGAGCTGCCAAGCGATGGCGGCGGCGTGGCAGGCGACGTGGGTGTGGCGCATGACGTTGTAATTGGCGGCGGGGAGCGCGCGGGATTTTACGCAGTCGAGGAATTCGCGCGTGTGGTTGGTGGGATCGGTGCCGGCCATTTTGAAGGCGCGGAGTTCGCCGCGGAGGGAGGCGGGGAAAACTTCGATCGCGCCGTTGTCGCCGGTTTCGATCCAGCCTTCGTCGCCTTCGAAGCGGACGGGGCAGGTGCCGGTGGAGCCGACGGCGTAGTTGCCGGCTTTGTTGAGGCCGGCGGGTTGGCCGATCCAACCGGTGGGGCGCATGACGAGTTTCACGCCGTTGGCGTAGCGAGCGTGCACGGTTTCTCCGTCGGGTTCGTAGGTGACGGGCGTGGTGTCGTCGGCGCGATTGGCCCATTGGCAGAGGTCGACGGTGTGGGCGCCCCAGTCGAGGAGTTTGGCCCCGGAATCGAAGTCGTAGTAACCGCGCCAGCGGCGGTCGACGACGTAGGACTTATTGTAGGGCCGCCACGGTGACGGGCCGAGCCAGAGATCCCAATCGATTTCGTCGCGCGGTGGCTCGGGTTCGGCGGGGAGCCAGTCGTAGTTTTGGCCGAGTTTGTAAATGGAGGCGTGGAGCGTGTGGAGGCGGCCGAGTTTTCCGGAGCGGGCGAGATGGGCGGCGAACTGGAAGTTGGGGACGTTGCGGCGCTGCGTGCCCGCCTGAAAAACGCGACCGGTGCGGTGGATGGTATCGGCGAGGGACTGACATTGGCCGATGGTGAGGCCGCAGGGTTTTTCGGAGTAAACGTCTTTGCCCGCTTTGGCGGCTAAAATGGAGGCGAGGGCGTGCCAACGGTCGCCGGTGGAGATGAGGACGGCGTCGAGATCGGGGCGGGCGAGGAGGTCACGGAAATCCCGATACGTGGTGCACGCTTTGTCACCGTATCGCTCGTCGATGGACGCTTTGACGGAATCGCGCATGCGGGACTGGATGTCGCAGGTGGCGATGAAGCGCATATCCGGCGCGGGCAGCATGGTGGCGAGGACCATTTTGCCGCGCGGGCCGATGCCGATACCGCCGAGGGTGATGCGGTTGCTCGGGGCCACGCCGCCGCCGCGACCGAGGACGTGCGCGGGAACGATGAGCGGGAAGAGCGCGGCCCCGGTGGCGGTGAAGGATTTTTTCAGGAACGCCCGGCGGGTGGGGGGTGAGCTTGGGGTTGGCATGGGTGGGGGATAGCGTGGGGATGGGCGCGGCGACGGGGCGCGGCGGTCCGTTGACGATCAGGTGAGGGGGAGTGGTCCACCGCTGCAGAGTTCGGTTTTCCCGAACGACTCGAGGCGATGGCCGGCGCCGTGGGCGAGGGCGAGGTGGAGGCGGTTGTGTGGGACCTTGTCGAACTTCAGCGCGCGGCCCATCTCGAAACCGAAGCCACCGCCGAGGAGCACGAACGGGATGTTGTCGAGCGTGTGGCTGTTGCCTTTGCCGAGTTCGTTGGTCCAGACGATCAGCGTATGATCGAGCATGGAGCCGTCGGCCCCGGGCTCGGGCGTGGCGGCGAGTTTGTCGGCGAGATAACGCACTTCGCCGGCGAACCAGGTGTTGATCTTGATGAGTTTTTTCTGCGCGGCTTCGTCGGTATCGGGCTCGTGCGAGAGGCCGTGGTGACCGTCGGTGATGTCGAGCCAGTTCATGCGCGCGCCGCCGACCGACTTGGTGTATTGGAGAGTGGCGACGCGGGCCATGTCGTTGACGAAGGAATTTACGAGCAGATCGATCTGCATGCGCGAGAGACGCGGGACGTTGTCATTTTGGTCGGCGACGCCGCGTTCGAGGTCGGGTGCGGTCACGCGGAGGGTTTGACTGCCGCTTTGGGTGATTTCGCGTTCGAGCTGGCGGACGAGGGCTTCGTGTTGTTCGAGCGTGCGGCGATCCTCGGTGCTGATGAGGGAGCGGACTTTGGCGAGATCGGCCTTCAACGGATCGAGCACGCTGCGCAGGCTCTCGCGGTCCTTCATCTGGCCGTAGAGTTTTTCGTGCATCTGATACGGATCGGAGATGGGCGCGACGGGCTGGCCGCTGCCGGCGTAGGACATGCGCGTCCAGGGATCGGCACGGTCCTGCACGCCGACGCCGAATTCGAGGGAGCCAAAGCGGGTGCGCGTGAGATCGCGGCTCTGGAAATGATTTTTAATCTCCTGGTCGATTGAGATGCCGCTGGCCCAGCCGGCGGGCACGCCGGAACCGCCCATGATATTGCCCGGGAGCAGTTCAATGCCGGTGAGCAGGCAGCTCATGCCGCGCATGTGGCCGTCGCCATCGCCGCGGACTTTGTTGGAGAGACCGTGCAGGGTCAGCATTCGGTCGCGGTAGGGCGCGAGCGGGCTGAGGATTTCCTTCAACTGAAAGTCGCGGCCGACTTGGTCGGGCCAGAACGCCGGCGGGATGGTGCCATTGGGAGAGAAGACGACGATGAGTCGCTGCCGCGGGCGGGCCGGGGCGGCGAGCGCGAGGCTGGGGAGGCCGGAGATGAACGGCAGCACGGCGGCGGAAAGGCCGGCTTGGCGGAGGAATTCGCGGCGGAGGAGTGGGGTCATGGCGAGTGGCGGGTTGAGGTAGCGGCGAGCGTCGTGGGCGCGGTGCCGTGGAGCGCCGCCAGAGTGGCGATGTCGGCGATCAGCGTCCGCAAATTGTAACCGGAAGCGATGAAAGAATCGCGCAGCTGGGCGACGGTGTCGGTCCCGTAGGCGCGGGGAGATTGCTTCACGAGGTGCTGGAAGAGCTGCTCGATGAAGGCGTGGTTTGCTCGCTCGCTCGTGATGGCGAATTCCGCGACGTCGCGCGGGCCGGAAAGGCGGACGGTGCCGTGGTCCTCGTCGCCGTAGTCGCTCGCAGCGTCGATGGGGCGCCCGGCGTCGTCGGTGCGGTAGCGGCCGACGGCGTCAAAGTGTTCCAAGCTGAAGCCGAGGGGGTTAATCACCGCGTGGCAGCCCTGGCAGTTTTCGGAGCGCGTGAGTTTGGTAACTTTCTCCCGCATCGTCAGGCCGTGGTCGAACGAGGTCTCGTCAAAAGCCTGCGCCTGGGGCGGTGGTTTCAGGGCGCGGCCAACGATACTGCGCGTGAGAAACACGCCGCGATGGATGGGCGAGCTGGTGGCCTTGTAGGAAAGTGCGGCGAGCAAATACGGGTGCGTGAGCACGCCGGAACGTTGGCCGGCGGGCGCGGTGACGCGTGCGAATTCGGCGGATGTCGCCAAGCCGGCCGGTGAGGGCAGGCCGTAGAATGTGGCGAGGCGATCGTTGGCGAAAAGATAATCGGCGCGCAGCAGTTCGCGAAAATCGGAGCGCTCGCTCCACACGACGTCGTCAACAAACGCGCCGAGTGACGCACGCAAGTCGTCGATGATGTCGGGCGTGAAATCAGGGAAGAGTTTCGTGTCCTTGCCGAGGTCCTCGAGGTAGCGGAGTTGGAGCCAGTGTTGGAAAAACTCGCGCACCTTGGCGCGCGCCCGCTGATCGGTGAGGAGACGTGCGGCCTGGGCGGAGACTTCCTCTCGCCTGCGGAGCCGACCTTCCTTGGCCGCACGGGCGAGCTCGGCGTCGGGCGCGGAATCCCAGAGGGAAAAGGCGAGGCGGGTGGCGGTGCGAGTGGTCTCGGAGTCGTGCGCGGGCACCTCCGTGTAGAGAAAGTGTGGCGATTTCAGCGCGAGGAGGACGACGCGGCGCACGCCGGTTTCCACGTCGGGCGCCGTGTGCATGAGCGTGGTCACACTACGTTGCGTCTCCTCCGGAGTGAGCGGGCGGCGAAACGCGGCGCCGACGAATTTTTCCGCGAAGGCTGCAAGTTTTTGGGTGCGCGCCGGATCGTTGGGGCGCGTGCCGGCGAGGCGATCGAGGTGTTTGACGACGTGGGTCGCGACTTCGAAGGCGGCGTTGGTCGTCGCTTCGTCCCAAGCTTTAGAAACGGAACTGCTGCGTTCGTAGCCTTGGCTACTGTCGTCGGCGGGGAAGCGCGTGGCGGCGACAAAAGTGGGTGAGGCTGTCCGAGGCGAAAGATTGCGCGCGGGGATCGGGCGCTCGCTGCCGTGCGGCGGTTTCCAGCGGAGCGAGATAGCGGGTACAGCGGGCGAACCGGTTTTTTCGGGCAAGGCCCACCAGTCGATCGCGATGGGGTAGGCGCGGCCGCCGAGGAGGCGGAGTGTGACGCGGTGGTCGGGGTTCTTTGGCGTGGAGACGTTGACGTCGATCGTGGGCTCGACGCCTGAGCGCAAATCGGGTTCGGCGTTGATCCAGACGCGGATGCTGTTGGGTGTGCGGATGACGAACTCGTGATCACCGGTCTCTTCGGCGATGACGGTGCCGCGCCACTGTGCGGAGAAACCGGCGGGCTCTCGCGAGTTGGGCGTGGCGGGACGGTCGAGGGGCGGGAGCGTGAGGCGCGCGCGGAGTTCGCCGTTTTCGGGGAAGACGAAATCGACGCCGGCGTCGGTGCCGCGGTGCGCGATTTTCGCGGCGTCGAAACGACCGCGTTGAGCGACCGAAAAATATGCAGCGGTGAGGCCGGGCGGTGCGTCGGAGGACACGGGCTCCGCGGCGGTGGGCGGGCCGACCGCGCGGATAAGATCAGCGATCGTCGCGGCGTATTGGGCGTTTGTGAGATGGGCGAGCTCGATGCGCGCCGGGTGCAATCGGGCTTGCGCGGCGGGTGAGTAAAAGGACTCGAAAACGTAGGCGGCGACGGCCTCGGACTCACGGGGCGCGAGCGTGCCCGGATGATCGTCGGGCATGTTTTTCTCGATGTAACGGGCGAGGCGGGGCAGCGACCAGTCGCCGACGAGCGCCTCCTTGTATTTGTTGTCCACGCCCTCGCCGCGTGCGCCATGACAGTCGGCGCATTTTTGTCCGTAGATCTGTTTGCCCGTGGCAATGGTCACGGTCGGTGCGACCGTGCAGGAGACGACGGCGGCAGCGGTGGCCAACGTGACGAGCGCGGCGACGGTTCTTAAAGATAGTGGCGAGGGCCGACTCATCGGGTGGAGGATTGAGACGAAACTTTTTTTCGCGGTAACGCAAACGCTGGGTGAGCGCAGGGCGCGGTCTCGCTAACTTAGCCGGCCTCAGCGTGAGTGAACGGGAGCCTTGGGCCGTGCGCCGAAGGCAAACCCGATTTAAAAAGTTCCCTTGAGCCCCATCGTCCACAGGGAAGCATTGTCCTGCCGGGATCGGAATTGAGCATGAGGAGGGGTGCTGGGGCCGGCGACTTCCGCGTCCTGCGGGGCGGTGCCGAGGTTGCGGAGGTTGGCGAATAGGCCGACCTGTTTCCAAAAATAATATTCGGCGGTGAGGTCGATGTAGAGAGCCTTGGAGCCCCAGTTGTAGGTGTCGGGCTCAATGCTGCGGCCGGTGGCGACGATGCCGCGCCGCTGGCGGCCGCGGTAGTTCCAATTCATGCGCACATTGTATTTCGGCCGGGTGAGGCTCACACCCCAACTCGCGGTGCGCGGAACATAACCGGCGAAGTTGCTGGCGCCTTCACCCGTGGCGCGGAGCGCACTGGCGTTGGCGAACACCTGCACGCCACGCGCCCACGGGGGCAGAAACGTGAGCGCCTGCTTGTAGTCGAATTCCAGGCCGGTCATGCGCACGGTGCTCTGGAGATTGTGTTTCGTGACGACGTCGTAGGGATCGTAGGTCGTTGGGTCCAAGCCGTAGAGCGCGAGGAACGCGGGTGTGGCGTTGAACACGGTGCTGCCGAAGAAATTTTCGAAATCGCGTTGGAAGGCACCGATCGAAATCTGGCCGACCCGCTCAAAATAATACTCGAGCCTCACCTTGGTGGACTTCGCGCTCCAGGCCTTGAGGCCGACGTTGTTGACGGTGATTCGGTTGTTTCCACTCGGCAGGTTTTCGGTGTCTGGCAGGGTGAGGCCGCTGGAGTATTCGGCGAAATCAGGACGGCCGATTGAGTGGTAGTAGCCTGCTCGGGCGATCAGGTTTTCGCGGACGTTGAAACTCACATTGAGGCTCGGAAAGAACCGGAGGTATTCCTTCTGGGCGTGCAGGCCACGATCGACTCGGGTGAGCTGGGCGAGGCGCACGGGGTCGGTCGTGATCGGCGCGCCGGTGCGCGTGCCGGGGAGGAGAATGACGTTCCCGGCGGCGTCGCGCTGGAAATTACGTGTGGGGTCCGTGAGCGGGCCCTCGCCCTGCACGTTGGTCTGCTCGGCGCGGAGGCCGACCACCCCTTTCAGCCGCCGCTGGAAAAAGGCGGCGTCGGTGCGAACGTAGGCGGATGAGATCACCTCCTCGATGTGTTTCGAGAGATTGACGGCCCCCGTGTGTGCCGTGGCCTCGTTGACGGTGAAGTATTCGGGATGCTGCTGGTAGATATCCCAGTAGCGCTCGTTGCTCACCCATTGGACGCCGGGGAATCCGAACGGCGAACCGCGACCGGCGGTGTAGGTATCGAAGGCGGCGCGCGCACCATCATCGCTGCCGAGGGGATCCGTGGGCGTGAGGGTGGCGCGGCGATCCGCGCCGACGTAATTGTAGGTGGTGTTGGCGCCGCGGATATCGCGCAGGTTTTGCTTCACGTCGAGGCCGCCTTTGACGACGACGGGGACGTTGAAGAGGTTGAGATCGCGACGGGCGTTGGCGTAGGCGCTGCGCCGCACGTCGAAGGCGTGATTGGGGACGGAGGTCGCTGCCGTGAGCACGTAGCTGTCGATATTGAACGGATCGACGGGCTGGCCCGTGCGGGGTTCCGTGACGGTGATAGTCTCGGGCCGCAGGTAGGAAATGTTATCGAAGGTCACGGTGACGTTATTCCGACGGGCGGTAGAGCTTTGGAACAGGCCCTTGCCGATGTCGACGTAGTGGTTGCTCGCGTAGGAGTGCCCGGTGCCGGCTTCCACTTTCCAAACCGCACCATCGTGGCGCCACACGAAAGTCGGCATGTAACTCGTGCCGGATTTTTTGCGCGCCTGACTCACGAGCTGGAGCGCACCACCGGTGGCGTTGCTGCGCGTGTACTTGGTCGAGAACTGACCCAAGGACGTGTTACTGACGAGGAAGGTGAGCGTGCGATTGTTGAACGGTGCGTCGAGGTAGGCGTATTGAAAAGAAAGTGACAGGCGATCGCGCTCGGTGAGCTTGTAGTCGAGCGTCGTGCCGATGGAGGAGCGCGTGGTGGTCTTCATGCCGTCGAGCACTGCGTAGTCGGTGAGGTAGGGCTGGCCGATCGGGGTGTCGGGGAAGGCGGCGCCGTTGGTGGCCGCGCTGGTACCGCGCCAGACGGTGGACATCATATCGTTGGGGGCGTACTGCGTGGAGGTGTTACCGGAAAGCGTGAAACCGAAACGCCGGTTGACAGGGACGACCCACGAAAAATCGAACCCCGGCTGGGTTTTGCGGGTGGGTTCGCGGAAGAGGCCCGGAGTCTTGGCGAGCGTGCGCTCGTTGTCGCGGAACATGGCGAACGCGCTCACGCTGAGGACCGGTCGCACGCGTTCGAAAGCGCCGCGCGGCACCATGTTGACGGAGCCGGCGAGGGCGGAGCCGGGCGATTCGGGTGTGGGCGAATAAGAAACCTCGATACGCGAGATATTGTTGATCGAGACGAGCTCGAGTTCAATCGTGCGCACGGTGCCGCCGGAGGCGCCGCTCGCGAGATCGAAACCGCCGACGGTGATCGGCACGTTGTTTCCCGGCACGCCGTTCATGGAGATGCTGCGCGCATCACCGCCGGCGTAGTCGATGGTCATCCCGGGAAGATGTTTGAGAAACTGGCCCACGTTGCCCTCGGCGGTGGCGCCGAATTCGTCGGTGGAAACGACGTTGAGGATGTTGGAGGCAAAGCGCTGTTCGTTGATTGCGAGGGCGGCGCCTTCCATTTCCCGCGAGGTGGCGACGACGAAATGGTCGAGTTTTACGGGGCCGCCGTCGGCATTGGCCCGCGAAGTGCCCGCGGTGAGGGCCACATCAAGCAACGAAGTCTGGCCCGTGGTAACGATGACCGTGGCGGTGTGTGCGGTGAGGCCGGTGAAGGAGGCGCGAATCCGGACCGCGCCCGCCGGGACCGAGGTGAAACGGTAGCGCCCGTCGGCATCGGTGAAGGTTTCGAAAGAGGTGCCCTCAATCGTGAGACGGGCTTTTTCGAGGGTGTCGCCCGTCGAGGGGTTGGAGACGCGGCCCTCGATCGTGCCGGTGGCGACGGCTTGGGCGCGGGCCGAAGAGACGACCCCGTCGCCAGTCAGCGAACAAGCGCAGGCGAAAACGAGGACGGCGGCGAGGGCGGGCGAGAGGCGAGGGCGGAAGGGGTGACAAAGCATAATGGATCCGTTGACGTGGACGCGGGGGTGGGGCGCTGACGGTGAGGGTGTGGCGGGGCGGTTGTGGGGTTGGCAAGCTTTTGGCGAGCGACGCTGAGGGTCGGTCCTCGTGCGGGGGCGGAGCACCCATCATCCGGTTGCCGCGCGCAACGATCCGCGCGGCCGCACGGGAATGTGCAGTGCCCATGCGAAGGAGAATCCTGCTTGTCAGCGACGGGATGGGCCGCGGGATGACGCTCACGTGTGCGGGGACGTCGAAAAACGGGCTGAAGCAGGAGCTCGCTGGAGGGCGAGGGGGTGCTGGTGGAGACTTCGGTCGCGCTGAATCGCCCGCAAGCGGGCTCCTCCCTTTCCTCCGATTCGCTGCACGTTTTTCGACGCCCTGTTCTGAACACGCTCCTCGAACTCGGAAACGACGGCGGTGCGGAGGTGAATCGCGAGTGCGTGCGCGCCGGCAAGATGATCGCTACGCAAACAAGTCCGAGCCAAGGGGGGGGCGGGAGTTTATCGCGCCGTAGGGGAAAGCGGACTACGTTTTGTCGCGCTGCGGCTGGTCGGCAAGCCATGCGGTCCCTCGCCGCTGGGGCGAGGGTGAGTGCCGAGGAAAACTTATAGCGACGCCTCGTGATAGGGGGGACGATCGTCGAAACACCCCGCGCTCACGCTCGCCGCTACCCGCATTCAAAAGCTCAAATGACGTGGGTATTAGAACGTCCCCTTGATCCCGAGGGTGAGCTGGACGCCGGTCGTTAGGACTTGCGAGACGCGGGCGTAGCCGGGGGTTTGGGAACCGAAACGCAGGAGCGTTTCCGGGATATCGAAGACGTTTTGCGCGCTCGCGTAGAGGAAGAGATCTTTGCGCAGTTGGTAGTCGACGTTGATATCGAGGCGGGTGCGCGATTTGGAGTATTCGTAGGCGTCCGGACCGAGGGCGAGGACGCTGCCGCCGCGTTGCTGGCCGCGGTAGTTCCACTTGAACATTACGCTGAAAGGCTTGCGGGTGAAATCGAGGCCCCAGTTGGCGCTCTCGGGAATGAAGCCGCCGAAGTCGGCGTCGCGGCCGCCCTGCAGCTTGAGCTTGGTGCCGTTGGCGAAGGCGCTGAAGGAGCGGCCCCACGAGCCGAGGGCGCGGAGCGAGTGGCGGGCGTTGAATTCCACGCCGTCGACGCGGGCAGTGCCGGGCACGTTGTAGGCGGTCGTGATTTGCCAGCCGACGTAGCGCGGGTCGAGTTCGAGGAGTTCGAGGTCGGCGGCGGTGGCGGCTTTCACGGCGTCGCCGAAGAAGTCGCGGATCTCTTTGCGGAAAACTCCGGCGCTGAAAATGCCGCCCTGCGGCGTGTAGTATTCGAGGGAGAGATCGTAGTTGTCACCGGTCCACGGACGCAGGCCGGTGTTGCGTGTGGTGATGCGGCCGGGGATTTGCGAGGGGTCGGGTGTGGCGTTGCCGAAGTCGGTTTCGTCGACGGTGGTGTTCGGAACGATGGCGGAGAAATCGGGGCGGCCGTAAGTCTTGGCGTAGGCGGCGCGGGCGAGGAAATTTTCTTTGATCTGATAAGTGAAGTGTACGCTCGGGTAACTGCCATCGTAGGTGCGCGAGGCTTTGGTACCGCGCTCTTGACGGGTGGCGGTGAGCTCCTGCAACGAGCCGACGACGCCGGCTTCGGTGCGGCGGATGCGGGCACCGGTGGCGGTGCGCGCGAACGTGCCGTCGGCATTGCGCGCCCAGACGGCGTTGGGCTCATTGCGGATCCCCTGGCCGTCGGCGTCGGTTTTTTCGTAGCGGACGCCGGTGAGGACTTTGAGGCGATTGTGGAAGAGCCCGAATTCGCCTTGGACGTAGCCGGCGGTCACCGCCTCTTGCAGCCACTCGGAATTATTCAGACGGAAAAGTTCCTCGGCTGTGACTTGAGCGGGCGTTTTGGTGAAGAGGGTCGGGTTGCCTTGAAATGCGCGAAGGGCATTGGCCGTGGAGACGAAGGGCATGTTTCGGAAACCGAAGTTTTCGCTCTGATTAACGTAGACGGTGTTGCGGAAGAGCGCGGGCGAATCGGGGGTCGCGGGATTTCCGTCGGGGCCGTTGTAGTTCCAGTTGATGCTCTCGCGGCGGACATCGCGGATCTGCACACGGCGGAGTCCGCCGACTTGGATCGCCGCGGGAAACGAAAGCGACGGCAGGGTTTTGCGCACATCCAGTTTGCCGTTGGTGAGACCGTCGCGGATGACGCGCGGGCTGGAAGTGGCGGAGTTGAGCTGGTAGTTGTCGAGATTGGTGAGATCGAAGGGGCGTTCGGTGTTGTCGAAGACTTGGATGGCCTGCGGGCGGACGTCGTCGATCTTCGCGAAACCCACACGGACGGGGATGCGGTTGACGATGACGAGGGCACGGAAGCGGCCGTGGATCGTGTCTTGATAACCGCCGGAAGAACTCGATTGGCCGAGGGCGGCGACGATGCGCCAATCACCGTTGTCAAAGCGGTAGCGCAGGCCGACGGCTTCGGTGTCGAGTTGTTGGCGGACGCCGGCGCCGCCGTTGCCGATGGTGATGGCGCCGCGGCCGGTGGCACCGGAGGTGAAGTCGTCGCCGAAGGTGAGCGGCACGCCGGTGGCGGGAGTGGGCACGCCGTTGGTGCCGGTCGTGAGGGAGATCGAGGCGTTGGAGCGGTCGGAGACGAAGCGGCTGCGCTCGACGTTGAGCGAGAGCACGCCGTTGGGCGTGGCGCGCCAATCGGCTTTGAGGCCGAGGGCGATGCGGGTATTGGCGCGCGGCACGCTGTTGAGCTGGAAGGATTGCAAGTAAGGCCGGCTGATCGAGGCGCCGGTTACACCGTTGGCGGTGGCGCTGAAACCGCGCGGGACCCACTCCATTTCGATGAAGCGATTCTGGCTCTGGCCAGTGACGACGAGGCCGAAGGTTTTCGAAACGGGCAGAGTGTAGTCGAAGGTGAAGCTCGGGAGAACTTTGTAGACGCGCTCGTCGGTCGTGTGGGGGACTTTACGGAAACTCGCGGTGCGGTGATTTCCCGAAAGGCCGACGCTGTAGCGGAGCTGGGCGTTTTTGCGTTCGAAGGCGCTCTTGCTCACCATGTCGATCGAGCCGGCCATGGAGTCGGCGGGAGTGGAGGGTGTCGGGACCTTGGTCACTTCGAGGCGCGAAATGTTATTGATGGAAACCTGCGTGAACTGAAACACGCGCGACGAGCCCTGCGGATTGCCGGTATTGGCCATTTGGAGACCGTCGCCGGAGACGACCGCTTGGGCCGTCGGGAAACCGCGCACAGAGACTGAAGCGACGGAGCCGCCGGACTCACGGTCATACTCGGCGGTGATGCCGGGCATGAATTTGAGGAACTCGCCCACGTTGCCGTCCATGACGTCACCGAGCGCATCGGCCGACACGATGTTTTTGATATTGGGGGCAAAGCGCTGCTCGTTGATGGCGATGGCGGCGCTGTCCGTCTCGCGCGCGGTTGCCACGACGAAAGAATCGAGTTTCACGGTACCTGAGGCGTCGGTGCCGTAGCGCGCGCTGTTGGTCAGGCTGATGTCTTGATCAACGACGTCGCCGGCACGGATGTTCACGGGAAGCTGGAGTGGGTCGAGGCCGGTGAAGAACACTTCGAGCACGGTCGGTCCACTGGGCACCCCGGTGAGGCGATAGCTGCCGGTTTGGTCGGTGAAGGCGACGAGTTCGGTGCCTTTTACGGTGACGCGGGCGTTGTTGAGATATTGGCCGGTGGCGACGTTTTGGACGCGGCCGGAGATCGCGCCTAAGGATTGCGTCGTCGAGCGCGCGGTGGGATCGGCGGCGATGGAGCAGAGGGGCGCAGCGAGGAAAAGAGCGAGGCAGGCAGCGGCGGAGGAGAACAGGTAGGGTGCGAGGTTCATGGGCGGTACGCAACGGACGACGGGAGAGAGGGCATCCGTAGCGGAGCATGAGCCTCCGCCCTTTCCACGTCGCCGAGCAAACGTTTTTCTAACCGAGGCGGACGGCGGTGCCGAAGGCCGTTACAAGCCCGCCAGTCGCGTGCTGGCGTCGCCGAAGTGGTCGAGTTTCACGCCCATGCGGTCCATCAGGGACAGGTGCAGGCTGCAGACTTTGCGGTTGTCATCGCCGGCCGCGAGGTAATCGAGGATGCGACCGGTCTTCAGCGAGCCGCCGCCCTTGCCGGCGAGGACGATCGGCAGCTGGCTGGCGCTGTGGGCGTCACCGTCGAAGAGGCTCGAAGCAAACATGAGGATCGAGTTGTCGAGGAGGGTGCTGTCGCCCTCCTTGATCGCTTTCATCCGTTGGACAAGGTAGGCGAACTGCGCGGCGTGAAATTGATTCGTCTTGAGGTACATCGCCTCCTTGTCGACGGCCTTGCCGTTGTGGGTGAGGTCGAGGTGTAACGCGCCCTGCACACCTGCGAGGAACTTGAAGTTCATCTGCGAAAGATCGTTATTCAGCATCAGCGTGGCGATGCGGCTCTTGTCCATTTGGAACGCGAGCACGGTCAGATCGAGCATGAGCTTCATGTGATCGGGGACGTGTTGCGGTAGCTCGTTTTTCGGGCGAGGCATGTCGGGCTGTGCGAGGGTCGGGCGCCAGCCCTCGAGACGCTCGTCGCGGGCGGCGCGCTCGATGCGTCGCTCGATATCGCGGATCGATTCGAGATATTCCTCCAGCTTGACGCTGTCGCCGTGGCTGATCTTGGGCTTGAGGCTCTGCGAGTCTTGGCGGACCTCGTCGAGGATGCTGCGATCGAGCCGACGGCCGGTGCCGTCGCCGACGAGCCGGTCAAACGCGCGCGACGGATAGATTTCCTTGGTCGCGGGTCGGGTCGGGGAAGCCCACGACAAACTCGAACCGTAAATCATCGAGAGGCCGTCCTCCAGACGCAGTTCATTGGGCTCGATCCCGAGCACGAGGCTCGGGACAGCGGTGCGGCTGCCCAAGTGTGCGGCGAGCACCTGATCCATCGTGGTGCCGACGCGGATCTCGCCGGGATCGAGGCTGACGGACGCGCCGGACAGCACGTTCATCCGGCCGAGGTGGGGGCTGGTGGAGGCGAGGGCGGCGTGGCTGTAGAGTCCTTGCACGAACACGATGTCCTCGCGATGCGGCAGCAACGGAGCGGCGGCGGGCCCCAGTTCCATGGTGGCGCCGGCACCCTTGGCCCACCAGTGAATCGGCTCCACGCCGTTTGAGAAAAAGACGATACCCAGGCGCAGCGGCGGCGTGGTGGGCTTGGCGCTGGCGGTCACCGTCTGCCCGAATGCGGTGAACGATTCCATCCACGGCAACGCGAGCGCGACGCCCGCGCCGCGCAGGAAGTGGCGACGGGAAAGAGGGAGGCAGTTGGGGCGGGTGCTCATGAGATTATTCGCTGCGAAGAAGGTTTCTTGAGGGTAACTTATGCTAGGACATTTTTAAACCGCTGACCTTCAGGAATCGAGGGCGAGGTGATCGCTGGCGTGCTCCGTCTGACCGGCGAAGCGCGCGAGTGAGGTATTGGCTTTGATGAGGGGAGCTGAGCGAAAATGAGCGGTGAAGAACTGTCTTTGCCTGCATCGTTGCGGGGGTGGCGCGCTAGACATTTTGTTTCTATTGCGACGAACGGTTCGCGTCCTCGTCGCTGCCCTGACGATGGCGAAACTGGCGGCTGGAAACAATTTTGATCGCGAGATCGGAGAACGTGGCGTCGCCGCCGGCGGCGGTGAGCTCCGCAATGAGCGCGCGGTCGGAGGCGAGGACGGTGCGGCCGAGGGCATAGCCGAGCATTTTTCTCGAGAGGGTCTTCATCACCTGAGCATCCTTGGACTTCAGATAGGTCAAGAGGCCGTCGGCGCCGACGATCAGGGACTGGTCGGCAAACTCGCCGGTCGTGTCCACGGCAAGACCGTCGTCATAGTTTGAGCGGGTGCGGCCGACGGCGTCGAAACCCTCGAGCGGAAAACCCAGCGGATCGATGCGCAGGTGACAACTAGCGCAGGCGGGGTCGCGTTTGTGCTCAGTGAGTTTTTCCCGCAGTGACTTGCCGCCGAAGGACTGCGGGTCGCCGGGCAACGTGCCCGCGTCGGCCGGCGGCGGTGGCGTAGGGGTTCCTAGGATGCGCCGCAGCAGCCAGTCGCCGCGCTTTACCGGGCTGGTGCGCAGCGGAGCGGACGTCGTCGTCAACACTGCGCCGAGACGCAGCGCGCCGCCGCGGTTGAAGGCGTTCGCGCCTTCGACGCGTTCGACGGCGTCCTTTGATTTCACGGCCCGGTCGATCCCGTAGAATGTGGCGAGCGGCTGGTTGAGAAACGTGTAGTCGGCGTGGAGCAGCTCGCGCAAGGGACGTTGCTGCCGCACGAGATACTCGAAGGTCGAGACGGCCTCCGCATACATCGCCGACTTTACTTCCTCCGTAAATTCCGGGAAGCGGACGGTATCGACGCCGCGAAATTCGTCGAAGCGGTAAAACCCGAGCCACTGGCCGAAAAATTCCGTCGCGAGGCGGCGCGCTTTGGGATCGGCGGTCATGCGCTTCACTTGACCCGCCAGCTGCGCGGGCTGGCTCAGCTCGCCGGCGGCGGCGGCGCGGTTCAACTCGTCGTCGGGGATCGAGGACCAGAGGAAGAAACTCAACCGGCTGGCGATCTCCCAGTCGTTGAGCGGGCGTTCGACGCGGCTCGCGACGGGCTCGACGCGATAGAGGAAGGCGGGCGATACGAGGACGCGCGCGAGCACCGCGCGGATCGCGTCGTCGTGGGCCAACGTGGCGGTGCGGGAGCGCTCGTAGAAATCGCTCAGGCGCGTTTTTTCCTCGGAGGTCAGCGGCCGGCGCCAGGCCCGGCTCGCGAAAGCGAGTACATCCTCGACGTGGCCGGATTGAGCGTCCGCGAGTGCCTTCATCACCTCGCCGTGATGCGCGCGCAGCGCCGCCACGTGTGACTGGACCTCGGCTGGCAGCGCCGCGATTTGCTCCGCACCCACGTCCTGCAGTTTGCGGCTCATCTGCTTTAGGTCGTAATGATCGGCCAGCAGGCCGAGGTAGGCATCGTGATAGGGCCACGATCCGAAGAGGTCGTGCCACGCGTGGTTGAGCCGCACGCGGTCATCGCCATCGATGAGGTTGGCGGTGAAGAACGCGTCGGTCCGCTGGTACTTTATCTTCATTACGAACGCGTCGTGTTCGGGGCTGTTATAGGTGTTGTCGAACGGCGCGGGCACCGGGTCTTTGTCGGCGGGGTTCGCCTCGCCGTGGGAATTGGGTGGCAAGAGCGACACATATTCGGCGATGCCGGCGCGCCACGTGCGGTAGCCTGCGCTCGCGGTGTCGCCGAGAAAGACGCGGGCCCGTGCTCCCCGCGCCGGCACGGCCTCGGTGTCGCCGACCACGACGCGTACGACCGCATTGCGATCGGCGCCGAGCTGGGCATCGACCTGCAGTTCGGCCGTGGTGCCGGGGGCGGCAGCGGGCAGCTCGAGCGACACGGTGGCCGTCGCCGCGAAATCGTCCGAGCCCAGCTGCGTGCCGTCGGGGCTGGTGCCAAACGCGAGTGTCGCCACGACGTCGGCCGACAGCACGGAGCGAAGCGACTGAGTGGAGAGAATCGGGCCGGAGGGCCCACGCCCGCGAGCGGCGCCCGCGATGACGACGGTCGCATTTGCCGCGGCGGGATCGGCGGCGGCTGCACCCGGCGCGCCCCGGCCCCGGCCGGCGGGCGCGCCGCGCGTGATCACGCGGGGATTTCGCCAGATCACGACGGGACGTGCGCTGGCGAGCGGGTTGATATTGGCGAAACTCAACACGACCTTGATCGGCGCGGTCGCATGAGGTGCGGGTGCGGTGGGGCCGAGTCCGCCGCGGCCGAAGCGTACTCCCAGTGGATAGGTGTAGGTGTGGGTCGCGTGGACGGCCAAGGCTTGGTCGTCAAACATCAGCGGGCTCTCGTCGCCCGCGCCGCCGGCGGCCGCATCGCCGCGGCCGAAGAACCAGCTCGGCCACGTCGTCAGATTTTTCTGAAGATCATCGCACCCGGCGCGCGCTTGCGCGATTGAATCCGGGAGGCTGGCGGGCGAGGCGGGCGCTGGCAGCGCCTGCCAGCGCGCGACCGTTTCGCTGCTGGGATAACCGAGGGCCGGTTGGTTGACGACCGACCAGACGTGCTCGGCGAATCGCCCCGTGATGCCGGCTTGGGCGGCCAAGTCGCGCAGCGTCGCCTGCGGGCTGCCCAAGGCCACGCGGTGTTGAAATGACCACGCGACGAAAAATGCCTTGCTGTAGCGTTCGAGCCCAAAGGGCAGCCCGCCCTCGCCGGAGACCACGCGAAAACCATGGGCCGCGTAGAGGGCGTTGATGCGGTGGAGCGCGGAGAGCTCCAGGCCCGTGCGGCCGGGGTCGGAAAAAAACTGCAGGGGTCCGGCGCCGATGATGGCGTGATCGGCGACTTGTTTGGCAGCCTCGAGGTAGCGCTCGACGCTGGCGTCCTGCATGAACTGCACATCGCCAAAATTGGTAAAGCCCTCGCCGCCGACCGAATCGCTCGAGGCGTCGATGCCGACCTTGAGGTCGAGGCCGGTGAGGTCGCGAATCGCGTAGGAATATTCGCCGCTCGTCAACCGCCGTACCGTCACCCGGCCGGGCTCGCCGGCATGCTCGCGCTCGTAGGTTTTTAGCGTCGTGCGGATCGCGGTGGCCGCCGCAATGCGCTCGAGAGCGGTGGGAATTTTTTTGGCGTCGGAGGGCGGCATCTCGGCCGTATCCACCATGTCGAGCACCTTGTCCCAATCGTCCGCGTGCCGACCGACCGAGGTCTGCGCCATCATTCGGGTGAGGTTGAGGCCCGCCTTGGGCTTCGCATCACCGTGGCATTCGACGCAGTAGGTTTTTAAGAACTCCGAGGATTTCGGCGTGGTTTGAGCGAACGAGATCGCGGCGGTGCCGAAACTTAAAAAGACGGCGAGGGTGGGATGGAGGGGTTGCATCGGGTCCGCGAGCGCACGGCAACGACGAGCGGGATGAACGAAAGGTGCGCTGGCGGCGCGCGTTATTTCCAGTCGTCGGTGCGAAACGGGGAGGCGGGGAGGCCGGCACCGTTGTAGAGATTACAGGTGGGAAAGTTTTCCCAGGCGTAGCGGGCGGCGACGGGAGCGGGCACGTCGGGCGCGGAAATGACGACGGTATTGCCGACGAGGCGTGCTTGGGCGGGGGACCACCTGCGGTCGGCGCCGGCGACCACGAAGCCGGTGAGTGGCCCGCCTTGGGCGACGAGGCCGCCCTCGGTGTGTCGGAAGCGCAGGATCATTTCGCGGCCGCGGATTTCATGGCCGGCCGGGAGTGGACCGGACGTGGCGGCGACCTTTTGCGCGTAGACGCTGCCGAGGGCCCACTGCGCGAGACGGTGGCCGACGGTCTGTTTGTCTTTCGGGTGGATGTCGTTGGCTTCGCCCACGTCGATGGTGATGGCCATGCCGGTCTTGGGGAGGGCGAGGGTTTTGAGCATCGCTTCGCGCACGATGGGCCAATCGCGGCCGGCGCCCACGAAGTTCGGCAGTTGCACCCACGCGAAGGGAGGCTCGGTGCCCCAGCGCGTGCGCCAGTCGCGGACGAGCAGAGCCAATTGGTGTTCGTAGAGCGAGGCTTTGGCGGCGGTGGTGTTGGCTTCGCCTTGATACCAGAGTATGCCGCGGATCGCGTAAGGGATGAGGGGTGCGATCTTGCCGTTGAAGAGACCGCCGGTGGTGCTGCGAGATGCGGTGGCCTTGGTGGCCTTCGCTGTTTTCTGAGCGTTTTTTTGTTTTTCGTTGGCTGCGGTTTTGGGCGCAGCGGTCGGAGGATTGAGAGCAGCGTCGGCGGTGGGTGGAGCCGGCGGGAGTGCGGCGATGGCGGCTTGGATTTCTTTGCTGTTTTTCTGCGCATCGGCGGCGATCCACGCCTCGATCGGGGTGCCGCCGACGGAAGAGTTGATGAGGCCGACGGGTACGCTGAGCGTGGGGTGGAGCTCGCGGCCGAAGAAATAGAGTGCGGCGGAAAAAGTGCCGACGCTGTCGGGGGTGCAAAGCACCCAACGGCCTTTGCTGGTGGACTGCGGGGAATCGGCGTTAGGGGATTCTTCTTTAAAGTGGCGGATGAGCGGGAAATTGGCGGCGCCTTTTTCGGCCTCGTAATTCTTCGCGCGGTTGACGGTCATGGCCATGTTGGACTGACCAGAGCCGAGCCAGACTTCGCCGACGAGCACGTCTTGAATGGTGATCGTGTTGTTACCTTTGATCGTCAGCGAACGGGCGGTGGGGCTGGTGGCGAGACGGGCGAAGGCGACCTGCCAGGTGCCGTCGCCGGCGGCGGTGGTGGCGACGGATTGGCCGGCGAAGTCGACGGTGATTTTCTCGCCGGGCGAGGCGGTGCCCCAGACGGGGACGCGGACGTCGCTTTGGAGGACCATGTGGTCGGAGAAGATGGCGGGCAATGAAACATCGGCGCGGGCAGAGAGTGCGCCGGCGGCGAGCGCGAGGACGAGGGTGGCAAAGCTGACGGGCGAGCAGAGGGGGATTTTCATGGGGAAAGCAGAGGCGTGATCAACCGACGGTGCGGGTAGGCAACCACGGTTGGAGGGCGCGGTGCAAGGGGCATTGAGCGCGGTCGATGGGCTGGCCGCTGCGATACTTTACAAGGAGTTGTACGGAGCGCTGCGCGAGTAGGCGGCGCATTTCGCGACGGCGGCCTTTTTCACGGGGGATGACCATTGTATCGTAGCCGGTCGTTTGGTGACGGAGCCAGGCGATGGTGGCGGCCTCGGCGCGTTGCTCGAGGGGGATGCGTTCGGTGCGTGCGACGGTGCCGCTCCCGACGGGCGTGGCGTGGTCGGTGATGAGGTTGGCGAGGGTCGCGGCTTCGAGGCGGAGAGTTGCGTGGAAGTTGAGGAAGCGGACGACGGCGTCGCGGAAATCGACCGCGTAGTCCTCCTCGTCAGCGGCGCGGCGCTGGCGACCGGCGTCAAGTTTTCGCTGATACGAGGGGCTGGCGCGTTCAAGAACGAGAGCGGCGCGCAGGACCTCTATGCGGGCGGCGGGGGCCCAGATGCCCTGCGAGAACCGTTTGCGGCCTTTGATTTCGATGACAGTGAGGGAGGGGCCGTCCTGTTTGATGCGCCGGCTCAACGCGGCGTCGCCGGGCGGGACGAGTATCCAGTCAGGCGGCACGGCTTCGAGCATAGCGTGCTCGTTGAGGACGTGGCGGGCGAGGGGAGCGGGACGGACTTCGCGGGCGAAGGGGAGCATCGAATGGTGGCGGCGGGAGGAGGTGGTGGCAGCGTGGCCGAGTGGTCGGTTCCGCAAAGAAAGTGGCAGGGTGTTTAGTCCCTGCAAGGACTGCGGAGGAACTGCAGCCCAGTCCCGCTTGGTCGCAGCCAGACTCCCGTCCACCGCTATCCGGGAGCTGCGCCCGTGAGGGAGGTAGTGTGACCGCAACTGAAGGAGGCGACGAAGTAAAAGCAGGTGTAGCCCGATACGCGCCGCGCCAACGTGTGAGCGGCCGACACCGGCCACGAAGGGGCGAAGCGGATCGTTTACGTGCCGACTTACTTCACGCACACGTGGTCGCGTACCAGTTGAAATAAGCTCAGCAAGCCCTGCGCTCACGAGCAGGACTACGCTGAACCTAGGGCGAGCGAGACGGCTGGGTGACGGCGGTGAGGAAACCGCTGCGCGGTCGCGCGAGGGAACTTACGGGGCCTTGACGTCGAAGCAGTAGATCAAGTCTTGGTCGCGGAGATAGAGTTTGCCGTGGCTGATCACGGGGTGCGTCCAGATGCGGCCCTTCTCGCTGCGGATTTTCGTCTGGGGAGAAAGGGTGAAGCGGCTGATTTCTTTCCATGCAGTGGGCGACGCCTCGGCGAGGACGAGTGTACCGGTGCGTTCATCGAGGCAGTAGAGCATGCCGTCGGCAGAACTCACCGCGCCTTTGCCCAGGCTCTTGTTCATCCAGATTTCGGCGCCGGTGGCGAAGTCTTGGCAGACCCAACCGTTGTCATTGTGGCCGTAGACGTGGTTGCCGACGAGCACCACGCCGCCGTGGTGGTTCTTCATGACTTTGTTGTCATAGACCTCGGTGACTTGGTTGTCGGCGGCGATGCGGACGAGCTTCGAACCGGAGCCGTAGCCGGCGGTCACGTAGACTTCGTTGCCACGGACGATGGGCGTGGGAATGA
Source organism: Opitutus sp. GAS368 (assembly GCA_945874455.1). GTDB lineage: Bacteria > Verrucomicrobiota > Verrucomicrobiia > Opitutales > Opitutaceae > GAS368. Next base: position 68,581 of record CAMCHO010000001.1, on the reverse strand, counting down.
CGGCGGTGCGGCCGGCGAAGGAGGTTTGCCAGAGAAGTTTTCCGTCTTTGGGCGCGAGGCCGAAAATGGATTTTTCGTTGCGTTGGACGAGCTGGGCTTGGCCGTTGATCTGCGCGGGGACGATCGAGGAATAGTGGGCGGGTTCAGTTAAGTCTTTCGACTGCCAGACGACTTTGCCGGTGAGTTTGTCGAGGGCGGCAACGGTGCCGTTGGCGCCGCCGGGGGTGCAGAGGAGGTGCGGGCCGTCGACCAAGACAGACTCGGAATAGCCCCAGTTGGGGGTTTTTCCGCCGAGACTCTTCATGGTGGTCTGCCAGAGGATTTTTCCGGTGGCCGCGTTCACGCAAACGAGATCACCGGGGCCACTGAGGGCGTAGACCCGGTCTCCGTCGACGGTGGGCGTGCCGCGCGGGCCGCCGCCCCAGCCGTTATCGAGGATGCTGCCGAGTTTAGCCGTCCACAGTTCCTTGCCGGTGTTGGCATTGAGCACGAGGAGGATTTCGGAACCGTCGCGAGTGCCGATGGTGTAGTAATTTCCCTTGGCGATGGCCGGGCCGGAATAGCCTTGGCCGGCGTTTTCGAAGAGCCAGAGACGTTTGGGGCCATCGGCGGGCCACGATTTGAGGAGTCCTGTTTCCTTGGATACGTCGGTGCGGTCGGAGCCGCGCCACTGCGGCCAGTCGGAGCCGGCGGCGAGGGCGGAGAGGGTCACGGTGGAGAACGCGATGAGCGCGGTGAACGGGCGGAGTGAGGATAGCATGGTGGGTGAGAAGGCGGGAAAAGAAGAGGAGCGAACGAAAACTGAAAGGGAGATTTGCGCAACGTTTGTCGATGGGCTGCGCGGCGGGCTAGGTACGGTCGTGTGGGGTAGGGAATGAGTGAGGCGGGACGACGCTCGCAGGGAAGACGCGAATGTTTTGGGCAAGATGCGGGGAAATGGGCAGTGAGGGGAATCTTTTTTACGACGTGGGGAAGGCTTGAGTTGGACAGCGGTTTGGGCGTGGAGTGGTCGGGATGAAAACGACCCCGAAGGTGCCCCGTCCAGAAGCTGCGTTGTCCCGTCGACAAATCTTGCGCGGGGTTGCGGCGCTGGGAGCAGTAGGCCTGGCTGCGGGAGCGGTGACCGGGCGGGCGGCCGAGGGTGAAGTGTATCGCGCGAAAAACGGAAAGGTGCGGCAATCGGTGGTGCCCTGGTGCTTCAAGCCGATGACGTTGGCAGAACTGTGCGTGGTCGCAGTGCGGCTGGGTCTGCCCTCGGTAGAACTGACCACCCCGAATAATTTTTCTTTGCTCAAGCAACATGGTCTCGTCTGTGCGCTGACGAGCAGCCACGGCTTCGCGAAGGGCTTTGCGCACGTGGAGGAACACGCGGAATGCCTCCAGGTGCTGCGGGAGCGGATCGACGCCTCGGCGGCGGCGGGGTTTCCCTCAGTGATTACGTTTTCCGGTTTCCGCCGTGGAATCTCCGATGAAGTCGGCACCAAGAATATGGTCGAGGGGCTGAAGAAAATCGCCGGTTATGCGGAGGAGAAAAAAGTGACGTTGTGTCTCGAGATGTTGAACTCGAAGGTGAGCGAAGAGATGAAGGGGCACCCGGATTATTTCTGCGACGACATCGACCGCTCGGTGGAGATTTGTCGGCTGGTGGGATCGGAGCGCGTGAAGGTGCTCTTCGATATTTACCACGTGCAAATCATGCACGGGGACGTGATCCGGCGAGTGAAGCAGCACAAGGAGTGGATTGGCCACTACCACACGGCGGGCGTGCCGGGGCGCAACGAAATCGATGCGACGCAGGAAGTAAATTACGGGCCGATCATGCAGGCGATTGTGGATACAGGGTATCGCGGCTATGTCGGGCAGGAGTTTATTCCCCTGCGGGACAAGGTGGCTTCGCTGAGCGAGGCCGTGCGGATTTGCGACGTGTGAGGTGCCGGCGCGGAGCGCTGGGCGGCTCACCTCGCGGGTGGTGCTTCCGCGCAGCACCTAAAATGGTCTTCGCCTCCGCGCTCTCCGCTTTTCCACTGTCTTTTCCAGGTTCATCGTAGCCGCCAGTTTTTTTGACGTGGCTGTCGCGCACGGACCGCCAGTCGCGATCACAGGAAAACGAAAAACAGAAAACTGAGATGCGCCTATTCGCCGCCGCGGAGAGGCTTCCGATCCTGCGGGCTTGGGCCGCTCGCGGTGTCGCGGGCGCTTACGGTTTGGTCTCGATCTTGACGTCGGTGACGGGCTGGCCGGCCTTATCGAGGAAACGCACGCTGCCCTGCCAGTTGTTCTCTTCGTTGACAACTTTGAGGACGAGGACGTTGACGCCTTTTTTCAGAGTGACATTGGCGGCGGTGTCCTCGGCGTCTTTTTCGAGGGTGCGGGTGTCCGTAAATTTCACGAGTTCCTGGCCGTTGAGATAGGCTTTGCCCTGGTCGTTGCTGTTCATCTTCAGCGTGAGACCGGACTTTTCGTTCGTGGCGACGACATAGGCAACAGCCCACGCAACGACCTGTTCACTTTTGGAGGGGTGGAGCTCCTTGAAATCGACGTAGAAGGTTGATGACGCGACTTTGGCCCAGGCGAGTTCCTTGCCGGCCAACTTTTGCACAGCGCCTTCTTTGGCCGCGGGCGAGGCTTCTTCGGGGAATTGTTTTTTGTCGAGGGCGTCGGCGCCGGAGCTTTCGGCGATGGGCAGCGGAGCGAGCACGAGCCAATCGCGAATGTAGCCCTCGGCGTCGGGTTTGCCGTTTTGGGCGATGGCGGGAAGGGCGGACGAGGCGAGGAGAGCGAGGGTGGAGAGGAGCACGGGAGTTTTCATGGGGATAAAAATGATGGCGAACGGTGCACCGAGATGACTGGCGACCGCGAGCCAAGAAAAATGCGCGGACACAAAAACGCGCGGAACGGGAGATCCGTGGTCGCAAATAACGCGGAGCCTTGAGCACGCGCGGTTGAGACGACGATGGCGGGTGCCGCGCACGCACGGCGGTGGGGAAACCGCCGTGCCGTGGAGTTTTCGGTTGGTCGGGGTGAGGGGGGAATCGTGCCCATGTTGACGGATGGCCCTCATTTTCAGGGGCGGGACGCCCGTGTCACGTTCCCCTCCCGAAGGGCGGAGCCGTCGGGAGAGTGCTCTGATCAGTCGAGCGGGGCTTTTTCGAAGTCGGTGGGGAGGGCCCAGCCGGCCGAGATTTTTTCGCCCTTCATGTAGCGTTCGTAGAAATTGATGTTGGCGTTGTTCGAGTGCGGGTAGCGGTCGAAGATCGCGCCTTGGCCAAACATGCGCGGGTCGCCCTGGGCTTTGAGGGCGGTCTCCATCGCGATTTTCAGCGCGCCGCGTTGGGCGGCGGTCGCGGGCGTGGTCGCGAGATTCTTCACGCAGTCGCGGTCGGTTTTGAGATCGTAGAATTCCACGGCGGGACGGCGGCCGAAGCAGAGCGCCCAAAAGGGATCGGCGGTGTTGGCGCGGTGGGCGTCGAGGATGAATGACTTGGTGGGGCTAGCATCGACGTTGAGGTAACCTGTCTCGGGATTGCAGGCGGGCCAGCGCGAGGGCTCGTAGTTTTCGAGGTAGAGGTGGCCGCCTTTAACAATGCCACGGATGGGATAACCGACGTCGCCGGGGCGGCCGATGTCGTGGCGCTCCATGCCGATGAGCACGTGGTCGCGGGCGGGGTTGATCTGGCCGGAGCGATCGACGCGGAAGATATCGGTCAGGCTGCGGCCGGGAGATGCGGCCATGCCGGTCTGCGCCCACGCGAGCCCGGCGACTTCGGTAAACGTGGGCGCGAGGTCGATGAAACTGATGTAGTCGTCGGCGACGCGGCCGCGGCCGGCAATGCCGGCGGGCCACATGGCGGCGAACGGGATGTGGTTGGAATATTCATACGCGCTGCCTTTGCCGCGGGGGAAGGGCATGCCGTGATCGGAGGTGACGATGACGAGGGTGTTGGCGAGCAGGCCGCGTTTTTCGAGTGCGGCCAACATGCGCCCGAGGTGGGTGTCGAAGTGTTCGATTTCGAAGGCGTAATCGAGGAGGTCGTGGCGGGTGGTCTCGTTGTCGGGCCAGAAGGTCGGCACGCGGTCGATGTCGGTGAGTTTCTTGCCGCCCTTGGCGACGCCCGAGCCGAACTCGTAGCCGCGGTGCGGTTCGATGGCACCATACCAGAAGGCCCACGGTTTGTCGGGCGAGGTGGCGGCGAGGAAGTCGTCGAAGTTGCCGGCGTAATCCGAATTTCCGATACCGGAGGTGGGCGGCTGGGCTTTGCGATCGTTGAAAGCTTTCCCGGTCATGGCGCGCGGTTGGCCGGCGGCGTTTTTTGCGACACCGGGGCCCCAGCCCTTGGTGGTGTGGCCGACGGTCCAGCCGTTTTCGGCGAGGGCTTCGCCCCAGCCTTTGAACTCGGGTGGGAAATAACAGAGGTGGTTGGCGGCTTCCTTGAGTTGCCACGAGTTGCGGCCGGTGAGAATGGCGGCGCGGGAGGGGGCGCACTTGGCGTTGGGCGTGTAGGCGTTTTTGAAAAGAATGCCGTCGCGGGCCACGCGGTCGAAATGGGGAGTGCGCACCCACTTCGTGCCGTAGGCACCGGCGTGGACGCCCCAGTCATCGGCGATGGCGAAGAGGATGTTGGGCGGACGCGGCGAGGCGGGTTCGGCGGCGTGGATCGCGGAGGCGACGACGCTGAACAAGGAGAGTAAGAGAGAAAGGGGGCAGGTGAGTCGGAGGGACGAGTGCATGAGGGTGGTGAATGGGGTGAAATTTTGGCGCGCGGTGCAAGCCGAGTGCGGGCAGCGGGGTGTCTTTTGCGGGCATGGGTTGGTCGCGGCCGGTGCAACCGAGACGAGGCTGAGGGTGAAGAGCGCGGGGGCGGCGAAGCTCAGGGTCGGACGAAAAAAGGTGGAAACGTGGAGGAGAGCGACGCGCGTCCGAGTAGGGTGGCGGGAGCGGCGCCGCAGCTTTCTTTTGCATTCGGCGGCGTCAAGTCGCGGCCTCTGTGAGCGGCGTGACGAGGGTGGGGGCAAGGGTTGGTTGACGTTTCGCGCAGGAGGTACGGCTTTCCGGTCGGCCACCGTCGCACGCGTGGCGCGGCTATCAGCGTTCCGCGAAGTCTGCCGCCAACCCGCAGGCGGTCTGGAGGTGGGTTCGTTATTTCTTTAGAGTATTTTGGTTCCCCGCTGTTTCCGGTGGGTGGATGTCCGAGCGGGCGGCAATCGCGGCTAAGGTCGAGTCAACAACGGATCGGTAATTGGGTTTTCAGCGGGAGGGATTTCCATCGATGCGGGTCTCTTTCGGTTCCGGTCCGCGCTACACGGGTGTACGGCCGGTTGCGGAGAATACGCCCACGGCGCCCCACGCGTGCGGCACCTCGAGAATCCCGTAGATGTCTTTCAGTTGGTCGCTGACCACGCTAGGAGCCGCGGCAATCTGCTCGCGTTTGAAACCGGTGGTGATGTCGAGGAAGTTCTTCAACCCAATGTCGTGGCTGGTCAGAGAGCTGATGTGAACCGCGACCTGCTCCAGTCCGGCCTTCGTGAGCAAGGCCGATAGTTTGCGGCCGACGAAACGGTCTCCGCCGTGCTGCTGTTGGCCTTCGGCTGCCGCTCGGGTAAACGGGCCGAAACTTTTCGGTTCTGGTGCGAGCGTGAGCCAGCCGTCGTCGATGTCGAGTACGCAGAGAATACCGCCCGGTTTGAGGACGCGGCATACCTGCGCGAGCGCACGCTCCGGGAACTCGAGATGTTGGAAGAGCAGGCGGGCGTAGACGAAGTCGTACGTGTGATCCGGCAGCGTCAGTTCGTAGACGTTGGCGCACGCGTACTCGACGTTCACCGCGCCTTCCTCGCGCGCCAGTTTTCGGGCTTCACTGAGCAGATCTTCGCTCAGATCGACGCCGGTCACTAGGCCGGGATGCGCCAGGCGTGCCAGTTGCATCGTCACCACGCCGGGGCCGCAGGCCAGATCCAGCACACGCATGCCGGGCTGCAGACCCGCGCGCCGCATGCCGTCGAGTTCCAACTGTTCGGCGACGCGGCCCTGCTGTTTCAGGCGTGTGAGCTCTGCGGCATTCTCCCGAAACTCACCAAACGCGTAGGACCCCGCGGCCGTGCCTGGCGTGGTCGGCGCGGGTTGCGGCGGGGTGGACTCAAGGTCTTCGTTCTGCAGACGTTCCACCCATTGAGTGGTGCTGATTTCCAGCCGATCGCACAGCACCAGTGAGAGGTTGAGCAGAAAGCGGGCCGTGATGTCCGGCGACTGGAGCAATGACTTGCGCAGGAATGTCTGCGTGATCACGAGCAGGCTCGCGTCGGTGCGAGCGATCACATCGGCGGTGCGGGCCCGACGGTTGAGAAAGGCGAGTTCGCCGAATACCTGGCCGGGGCCGAACAGCGCGATTGAGGCGGCGAGCGGGCCCACGGTACGCTGCGCCTCGAGCCATCCTTCGAGCACGACAAACAGTTCGTCGCCCACATCGCCGCGCCGCAGGATCGATTCGCCCTGTTTGCACTGGAGGATGGTGCCGCTGTGCAGGAAGCGCTGCGCCTCTTCCTCTGTCATGCCGTCGAGCAGGGGGATGGCGTGCCGGGGTTCGCGATGTAGTTTCTCGGCCAGGATTTCCCAGAACAGATCCGCGTCCACAATGCGCCGATTGACGCGGCTCGCGTGTGTCGCGAAGCTCGTCGTAAATCGTGCGCGGGCGTCCGGGTCGTCAGGGAACTTGATCGCGTTTCGCAGGAACGGCGACCGCACGGCGCGCAGGTGTTCGAGGTCTCCCACGACCCAGACGAGTGGCACGCGGTAGCCGACGTCGTGCTCGACAAACGCATCGGCGTAGCGGCGATAGCCCAGTTGCTCGTAGAGCTCGATCAGCGAGGGCGCGCAGTTACAGAAGTCGAAACGGACGCCCTTTTCCTGGCCGCGGAGATACATCTGCGACAGCAGCTTTGAAAAAAGTGTCGAGCCGCGCCACTCCGCGGCCACCATGGCGCGCGAGGTGTAACTGAGGGCCTGCGGGGGATAGTCCGCAAACGCGTCCAAGCGGTAGCGGTCTCGCCAGGATGCGGGCAGCTGCAGGATGTCTAGCGTGTTGCGCCTTAGCGTGCCGACAATCTCTCCTTCGCTCGTGGCGTAGAGCAGGTCGGTCTCGGCGTTGTCCAGCTCATCGCGGAGTGTTTGCGCGTGGTGGTCGGCGTCCTTGGGCTGCTTGCCCATTTCGGTGACATAGATCTGATAGCGAAAACGAAAAATGCGTTCGCGCTCTTCGTCGGTTTTCGCAAAAGCCAGCGATATCGTAGGCGTGTTTGCGGAACCTCTCCCGCCGAAAATCCGGTTTTCTGTCGGTGGGAGAGTAGTCATGATAATTTATAGGGTGGTGGTTAATCTCAATCAGACGGAAGATTTTACTGATAGAAAATTGGATTTTCTGCGCTGGATTTCCTCCGCCCCGACCCGCTCGGCCGAGGTGGGTGCCTCACAAATCGTGTCGGACATGTCGTCCCGTTTGATGCGGTGGTTGAGGTTGTCGATCGCGTGCTGCTTCAGGCCGGAGAGAACGTGCAAGGCAGACCATTTATCGCGGGGCGCGATGGGCATCGTGCGGAGGGTTTGCTGATAACGGCGAGGGATTCGGAGGTTCAGCGGAAGGGTTCAAGGGGAGGGTGACGTGTGACTGAATCGGAACCTGTAGTCCCGCCCCACCACAAAATCTCCAAGCCCGCCTGACCAGCCAGCGGCGCGAAGAGCCGGGTAACGAAGATCCCAAGTCGGAAACTCAACAACTTGTTCGGTTTTGAAGGCGGACTAGCGGATATTCGGACATGGGTCACGATGATCACGAAGGGGAGGAACGGGCCGCGGGCCGGTCGCTGTCAACCAGCGAGTTTTCAAACTTCAGTTTTAAGATCATTTCCGCGCGTCTGCTTGAGCAGGGAGCGTCTGATTAAACGCGGACGAAGGGGAGATAACGGGGGCGTAGAATCTCAAAGCCTGCGTGATTAATTTCGCGGAGGAGTTCATTCGCCACGGCCTTGCCGGATATAATCGCTGACTCCATGCCGTAGTGATACACGCCAGCGGTGTAGTCGCCCGCCAGCCAGAGGCCGGGGAGGCCGGTCTGGTGTTTGCGCGGTACTTTGGACCAATAGCCGACGCGCGTGCCGCAGTAGGTGTTTTTTAAGCGCAGCACGGTGGCATCGATGGAGGCTTGGCCGCGGCAATGAGGGAAGAAGCGCGCGAGGTCTTGAGATACTTTGGCCAAGATCTCGGCATCGCTTAGGTGCAGCACATCATCGGCGGCGTCGATCAGGACTTGGATGATGCTACCCTCTGCTTTGAGCTTGGGCCAATCTTTCCAATGAAAGGCTTTGTCGGCCACCGCATCGAAGATGGGCCCGTGTTCGCGGTCGCGTGGCGAGATGTAAACGTTTCCATCGGTGAACACCTTGGTCGCGTACCACAGGGTGATCGTGATGATGGGCGTCTCTTTGAGGTCGGCGAGCGCAGCAAAGGGCGAGGTCGTACGCAGCTCGGCGGGCAGGAGCGCGGGCACGGCATAGCCGGGCACGGCAAAGATGACGTGATCGGCTTCGTGAGTGACGCCGGCAGTGGTCCTGATCCGGGCGGGGCCAGCGGTGGCGGGTGTGACACTCTTGATTGCCGTCGCGAGGTGGATGTGCCCGCCGTGGCGGGTGATGAAGTCTGCCAGGGGATCGACGAGGGCGACGCTAAGCGGAGCGCCGAAAAACGTGGTATCAAAAATACCCATACTGCCGTACATCGTGCGCAGGAATTTGATGAACGAGGCCGCGCTGGCCTCTTCGGCACGCAACCCTTGGATCGTGACTGCTTCGAGCGCGAGTTGCTGCCGGATGCCGGCGCTGAGTTTTTGATCGAGTAGAAACTGCGTGACGGAGAGGTGATCAAAAGAGTCCGCCATGCGGTCATCCATGCGCATGAGGCGAAAAATAAAGCCGATGAGCTGGAGTCGTTCGGTGGGCGTGAGGCCGGGAAAAGTCGCGAGGCCGCGCAGGGTTTTTAAGACGGATTTACCGGCGAGGAGCGTGTCGATCTGGCCGGTCTGGCCGTTGCACACGTAGTAGTTGCCATCGGTTTCTTTGAGGGGCAACGGGTGGCCGATCGCCGCGAAGAGGGCGTCTTTGTTATGATACCACGGGAAATCGAGGTGGATGCCGGTTTCAACGGGCCGGCCCTTGGCATCGAGCCACGAGGCGCATTGGCCGCCGAGCATGGGCGCGGATTCAAAGACGTGAATCTCGTACTGCTCGGCGGCGGCTAATAAAAGATGAGCGGCGGAGGAGAGCCCGGCTAGACCTCCGCCGACGATGGCGACTTTCGTTTTCATGCGACGGAGGCGCGTCGCGAATTAGCTCCGGGAAACGATCCAGGTGCCTCTGGCTGGCTCTTCGGCGGCGGTGCTCTCGTAGGTGCCGGCGATGTCATTGCCCTTCAGGGAGCCGACGAGCTTGGTGGAAGCAGCGGTGCCTTGGATTTCCCACGTGATCACGAGCTCGATCTGATCGCCCTCGACCTTGAGGGACTTGGTCTGCGCGCGGACATCGGTACCTTCGTAAACAAAGAGGACATCGGCGCCGAGTTTGGAGTCGGCCCCGGACTTGAAGTCGAGCTTGAGGACGCCGCCGGTACTGTTTTGGCCCTGCCATTTGCCCGTGAAGGCGCCTTTAAAAGCCGCAGGGTTGGTGGCGGCGGGTTTGGCTGAGGTTTCAGCGGCGAGCGCGGGGGAAACCATCGAAAGCGCGAGTGCGAGGACAACACCGAGGGGATGAAACTTCATAGGTGAAAGATAAGGGTTATAGAATCCACGCTTCAAGCGGGGGCCGGTAGCGTCAAAATTAAAAAAAGACGAGCCGCGCACCAGCGTCTCCCGTAAGTTTAACGACGGATTGATTTCGACCGCCCAGCCTCCCACGATTCCTTGTCTTCTCAGGCATTCCTCCCTTCACCTAATTTCCCTTCTCTTTTTCCATGAACTCCTCCGGCCAACCGCCCTTCCTTCCCTCCATGCACGTCGTTGATTACACCATTCACGGCGACGACATGCAGTTTGTCGAAATCGAGCTCGATCCCCAGGAAGCCGTCGTCGCCGAAGCCGGCGGCATGATGTTCATGGATGAAGGCATTGCGATGGAGACGATTTTTGGCGACGGCTCGACGGCGAGCAAAGGTTTCATGGGTGCGCTCCTCGGGGCCGGCAAACGCCTGCTCACCGGCGAATCTCTCTTCATGACTGTCTTTATGAATCAGGGCGCGGGGAAAAAGCGCGTCGCTTTCGGTGCGCCTTACCCCGGTAAAATCCAGCCCGTCAATCTTCGCGAACTCGGCGGCGAACTCATCGCACAAAAAGACTCATTCCTCTGCGCCGCAAAAGGCGTGAGTATCAGCATCGCGTTTCAAAAACGCCTTGGGGCCGGTCTTTTTGGCGGAGAGGGCTTCATTATGCAGCGCCTCCAAGGCGACGGCCTGGCCTTCGTCCACGCCGGCGGCACGCTCTACGAACGGGTGCTCAATCCCGGCGAATCGCTCCGGGTGGACACCGGCTGCATCGTGGCTTTCCAGCCGACCGTGGACTACGATATCCAATACGTCGGTAGCGTGAAAACGGCTTTCTTCGGCGGCGAAGGTCTCTTCTTCGCCACGCTGCGTGGCCCCGGGAAGATCTGGCTGCAATCGCTGCCGTTCTCACGGCTGGCTGGCCGCATCGTCGCCGCCGCGCCGCAGACCGGCAGTGGTGGTCGCGACGAAGGCTCGGTCCTCGGCGGCCTTGGCCGTATGATGGGCGGGGACAACCGCTGAGCGCGGGCGCCGCTAGCCGGTAGGTTGGCTGGCAATCACGGTGACGTTGTTTTTTTGGCGGCGACGTTAAGTCTGTCGTCCAATGAAAACCTACCTCACTTACGGTTTCGCGATGGCGCTGGGCGGCGCGCTCGTTTCGTTAGCGATGTTCTTGCTCGGTCTGCACGACAGTCCGTCGAAGCTGGATACAGCGCAGTGGATTCAAAGGGGCTGCGGACTTGCCGTTGGCATCGCCTGTATCGTGCTCGGGACGAAAGCTAGGCGGGCCGAGGTACCGCCGCGCGAAAACTTTGGTTATGGATCAGCCTTGGCGTGCGGCGTGATGATCACCCTGTTCGCTGCGTTGATCGGCCTCGTGACCAACTATCTCTACACGGCTTTCATTAATCCGAATTTGGTGGAGGTGCTGTTGCAATCGCAGGCGGAAAAACTTGAGGCCGATGGTATCCCGGCTGATCGCATTGAGCAGATTCAGAAAATGTCGGCCACGATGATGAAACCCGCCGTCTTGGCGGTCTTCGGTTTCATTTCGGGCATGTTCTTTGGGACGGTGATTTCGCTGATCACCGCCGTCTGTCTGAAGCGTTCCGCCACCGAGGACGCGCTTGATGCGCCGCCCGCGTTGACTGGATCCCGCTGATCCTCTTGCGCGTTCACGTGGCCACTCAGTCCACGTTGCGTTCAAGCCGAACCGAAGGACGGCCTTTTGTAGGAGCCTGCTGGCAGGCGATTCAGGATGCAAAAATCGCCCGCAAGCAGGCTCCTACCCTTGAGCCCGGTTAAGCTAATCTTGAACGCAACGTGGAATAACGCGGTTTTTTTCAGGAGCCTGTTGGCGGGCGATTCCGTGGAGCCGGAATCGGCGCCATTCGCTCAGCGAACAACCGCGACTGACGTCCTCGCGGTTGCCTCGGCCGCCGGGAAGGCGCCCTGCGCGTCGACATTGCCGCCATCCATTTCGCCGCCCGGCACGCGACCGCACGGTCCGAAGCTAGACCACCTTTTTAATAATCAGTTGGATTTATCAGTTGGATTTTCCGAAGCCTAGCTCGCAAAAAATAAAAAGGGGCCCGGTTGCCCGGGCCCCTGTGCGAGGTTCATTTACTCAACGGCCTCCCCTGTGGGACCGTTGCTTCATTTCCAAGTCAGGCGGTAGTCCAACGCCGCGACTGCCAGCAGAGCGATCACGCTCCCGTAGCCGACGAGGGTTTCCACGCTGACTGGAGAGTCGGAAGAAAGCAGAAACGCGGTGCCGGCAACGAGGGTGCCGAGAACTACCGCAAGGGTGATGATGTCGTTTTTCATAGGTTTGTCTTTGTTGTGTCGGCCCGTGAAGGGTTCGACGTGGAAGACTATACCCTATCTCATTCAATAGTTGAAATCGCGACTTCCTATTGTTGTCATTGGAATAGACTATGGAACTGAGCCAACTTCGCTATGCTGTCGCGATCGCTGAGACCGGGAATTTTACCCGGGCTTCGGAGCGCGTGAGTATATCTCAACCATCATTAAGCCAGCAGATTATAAATCTTGAGCGCGAGATTGGGCGCAAACTGTTTCATCGTTTGGGGCGGAAGGCAGTTCTCACCGAAGCGGGAGCGACCTTTATCGATCGCGCCCGTCGGATTCTGTTCGAAGTGGAAAACGCGGCGAAGGAACTGAGCGACCATCCCTCCCTCGACCGGCGCATCACCGTCGGTGCGGTGCCGACGATTATGCCCTACTTGGTGGCTCCCTTGATCGCAGAGTGTCGGACCAAACACCCCAACCTCCTGATCCACGCCCGGGAAGACTTCCGGCACACCTTGGTGAGGGCGGTAGTCGAGGGTGAGCTCGACCTCGCGGTGGTGGCACTCCCGGTCAAGGACCCGCGTCTCTCGATTGAACCCCTCCTGACAGAACCATTGCTGCTTGTGGTAGGTCAGCGACACCCCTTCGCGGATCTCAAGGAAATCGGCATTGCCGACCTCGCTGAGGAAACGTTCGTCTCGATGGGTGATTCGAGTACCTTGGCGACGCAAATTCAGGGTTTTTTCGGCGACCATAACTTTGTGCCCAAGATTGGCTATCGCTGCGCGCAGGTCGCTACGCTGAAGCTCTTCGTGTCCATGGGGCTGGGTATTTCAATTTTGCCGCAAGTGGCGCACACGCACGATGACGAAGGCCGCCTGACTTACCTGCACATTTCTGGCACGACGCCGACCCGAGAAATCGCGGTCATCCGCCATCTCCAACGCTACCAGAGCCGCGGCGTCGAGCAGTTCCTCGGCCTATTGCGCGGCCACGCGCGAGCGGGGGGCTTTTCCGCTCCGCCCCAAATCGCGACGCCCGGACGTGAGCGTGAGAGCTGACAATTGCGCTTTGGGTAAAAAGGCCAACGCTCCTCCCCTCATGCCTGCCAGCGCCGATCACCATGCCCTCACCAAGGGTCGCGAAATCACGACGCTGCTCGCGCTTGGTGCGGTACAATTCACGCACATCATCGATTTCATGATCATGATGCCGCTCGGTGCGCAGCTCATGCGAGTGTTCGACATCACTCCCGCCCAGTTCACCCACCTCGTCGCCTCGTACGGGCTCGCGGCCGCCGTCTCCGGATTTATCGGAGGCTTTTTCATGGACCGCTTCGACCGCAAGCGCGCGCTGCTCATCACCTACACCGGATTCGGCCTCACGACGCTCGCCTGCGCCCTGGCCCCGACCCACCACTGGCTGCTCGTGGCGCGTCTCGCTGCTGGCGCTTTCGGCGGACTCGCCGGAGCGCTCGTCAACGCCATGATCGCCGACGTGATTCCGCCGGAGCGACGCGGGCGGGCCACGAGCGTCGTGATGTCAGCGTTTCCGATGGCTTCGGTCTTGGGCGTGCCGGCCGGCTTGATTTTGGCCGGAAAATTCGGGTGGCACGCGCCGTTCTTCATGTTGGCTGGCTGCGCCGTGCTGACCTTGACGCTTGCCGCGCTCGCGCTGCCGCACCTGCGCACCGCCGTGCACGGCCACGAACCCATTCGTCAGATGCGCGAGATCCTCACGCACGGCATTCATCTGCGCGCCCTCGCGCTGGGCGCCGTGCTGATCATGGGCGGCGGCTGCCTCGTGCCGTTTGTCGCACCCTCCATGGTTGCTAATATGGGGATTGCCGAGTCGGAGCTGCCGATCGCCTACGTCGTCGGTGGAGTGTGCGCCTCGGTCAGCATGCCGGTCATCGGCTGGCTCAGCGACCACGTGAACCGTCTTCGTTTGCTCACCGGTATCTCGGCCGCGGCGGCCGCGGTCGCGGTGATCATCACGCATTTGGGGGCGTCCTCTCTCGGGTTTGTTTCAATGATGATGGCGTTCTTTATGGTCACGATGTCCGGGCGCTTCGCTCCGGCGATGACGATGATTACGAACGCGGTCGAATCGCGTTATCGCGGTGGCTTCATGGCCGTGAATGCCGCGTTGCAACAAGCCGCGAGTGCGCTCGCGACGGCGCTGGCGGGCGTGTTCGTCACGCGGGACCCGGCGGGCCACCTCGTGGGATATCACATTCTTGGTTACATCGCCGTCGGCTTCTTTGCGCTCACCGTTGTGCTCGCCGCGGTGCTGCGCAACGCGGCCCCGCACGTCGCGATCCCGGCCACAAAAAAATCTGCTCTCGCCGAACCGCTCGCTACCGCTGCCTAACATGAGTGCCCCCACGCCCACGCCCTCAGCCACGTTCAAACGTCCCGAGCTCCTCGCCCCGGCTGGCGATTGGGAGTGCGCCCGTGCCGCCATCGAAAACGGGGCCGATGCGATCTACTTTGGGCTCGAGCGTTTCAACGCCCGGATGCGGGCGAAAAATTTCACCCAGGCTGATCTGCCCGCGCTGATGGAATTTCTCCACCGGCGCGGCGTGAAGGGCTACGTCACATTCAATACCCTCATCTTCACCAACGAGCTCGCCGACGCGGAGGACTACCTCCGCACGATCATCGCGAGCGGAGTCGACGCCGCCATTGTGCAAGATGTCGGGATCTGCCGGCTCATTCGTCGGCTGTCGCCAGATTTCCCGATTCATTGCTCGACGCAGATGACGATCACGAGTGCCGCCGGCGTGGCCTTCGCCCGCGAACTCGGGGCCCAGCTGGTCGTCCTCGCCCGCGAAAATTCCCTCGCGGATATTGCGTCGATTCAGGCGGCTCAGCTTGCCGACGCTCCGCACTCAGCGCGCAACGCGCCGCGTCCGCTGCCTCTTGAGGTGTTTGTGCATGGCGCCCTCTGTGTCGCGTATTCCGGCCAGTGTCTCACGAGTGAGTCCCTCGGCGGACGCTCCGCCAATCGCGGCGAATGTGCCCAAGCCTGCCGTTTGCCGTACGACTTGATCTCGGACGGCGTCCAGGTTCCCCTCGGCGACAAACGTTATCTGCTCAGCCCGCAAGACCTCTCTGGCCTCGAGGTTTTGCCCGACCTCGTTCGCGTCGGAGTGTCCTCGCTGAAGATCGAGGGTCGCCTCAAGTCTCCTGAATACGTTGCCAGCATTACGCGGGTTTATCGCCAGGCGCTCGATAAAGTGATGGCCGACCTCACGGGTGTCGCAGCTCCGAAATTCGAGGCGCAGACGGCCCGCTACGAACTCGAGATGAGTTTCTCCCGCGGTCTTTTCACCGGCTGGTTTCGTGGGATTGACAATCAAAAGCTCGCCCACGCCCGCTTCGGGACCAAGCGCGGCGTCTTCCTTGGCGAAGTGGCGCGGGTAGAAAACGACTCCGTTGCGCTTCGTCTTGCGGCGCCGTTGAAACCCGGCGACGGCCTCGTCTTCGACGCCGGCAAACCCGATGAGCGTGAGCAGGGCGGCCGAGTTTACCAAGTCGAGACCAGTCGCACCGGTGAAACTATGCTGCGTTTCGGCCACGGTGATATCGACTGGCGTCGGGTGCGCAGTGGACAGCTCGTCTGGAAGACCAACGACCCCGCGCTCGATCGCGAAGTGCGCACGACGTTTGAGGGTGAGCAGATTCGGTTTCAGCGCCCGATCACGCTCGAAGTCCACGGGCGCACGGGCGCGCCGCTGACGCTCATTGCCAACGATGGTCACGGCCATGTCGTCCAGCTGGATTCCGCCGTCCCACTCGCGGCCGCTGAGAAACAGCCCCTCACGCCGGAGCGCCTCCGCGAGCAACTCGGCCGCCTCGGCGGCACGCCCTTCAAGCTCGGCGCTCTGCACTCCCACCTCGAAGGCGACGTGATTCTCCCCATCAGCGAACTGAACCGCCTCCGGCGCGAATCCGCCAGCGCGCTCGAAACGCTCTGTGCGCTTCCGCAGCGCTGGCAGCTCGCGGAGAGCGCACCTCGTCGCTCCACGCTTTCAGCTTTGCCGGTGACCGCCGCAGCGGAGCGCCCCCCCGAGCTCATCGCCGTCATCCGCCTCCTCGAACAGCTCGACGCCGCTTGGTCTGCGGGTGCGCGCACCCTGTATTGTGAGTTCGAGAATCCGAAGCACTACCGTGACGCCGTCGCCCGCTTCCGCGAACTCCAGCGCTCTCTAGACCCCATGCCCCAGGACCTAGCTCCCCTCGACGCGCGCAGGGCGTCGATCTGGGTTGCCCCGCCCCGCGTCTTCAAACCCGGAGAGGAGTGGATTCTGAAACAGGTGCGTTCGTCCGACGCCGACGGCTATCTCGTGCGCAATCACGACCATCTCGCATTTTTCAAAACTGACCGCTGCCGTGGCGATTTCTCGCTCAACGTCGCCAACCCGCTCACGGCTGAGTACCTGCTCCAGCACCACGGCCTCGAGCGCGTCACGGCGAGTTACGACCTGAATATCACGCAACTCGAAGCGCTGCTCCACGGCGCGCCGGGTACGTGGTTCGATATCACGGTGCACCAGCACATGCCGATGTTTCATATGGAGCACTGTGTGTTCTGCGCATTTCTGTCCAAGGGGAAAGACTACCGCGACTGCGGTCGTCCTTGCGACACCCACCGGGTCGCCCTCCGTGATCGGGTCGGCGCCGAACTCCCGCTCAAGGCCGACGCCGGCTGCCGCAACACGGTCTTCAATAATCGCGCCCAGACCGGCGCCGAATATGTCTCGCGGCTGATCGAACTCGGTGCCCGTAGCTTCCGCGTCGAATTCGTCAATGAGAGTGCCGACGAGGTCACGCGGACGTTGACGCGCTACGGCCAACTCATGCGCGGTGAAATCACCGGCGCGGACCTGTGGCGTGAGCTCAAACTCATCAACCAACTCGGCGTTACCCGCGGCCAGATGGAAACGGCGCCACGCATCATCACCAAGAAAACGTAGGCCGCCCACTGCGGCCCCGAGTCGTAACCCCGCGCCCGCGAGCGAGGTGGGTGCGGTCGGAGTTTCGCGAGCGCCTCCACGCCATCCTCGGAGCGGAGTTTGAGCTCGATAAAAACCGAGCCGAACGACTCCTCCGCGATCGCCTTGAGTCTGCGGAAGGCATCGGGAGCTGCACCCTCGGCGGCGAGGAACGGCAGATTTTTCTTGTGTCCGCCCCGCCCGCAAAACCCTCTAGGCCCTCGCGCCACCTCCTCGTCACACGTCATGTCTACGCCCGCTCTCCCACTTCAACCCTCTGCCCCGGCAGCTCCCAAGCTGACTGACCTCGAAATCAAGGACGCTCAATTGATCTTTAGTTCCGTTTGGCAGCGCTTGGAGGAAGAATTTGGGCGGGAAAACCTGCGGTTTCCCAAAGAGATCATTCTCCTCGGTGGTGCTCCGGGCTCCGGCAAAGGCACCAACACCGCGTTTATCACCCAAGCCCGCGGTCTGACGTGCCCACCGATCGTCATCAGCGCTCTCCTCGATTCGCCCGAGGCCAAGTCGCTCAAGGATGGTGGTAATATGGTGGGGGACCGCGAGGTGGTCGGTCTGCTGCTGCGTTGCCTGCTCCGTAACGATTATCACGATGGCGCCATTCTCGACGGATTCCCGCGCACCCATGTGCAGGTCGAGTGCTTGAAGCTCCTCGTGGGGAAAATGCATGGTCTGCGGCGCGAGTTTTACGGCTCCCCTTTGAGCATCCATTTTCGTCAACCCACGGTGCACATCATGGTGCTGTTTGTGGATGAAAAGGAGTCGGTCGCCCGTCAGCTCAGGCGTGGAACGGAGACGAGGGCGCACAACGACGAAGTGCTGCGTTCGGGGGTCGGGGAAATGATTGAAGATCGTCCGACGGACCATGACGAAGGACTCGCCCGTCGGCGCTACCGGGTGTTTAAGGACCAGACGTGGGACGCGCTGCAGTCACTCAAGGAAACCTTCCACTATCACTTCATCAACGCGCACGGCACGCTGCACGAGGTCGAGCAAAACATCCTCAAGGAGCTCAACTACCAAAGCACCCTCGAACTCGACCCGCGCACGGTGGATCGCCTGCGGCATGTGCCCGTGGCCAATGAAATTATCGTCCACGCTCGGCAGGAACTGGTGAAGCGCCTCGATGGTTACGAATTCGGCCAGCCGGAACTTTTTGGCCAGGTCGTTAGTTTCATCGCAAAAAAAATTCTGCCGATTGTGCAACGCCACGCTATCTCGGGTGCGGCGTTGGTGAATACCGAAGAAGCACTCCTCGGTGACCCCACCGCCTTGGCCATGTTGATCGACGTATTTTCAGAGCGCGGATTTCATGCCGTCGTGGATATCCACCGGATCGAAGTGCCGGAGAAATTCGATGTCGCCACGGGCCTGATCACCTGCCGCATCAAGAAAGTTTTCCGGGTTCAGCTCCGGTTCCAAGGCTCGGAAATTCGGCGCGGGTGACGGAGCTTCGATTCCGGATTTTCGGTTTCCCTGTGAACGAAATTCTAAAATCGAAAATCCGTTCACTCGTAACGCAGCGCCTCGATCGGATCGAGTGACGCGGCTTTCCAGGCGGGGTAGAGGCCGAAAATCACGCCGATACCGCCGCACACGGCGAGACCGATACCGGCCCACATCCACGGGAAATTAATCTCGGTATTCATGAAGTAGGCGGCGGCATTACCCCCGCCCACTCCGACGGCGACACCGGCGATCCCGCCGATCAGCGAGAGTGCGACGGCCT
The DNA here is from genome assembly GCA_945874455.1 of Opitutus sp. GAS368. Classification (GTDB taxonomy): domain Bacteria; phylum Verrucomicrobiota; class Verrucomicrobiia; order Opitutales; family Opitutaceae; genus GAS368. The sequence goes on along the minus strand of CAMCHO010000001.1, from coordinate 49,726 downwards.
CGGCGAGAAATTGCAGGAGAATGCTGCGTTTCTTAGCGCCGATGCTCTTGCGGATGCCGATCTCCTTGGTGCGCTCCGTCACGCTCACGAGCATAATATTCATGACGCCCACCCCCGAAGCGAGCAACGCGATCGCACTGATGATCAGGGCGCCCGCGGAAACGACGTCGGCGATTTTATTGAAAGCATCGATCAGCGATTCGTTTGAAAATATCTCGAAGTCATTGAGGTCTTCCGGACGCAGTCCGCGCACGAGACGCATCATCCCAACGGATTTCTCTTGGGTCGCCGCGAGCTCGGCTTGGCTGGGTGCCTGCACGTTCAGATTGATCGAGCGCATGGAGCGCCCGTAAACCGCGAGGAACCGTGAAATCGGCGTGATCACCAAAGCATCGGGATTTCCGCCAAACGCCGTTCCTTTCGGCGCGAGCAGGCCGACGACGGTGTAATTCTGGCCGTTCATGCGGACCCCTTGACCGAGCGCTTCTTCGCCGGGGAACAGCTTCAGGACGACATCTGAACCGAGGAGGCAGACGGGCCTCCCGTATTCCACATCGTCGGCCCCGAGATTACGTCCGGCAACGATGTCGAAGTTGAGTGCCGTGACGTAATTCTCGTCGGTGCCCATGAGGCGCACATTCGGATTTGTGCGGCGGTCGCGATAACTCACTACCTGACCGCCGCGGCCAATCTGCAGATTCACTTTGGCGGTATCCCCCATCAAATCCTTAAAGCGGTTGGCGATAGCGTAAGTGACGTCGCGCCGGTTCCGAAAACGGTTCCAATCGGAAAAGCTGATCGCGGGGAACTTGCTGATTTGAAAACTATTTGCCCCGAGGACGTTCAGGCCGCTTTCGATCGAGCCGCGCATGCCGTTGATAAACGTCATGACTCCGATCACCGAAAACACGCCGACGGCGATGCCCAACACTGTGAGACTGGAGCGGAGCTTGTTCGCGGTGAGCGACGAGAACGCCAGGCGGAAGATTTCGGCGATGAGCATGGCGCGGGTGAGTTATTCGTAGCGCAACGCGACGACGGGATCCAATTTACTCGCCTGCCAGGCTGGCGCGAAGCCGCTGAAAATTCCGGTGAAGACCGAGACTCCGAGGCCGAGGAGCACGAGGCCGATGGAAAAGACCAGAGGGAATGTCGGCATCAGCACGCTCACGATGGCCGAGAGCCCCCAGGCCATGGCGAGTCCGCCCATGCCGCCGAGCACGCAAATGCTCACGGCCTCGATGAGGAACTGAAGGAGAATGGTGCGGCGACGCGCCCCGAGTGCTTTCCGGGTCCCGATCTCCTTGGTGCGCTCTTTCACGCTGACATAGGTGATGTTCATGATGCCGATGGCACCGACGAAGAGGGCGAGGCCCGTGATGAAGAGGCCGCCGATGGCGATACCGCGCTTCACGGGGTCGAGTTGCTCGCGGATCACTTGTTGGCTGTTGATTTCAAAATCATCCTTCTTTTCCGGGCTCAGTCCGCGCATGCGGCGCATAATGCCGCGAATCTCGTCCCGGGCTTCTTCCGCCCGCTGCAGATCGATCTGCACGCGAATTTCGGGCTCGGCATAACGAACCGGAAAGGAGCGTCCGAAGGCGCCGAGGGGCATGATGACTTGCGAGTCCCAGCTGAACAGGCCCAAGAAACTACCCTGGCGTGCCGCCACGCCGACGACGGTGTACAGTTGATTGCGGATACGGATTTCTTTCCCGATCGGTGATACGTTGGGAAAGAGGGCATCGGCGACGTCGAACCCCACGACGACGACATTGCGGGCACTACGATTTTCGATGTCGGAGAAGAACCGGCCTTCTTTCATATCCGAGCGCACGATGCGCCCGAGATCCGCGGTGCTGCCGACGATCCGGATATTGTTCACGCGGTATTCGCCGCGCATGACGCTGGCCCCCCAATTGGCTGCGGGGACGGCCAGTTTGAGTGGGCTCTCGGGATGGTCGGCGATCCAGTCGTTGATCGGTTGCGCGTGCTCGACGTTAATGTCGCGGCGATTGCGGAAATTCCACCAGTCGCTGGTGTCTTTCCACGGCCATTTGGTCACGTAGACCACGTCGTCGCCAAACCCGGAAAGGCTTTGTTCCACCCCGGCGTCGATCCCGAGGATGGCGGTGCCCATCAGCGTGACGGCCACAATGCCGATGATTACCCCGAGCGCGGTCAGGGCCGAGCGCAGCTTGTTCGCTGCGATCTGGGCGAACGCGATGGCGAAGGACTCGACGGTCTCGTAGACAATGCGGGTCACGGGAAAATCCAGCTCACAATACGGCGGCGTCGCTCTCGATCAGGCCGTCGCGCAAACGTACGATGCGGCGAGCATGGCGGGCGATGTCTTCTTCGTGGGTGACGACGATAATCGTCTGGCCCTGTTCATAGAGTTGCTCGAAGAGAGCCATGATTTCTTCGCCCGTTTTGGAATCGAGATTTCCGGTGGGCTCGTCGGCGAGGATGATCGCGGGATCGTTGACGAGGGCCCGCGCGATGGCGACGCGCTGGCGTTGTCCGCCGGACAGTTCATTCGGCCGATGGTGGAGCCGATCCCCGAGGCCGACGTTCTCCAAGGCATGTTGGGCTTTTTCCAAGCGGTCGCTGCGGCCGAGGCCGGCGTAAATCAGCGGAAGCTCGACGTTGTGCAGCGCATTGGAGCGGGGCAGGAGGTTAAAGGTCTGGAAGACGAAACCGATCTCACGATTGCGGATTTCGGCGAGCTCGTCGTCGACCATCGTCGCGACATTTTTTTGGCCAAACTCGTAGCGCCCTGCGGTGGGCGTATCGAGGCAGCCGAGCATGTTCATGAGCGTGGATTTCCCGCTGCCCGACGGGCCCATGATCGCGAGGTATTCGTTGCGATGGATCTTCAGGTTCACCCCACGGAGCGCGTGAATGATCTCCGTTCCCATCTTGTAGAGTTTGGTGACGGCCTCGATCTCGATGACGAGCGCGCCGGGGGGGCGGATCGAGCGAGCGCGGGGTGGGGCGGCGGAGGGGCTGGCGTTCATCAAAGGGTGGTGGGCGTGCAGCAAGGGCGCGAGCCGATGCGGGGTTATTTTTTGTCCGGACTCTTCTTGGTCTTGTCCAGGCCGACCTTCGTGCCGTCCTTCAAGGTGCGGGTAATGACCCCGAAACTTCCGCTGACCACCTCATCACCGGCCTGGAGGCCAGATTTGATTTCAATGTGGGTGGTATCCTGCACGCCAGTTTCGACTTTCGCGAGCTTCACGGTGTCGCCGTTCTTGACGAAAACGACGCGTTGCAGGTTTTCCCGGTCATTTTTGTCAGCCTGCTTTTGTTGCTTGTCGTTGATCGCGGCCGCCGAGCCTTCGCCCTTGTTCTCGTTGGCGGATAGCTCTCGGCCCTTGGAAACTTCTTCGATCGTTTTGTTCGAATCCTTAGCGCGAACCGTGACGCTTTGGATGGGCACCGCGACGACGTTCTCGACTGTCTTGGTTTCGACCTCGGCATTGGCGCTCATGCCCGGGCGCAGGGGCACCTCCTTGTCGAGAATGCGGATCTTAACCAGAAAGTTGGTCACTTCGTCCTGCGTATTCATCCCGGTCACTCTGGCGGCTGAGCCGATTTCCTTGACGATCGCGTCGAATTTGCGGGCCGGGAAAGCGTCGATCGCGACCTTGGCCTTGTCGCCGACCTTAACGTTAATGATGTCGTTTTCGTTAATGTTTACGCGCACCTCCATGTTGGTCAGGTCGGCCACGCGCATGACTTCGGCGCCGCCGTAGGATCCGGTGCCGGCGACGCGTTCGCCGAGTTCGGTGCTCAGGGAGCTGACCTTGCCGTCGATCGGTGCGTAGACGATGGTTTTGGTGAGTTGGTCGCGGACTTGGTTGAGAGCGCCTTCGGTGCGGAGCACCGTGGCTTGGGAATTTTCGAAGTTGGCTTGGGCGACTTCGAGGGTGGTCCGCGAGCTGAGGATCTCCGAATCCGAGATGAGTTTCTTGCTATAAAGATCCTCGGCCCGCTTGAGGTCGTCCTTGGACTTGAGGAGTTGCGCCTTGCTGAGGACGACACCGGTGCGGGCGGCGACGAGACTGGCCTGCTGTTGTTCGACTTGGGCTTGATAGACGTCCGGTTTGATACTCAGCAGCAGGTCACCCTTTTTGACGACTGCACCTTCGCGGAAAGGTAATTTGACGACTTCGCCGGACACTTCGGGGGCGATTTTGACCTCGACCTCAGGTTGCACCTTTCCGGTGGCCGAGACGATCTGGATGATGGTCTTCGTAATGGCTTTCTCGGTGGTGACGACAACGGTTTGGCCAGCGGCCTTTTTCTTGAAGTAGGCACTGACGCCGAGGCCGATCAACAGGACGATTCCGGCGAGCAAGAACCACTTTAAATTCGATTTTTTCGGCGGGGGCGACCCGGCGGGCGCGATTTTCGATACAGGGAGTGCAGGGTTCATAGGGAGCAGGACAGAGGATGAGAGCAGTGAACGGAAAGCATCGCCACGGCTTACGCAAGCAGGTGGTTTCCCGTTCGAGGGAAAAGAGGGCGCCCGAGCCCGCAACGAGGCGGCCACGCACCTCACCGATCACTCCAAACGAGAGAGAAAACGCGGGTGGTCAGTCAGATGAACGCCTCCGCGAAGAAACGTATTTGCTCAGCGGTGGAGCGAGCGTTGACGGCGCTGGCTGGGCCCGGTGGAGCGCCTGCGTACGGACGATCCAGGGCGGCCGACAATGAAGGGTCCAACGCTCACGTGACGTTGGTAGCAGGGAGGGCGCGCAAGGCGGGCAAACTGGCGGCGGCAGTCGCCTGCCCGTGGCGTTTGTTGTGCTCATCCGGAGTTCGTAACTGGATCGATTTTGCCAGGGCCGGAAATTCCGCACGCAAGACGGCTGTCGCGCGTTCTAGGATGATTTCGCCACCCTCGCCCGACGTGACGCGCCCGAGCACGAGGAGGTTCCTCACCTCGTAGAGATCCGCGTAGTGCGCGATGGCATACCCGAAGCAAACCCCGATTGATTCGTAGATCGCCCGCGCACGTGCGTCGCCGGCCTGCATGGCGCGCTGCACCTCGAGCAATTGTTCGGGCAGCGGCAGCGTCGGGGGGAAGGCGAAGCCCGCAAGCTTGGCGAGGCGGCCCACGCCCTGTTGCGAAAAATATTGCGCGCCGCACCCGCTGTCGCCTGACCACTCGTCGCGTGGCGCGTCGGGTCGGTAGTCGATGGGGGCAAAGGCGAGCTCATTCAGCCACGACGTGATGTTGCCCGCGGGTGTCACATAGCCCGCGGCCAGGCTCGTGCCCATCGCGACGCCGAGCACGGCGTTGTCGTTCATCGACATTGCGCCGGCGAGGGCGGTGACTTCGCCGTCGTTCACGACCTCAAACGGCACGCCGCCCCAGCGCGCTTGTAGGGTGAAAAACATCCGGCGGATGTGTGTTTCAAAGGCGTCCGCCGGCACGCCGCGAAACAGCGATGCTGCGCGCACCTCGTTGTTCACGTACACCCCCGCCGCGCTGCCGCCGATCGCATCGACGCGCGGCAAATGCGCCGCCGCGCGCAATAAGGAATCGTGCACCCCCTCGATGTGATATCGGGGATCCGCCTGGAAATACGGGTCCCAGGCGATCTCCTCGGAGTACACGATCTTGCCATCGATGAGCGCCGCCGCCTTCCGATCGCTGCCGCCCAAGTCGAAGCCGATGCGGCATCCCTCGAGATGCCGGCCCATCGCGACACTGGTCTCGACCGCCGCCGGCAGCGCTTCGAAGGAGGCGGCCTCGACTGAAAACCTGCGGCCAAAGATTTTCGCGCCCATGAAAGCGTCATCGAAGGCCCGCGCGCCCGTCGGGCTGTAGATTTTCGCAAGCGCGGCGGCCAAGTCGTCGGCACCGGCCACGAGCACCTGTGGGCCGCCCTTCATCCAGAGGAGAAATTTTAACAACCGCTCCGCATAGATCAGCGTGAGTGCCGCCGCCGGATGCCCTGCGGACAACACGCGGCTATCATGGCGAAACACCGCGCCATCCGTTCGCACGAGCACGAGTGCGAACGGGCGGGCGCCGGCATCCTGCGCCACGAGGGCCGCGTAGGCGCGATGCCACAGCGCGGCGGGCATAAACTCGGGATCGAGCGGTGGGCGCATTTTGGGGTAGACCGTCAGGGCAGGACAACTGCCGAGCGTAGCGGGATCTGAGGGCAGACGTGAATTCATAGAATTGAAAACACCTAGTAAGCCGTAGAAATTCAGTCGAGAGCCAAGCGCAGAGCCAGAGCGCTGCGAATCGCCGCGCGCCGTCGCGCCGCCGCGCAAGGCCGCGCCAGGTCAAGGCGCGAGCTCGAAGGATAGGATGACTTCGCGGTCGGGCTGGCGACCGTCGTTGCGCGGTTACCGAAAAGTCCAGCGTTCAAAGGACGTGGGGAGGAGACGCGTGATCCTCGACTGCGGTGGCGGGGCGGCCGAGCGTCCAAACGATGCGGGTGATGTCACGGTTGAGCGCAGCGGAGACCTTGCTCGTGAGTGAAGCTTGCCCTCGCGGAGCCGGAGGAGGGCGTTATACTCAGAGGTCGCACGGGGTTGCGCCCCGAGACAGGGGTACTTACGAGCAGCGGCCAGCCGTTTGTGCAGATTATGGCGCGCCCGGCACGCGGTGGATTGTGCCCGTGAGCACTCGGCTCACTTCGGCGCCGCCCGCGTCGCGCAGGCGGCAGGTGATTTCGACGACGTGCGCGGGCGCGAGCTTCGGAATCGTGAGGCGGATTTTGCGCGGGTCGGCGAGGACTTCGGCGCGCGTGACGGTGAGTGCATGCGCGTTGACGCGTGGGCTGCCGTAGTTCGCGCTGCGTTTGAGATCCCAGACTTTCACGGCGTAGTGCTTGGCGTCGGCGGCGGTGGCGATGGATAGCGGCTCGCTGAAGGTGAGTTCGATGCCGCCGTGGATGACGTGCCACGCGGTGGGCAGGGCGGCAGGTCTGCCCGTGGGACGCAGGCGGTAGAAGCCGCCCTCCTGCTCGGTTTGCGAGGTGGCCCACGCGGAGAGGCCGGCGAGGTAGAGCTGACCGTTGGTAGGATGCACGCGACCGCGCATGATGCCGGTGGGGAAATCCGGAATCGGCAGGCGGCAGAGCGCGCCTTGCGCGGAATCGCCGGTGCCGTCGGCGAGGACGATTTCGATGCGGCCCTGGCCGTAGGAGAGGTTGAGGAGCGCGCCGTTGAGAGGGCCCCAGCGCTCGCTGTTGATCCAGAGTAGCTCGGCGGGCGAACGGTCGATGGCTTTGTCCACCCAGAGGAGCGGCGGGGCCATCGCGGTGTCGGCGGTGTCGGCGGGTGCGCCCCCGCTCCACATGTTGCCGAAAAATTTCGGTGACGTGATTCGGTTGATACGGTTCATCGGCATCCAGTGGCCTTCCTGATCGGTCACGAAAAACGAGCCATCGGGGTTGAGGCACACCCCGTTGGCGGCGCGGAAACCGTTCGCGAGAATTTGGGTCGTCGCGCCGTCGGCGGAAATCTTGAGCAAGGTGCCGTGCTGGGGGACGAGTGCGGTACGGGCGTGGCGGGCGCTCTTCGCGTAGTAGAAATTTCCGGCGTCGTCGGTCTGCAGGCCCATCGCGAATTCGTGGAAATGATCGGTGACTTGGTGGTCGCTGTTGATGCTTTCGTAGAAGTCGGTCTCGCCGTCGCCGTTGAGGTCGCGCAAGACGAGGAGCTGATCGCGGCAGGTGACGAAAATCTCGCCGCCCCGGAGTTTGATACCGAGCGGTTGAAACAAACCCGAGGCGATGCGGCGCCAGGTGACGGCTGTGGCGTCGGGCGTATCGATACCGTCGATGCGCCAGACGTCGCCGTCCCAGGTGCAGAGGAGCGCGGCCTTGCCGTCGGGCGTGAAGTCGAGGCCGCTCGGGCGGATGCGGGCGCGCCAGGGATTCGCCTGCGGCAGGGTGAAGCGTTCCCAGGAAAACGCGCCCTGCGTGGCGCTGCGGACGATGGGTGTTTCGATTTTTTCGGTCCAGCGCGCGGGGCTGCCGCGCGTGAATGCCGTGAGCTCGCGGGGCGCGGCGGCGCGGCCGGCGAGAGCGTTGAGGGCCGCAGCGTCGGTGCCGGATTTTGCGAGGTGCACGGCGAGGCGGAGCGGCGTGGTCGACGCGGGGACGCGCAGGGTGACGAAGGGCTCGGTCGCCGTGAGCGCGAGGGAACGCGGGCCGGAGAGCGCAGCAGCAGTGCCCGCGTTGGCGACGCGCAGGATAAGATCACGGGAGGATTTTCCGATATTGAGCGTGCGGACGAAGACGGGTTGGCCAGCGAGCGTCTCGAGGTCGTGGCTCTCGAGCACGGAGGCATCGCCGACGGAATAGGAAATCACGGCGCGCTCTCCCTGGCGGTAGAGCCCGCGGTAGCGCAACCAGGCGCGCGGGAGCGGACCGAAGCGGCGTCCGTCAGCACCGATCACGCGGGCATCGTCGAAGGTGCCGGTGGCGGGATTGGCCCAGCCGGGGCCGTCGCTGGTTTCGAATTGCGGATCGCCGATGGTGCGCGGGTGGACGACGTGGCGGCTGTTGAAGTTGATGCCCTCCCAGTCGATGAAGCCCTCGCCGGTCCACGCGCCGGCGACGCGCAAGGTGTCGTGTTCGAAGACGAGCCACGCTTGGCCCGCGGAGATGCCGCCTGCGCCGGAGTCGAGGCGCACGGCAATGCCCTTGTAGGCGAGATTGGCGTTGGGCGTGATCGTATCGAGAGCGTTGCCGGGCAGCTTCGTCGCGGCCGCACGGCGGGCATCGTCAGCGAGTTCGAAGGTGCCGATGAGGAACGGGCCGTAATCCATCTCGCGCCACGGTTCGCGCTTCGTCGCGGCGGGGCCAGTGGTGTCGCCCTTCGGCAGGCCGGCAAGATAGGCGTCGGTGACGGGGACGTACTGCGAAGGGTTGCGGCCGGCGAGGAAGGTTTCGCGGATGTAGTGGAGAACGTCGTACTTTTCGCGTGGCACGAGCTGCGGCTGCGGTGCCATGAGCCGCCAGCCGCGCGTGAGCGTCGCATACATCGTGAGCGGATCGCTGCCGTGGGCGAATGAGCCCTCGGCGAAACGCAACGCTTGGGGGATCGAGCCGGCGAGATTGAGGTCGCCGTGGCAGGAGTGGCAGACGAGCTGGTAGATTTTTTCCCCGCGGGCGAGTGAGGCCTTGTTCCAACCGCGGATCAGCGCTGCGTGATCGAGCGAGCGCTCGTAGTCGGGGAGGGCGGACTCGGGGAGCAGCGGCGCGCCTGGCGGGAGCGTGGTGTCTTGCGCGGAAGTGAGGTGGGTGGCGCCGGTGAGGCCGCAGGCGAAGGTAAAACCGAGGGCGGCGCGGCGGATCTTTTTCATGGGGAGTAAAGCAACGCTAAAACCGATCGTGGGGTCTTTCGAGTGACGAAAAAGGGCGGAAAGCTTCATTCTCCATGGGGCCATGCCCGGAAAATTACTTCGGCTAGCGACGAGGAGGGAGCGCGTTTTCTGCATCAAGGCTACGCTGGCGCGCACGGTAGCTGAACACGAGGTCGCGGGGAAACATTATCGTGAACAGCCAAGGTAAAATTAAGGCACAGGTACCCAGCCCAAGGAGAATGAGCGCTTTCTTGCCCTCGAACCCAAACCCGATCCCCGCCAGCAAAACGCCGAGTGCGGGGAAATAAGCTACGGGCACGCGTGAGCCGGCCGCTAGGGCGATGGCGAGCGCGATAGAGAAACCGGCGACGATGGGCGGATAGACGCCGAGGACCAAGCCGGTGACGAAGGCGAAGGGCGCGTGCGCGGAGTCCTCTTCCTTGCAGACGAAGGTCTGGAGGCCGACCGCGAGGACCATGACCGCGCCCTCGATGCCGAGGATGCTGTAGCGCATGAAGCCCGCGATGCCGGGAGCGTGGGTGAGGGCGTGGATCAGCAACCAGCCACCGAGCGCGGCGCGGGTGAGATCGATCCAGTGAAGGCTGAGGGCTAAAATCGCCGACCGGTGTCCCTCCCAATCGCGCGAGATGTCACAGAAGCGGATTTTTTTGCCGTGAAAAAGCCCGATGGGAACGAGGAGGAGGCAAAGGGCGGGAGCAAACGTGAGCCAGTCAATGATCATGCGGAGCGGAAAGAGGGAGGAACGAGCGGTGGGCAGAGCGATAGAAATCGCTCCGGAAGGCAGCGTGAGGAGCTATCCGCACGGAGCGAGGAAGATGTTTTTTGGGCGCTTTCACCGAGGGCACACGTGTGACCGTTCGGGAGGGGTGTTTTGCCTCACAAAACAAAGGTTGGGGGCACTCGCCCAAGCGTTTTCCTTGCCCGATGCGAGCGCGTCAGGGTTTCGGGAGGGCCGAGGCTGACGGAGTGATGGCCGGGTGCTCGAGCGGTGGAGCGGGTGTCGGGGCGGTGTCGGCGGGAGCGAGGGAACGGAAGAGATTCGTCGGGCTCGCGACAAAAGACCAATCCGGTTTGTCGAGGGTACCGCTGAGCTTCACCTCAAAAATATTTGAGAAGGGGGTGAGCACGGCGCCCACGACGTTCTTGAGCAGGCTTTGGCTTTCCTGAAACGGAAAGACCTTGGCCTTGAAGTCGAGTTCACGGCGGTCGAGGGCGAAGTTGCCGTGGGCTTCGATGACTGAATTGGCTCCGCGGAGGGTGAGATCGGGGAAGGTGAGTTTGGCTCCGTCGATTTGGAAGGTGGTGCGGGCGGTGTTAAAGCGGAGCGCGGTGAAGGTGAAGAGCTCCGACAGGAGGCCGAGGAGTTGCACTTCGCCGAGGCCAGCGCCCTGCAAGCTGGCCTGACCGGTGCCGTGGTAGCTGAGCAAGTCCTGATAACTGCCTTCCGCGGCGGCGCTGAGGTCGAGGCGCACGTGGGCTTTTTCCTGCATGAATTTTCCAGGGCGCGGGGCGGGCAGGCCTTTTCTCTGAGCGTCGAAGGCTTGCAACGTGGCGACCGCACGACTGAGGCCGCTGTCCTTCAGCGTATAGTCAAAACGGATACGGCGAGCGGGGCCCTGTCCGAAGATTTTTGCGTTTCCCGTGAGCGTGCCCTCGGCGAAACGGGCCTGCATGCTCGTCAGGTCGATGTCGTTATCCTGGGTGGTGGCGGTGAAGACGAGGTCCTCGAGGGGGAAGTCTTGGAAACGAAACGCTCCGGTCGTGCGGCCCGAGATCTGAAACGTCGTGTGGACGCCGCCGGGGGCGGCGGGGCCATCGATTTGGCCGATGATCTTCAAGGCCGGCGGAGCGGACCATTTAAAGGGTGAGAAAATCGACTCGCCCAAGGGGCCCAGCATCGTGACGGCGACTGACGGGTCGAGCGAGGACGCGACGTCAAAGCGGAGCGAACGTCGCTCCATAGTGACGGGATCGCTGGTGTAGGAAAAGGAGCCTTGGGCGGTGCCGGTGGCGTGAGTGGCGAAAACATCCGGGGCGTCGATGAAGCCCGGGCGAATGAAGAGGCGCGCACGCACGCGATCAAGGGCACCGCCGCGGATGACGGGTTTCGCGCTGTCCGCAAAAACAAATACGTTTGAACGGCGTCCTTCGGCCCAGCGACCGGCGACCTCCACGCTGGCGGCGGGTGGGGCCACGGGAAATTCGAGTTGGCGGAAGAAATTGGGCCACCAATCGCGAAACCAACCGGAGATCGCGAGCGGACGAAGGCTACCTTCGAGGAGAAAGCGGTAGTCGAAGGTGAGGAGATCCTGGGCGAACGTACCGTGCGCAACATTTTCGCCGATGCGGACCGCGACTTCGGACGCGTGGAAGTGGCGGCCATCGAAAGCGAAGACCGCGCGGCCTTCGTCCAGGATGACGCGGTAAGCGTTGATGCCGTGGAAGGCGACGCGGGCGGAGAGGTGCTCAAATTTCCAGCCGGGGCTGAGGCGGGCCTCGCCGGCGGCGTGATCGAGGGTGGCGAAATTAAAATATTTCCGGACGTCGACGCGGATGCGTTCACTCAAGGGCTGGAGGTTCGTGTTCGAGATCGTGCCATCGAAGCGCACGGTGGCGGTTTGCGCGGCGAGGTCAGCCTCGATTTGAAAGGCAAGCGGAGCCCCCATGAGGAGTCCATGGACGGTGGCGGTGAGTTGCGGGAGAGGCCTGGGCGTGAGGTTGGCGACGACGGATCGAGCGGAGAAACCGGCGGCGGAAAGTGAATCCGCCGAGACGTCGAGCTCGCGGGGGAGGAACTGGAGCCGGCTGGGCCGCAGCGTGCCCTGGACGAGGGCGTGCACCTGGAGCGCGTGGGCGCCGAAAGGGAGCGCGAGGGAATCGGCGGTGAGATCGAGCCGTGCGGTCACGGGAGCGTCGCCGAAGAGAGGAATCTTGGTGACGATGTGCAGCCCGTGGGCCTGGACGGGTTGGGGGATGGTGAGTTTCAGGCCGCGGGCGAAGAGTGTGACGCGCGCGATGGCGATGCGCGATTCCGAGGGGGCGAGTTCGAGTTGCAGGGTGGGCTGGTCAAGTGCGGTGAGTTGGGCGGAGACGGCGACGAGCTGGCGGGAGATGGCGGGGTAGTTGCGGACGAGAAATTCGGCGATCGGCAGGGAGTCGGCCCGGGTGGGGTCGCGTGGCGGGAGGTGAATGGCGCCGTGGGCGATGAGTGAAATGCCGGCGACGCGGCCGGAGAGTTGCGCGAGTTCGAGGGATTGCTCGTGCGGAACGAGGGTCGTATCCAGATCTCGGAGGATTTCCTCGGCGAGGCCGCTGGGCGAGAGCATCGCGGGGATGGCGAGGCTCGCGCCGGAGAGGCGGAGTTCGCGGGGCTCAAATTCCCCGATCGCCAGCGCCCACGGATCGAGGCGCACGTAAATGGCGCGGGCGGAGATGATGGGTTCAGCGAAGGCGGGGAGGGATAGCCGGGCGTTTTCGATCAAGATGCGACCGGTGGGGTCAAACGAGGTGCGGCCGAAGGTCGCGCGGACGCCGGAGGCGGCGAGGCGCTCCTCGAGTGAGCGGAGCAAAAAGGAGGGGACTTCCAATTCGTGTTGGCTCGCGATGTAGGTTTGGACGGCGAGCAAGCACACGAGGACCAGCCAAACGGACCAAAGGGTGCAGGCGTAGGCGCACGCGCTGCCCCAGCGGGTGCCGATCCAGAGGTAGTTTAACGTGCGGCGCATGGGGGGCGGCGGCGGAAGGCGGACTGAAGTCCGCCCTACTTGGGGGGCGCGCCGGGGTCGCGGGGGCCGTAGGTCAAGGCCCAGAGCGCATCGAGGAGGGTTTGTTCGATTTCGAAGACGGCCTCGAATTCCTTGGAGCCGGCGAGTTGCTGGGCGCCGCCGACGCGTTCGCTAAATAAAATCGTCCGGGTGCTCGTCTGCTCGCCGCCTGTGCCGCCCGGGAGCGATACGGTCGCTTCGAGTTTGTAGCTCCAGGGCCGGTCATCGCCGGCGACGGTGACGCGCTCGGTGAAGGTGTCTTGAACATAGCGTTTGGCGCGCGGCGTGCGGAGTTGAGCGACGAGCACCTCGAGGGCGGATTTTTTCGCGACGGGCTCGGCGGCGAACACGGTGGGCCAGGATTCGTTGGCGGCGAGCTTGTGGGTGTAGAGCGGAGCAGCGTCGGCTTGAGTCGAGGTGAGGGTGAGGGCCGTGATCGTAGCGGTGGGAGGGAGGGCGGGGAGTTGGCGTTCGCGCCAGTCGCGGGGGGTGAAGGAAAGTTCGCGGGCGAGGTCGAAGTCGACGGCGTAGATGGAGCCCTTGGGGTTGGTGAGCGGATCGAGTCGGGCGTAGAGGGCGCCTTGGGCGTCGGTGCCGAGTTGGAGCGTGACGGTGGAGGACGGGTTGAGTTTAGCGGGTTGGCCGTTCAGGGAAGGCGCGCCGGCGCTGGCGAGGGTCAAAATCACTTCGCGCTCGGGGCGGTTGAAGCCCCATTTTTCCAAGTCGGCATTGGTGGGCGCGTCACTCATGAAACCACCGGTAGCTTTGGCGGCGAGGAGGCTGAGCTGTTCGAGCAAGCGTTGGACGACGGCGCGATCGGCCGGGAGCGTCTGGGGTCCGGATGCTGGGGCCCCGCGGCGGACGATTTGCCAAGGGGCGTCGGCGGTGGTGGTGCCGGCGTCAATACGTTGCAGGGTGAGCGGCGGCTGGTTGGGAGCGGTGAGGGCAACGGCGGTGACGCTCGGGAGTTCGAATTCGAGGAGGCGTTTTTCGCGGAGGCTGACTTGGGCGTTGCGCAGGGTTTCGACGAGGGCTGAAGGCACGGCGACCGTGAAGAGGGCCGCGCGGCCTTCGAGCTGGGCGTAGTATTCGACGGACGCGGACAGGTCTGGCGGAAGTGGAGCGTTGAGGGTTGAGGGTGGGAGGTTCGGAGGGGGCGAGCCGGTCGGGGGAACGGGTTCGCCGAGGAGGAGGGTTTCGCGACGGTTGGTGCCCTCGAGGCTGATGCGGAGCGAGGGGGTGGTTGCGGGGAGAATCGCTGGCGGGGTGGCGGGGCTGAAGGATTTGACGCGGAGGTTATTGAGGCCGGCGATTGCGAGATCGATGGCAGTTTTGCTGGCGCGCGCGTTGTTGATGATGGTGTCGAAGAGCCAGCGGTTGTTCTCGCGGCGGATGCGGAGGCGTACGGCGCTCGATTGCACGAGGAGCCCGTGCGCTTCGTAGACGGGCACTGTGAGGAGGGTGTCGGCGCGGAGTTTATCGAGGCCGAGCGAAAGGCTGTCGGCGAGACCACGGGCGACGACGTGGATGCGTTCGCCGTCGGGGGAAAGCACGTACAGGCGATTGCCGATATTGGTGGCATCGCCGATGCGCAGAGTAGTGGAGAGCTGCGGGGTGAGCGTTGCGAGCGGGTCGCCGGACGCGAAGGAGACGGTGAGTTTGGGGCGGTCGAGGCCGTAGTCGGCGAGGGACATGCTGTTACTCGCGAGATCCTTGGCGCTGAAGCTGGAAACGTTTTCGAGGAGCTGGAGCTCGTGAATGATGCTGCTGACGGCGTGGGGATTGGCGGGCCACTCGAGGGGTTTGGTGAGCCACCACGTGTCGCCGCGACGGGCGAGGGCGAACGAGCCGCCTGGGGCGGTGCTGGTGACTTCCAGGGTGCGGATGTCGGCGGCTTCGGGGCCGAGCACGCGGCTGCGGGCGTCGCGGGCGCGAGGTTCCGTCAGCCACAGGCGCTCGAGTTTGAAGATAAAAAAGAACAGCGCGACGTTCAGGAAGATGAGGACGAGCGTGACTTTGGTGCGCATACAAAAAGTTTAAGTCGGAAGTTTAAGTTTAAGGACCGGGCGGCGCGAGTCGGGGGCGTTGGGTTTTTCTGCGACTTGAGCTGCTTACTGCCACGGGCGCGCGGTGCGCCTCAGCGCCGCCTCGCCCAATAGACGGCGAGGCCGAGGACGGCGGCGAGGCCGGGGAGGACGAAGAGGAGGGCGTAGCGAAGTTTCAAGAACACCTCGGCGCTGAGGGAGAGCTGGAAGCGCTCGATGGGGCGGGCGGGGACGTTGAGCTGGGTGTCGCGGTCGACGGTCCAATTCACGGCGTTGAGGAAAATATTCAGATTGCCGGCGTTGACGATGCGGTTGTTCACGGGGAGATCGCCACTGCCGAACGCGACGAGGCGACCGCCGCGGACGCTGAACGGCAGGTTGTCGCGGACGGCGAGACGCTCGGAGGCAACGATGACGCCGAGGCGGTTGGCGGGGTCCATGCCGGGGAGGGGACTGATGTCGATGCCGCGGTTGAAGCGGGGGAGCTGGCTGAGGTCGCGGTAGCTGACCTCGCCCCAAGCGGACGTCGAGGTGGCGGCGACGGTCACCGTGTTGAGGCTAGTGCCGGTGGTGCGACCGGGGTCGGGGCGCACGGTGCGGGTGCGGCCGAGCAAGAGTTTGAATTGATAATTGATCAGCGTCTGGGTGATGGGGTGGGTCTTGTCGAAGGCGAGAATGACCAGCTCGCCGCTGTCGCTGACGTTCTCGGGGCCGGTGTCGAACACGAGGTCGTCGTCGACGAGGACGCCCCAGTCGAGCAAGAGGTCTTCGAGGCCGTGGGCGTAGCCGGGAGCGAGGAAGAGGAGGAGCCGGCCGGCCTGGGCCCGGAGGTATTCACGGAGGAGTTCCTGCTCGGCGGGGGTGTAGCGGCTTTGCGGTGCGACTGCGATGAGGAGAGCGGCATCGGCGGGAATCTTGCGGCTGACCGCGAGGTCGAGGCCGTCGACTTCGAAGTTCCGGACGCGGAGTTGATCGCGCGCGACGGTGAGGCCGCGGTTGCCGTCGGGTTCATCGGGGCGGAGTTCGCCGTGGCCGGCGAGGAAGTAGATTTTCTTGCGGGCGGGACTGGACACATCAAGGAGGGCGGCGGTGATGGCCTGTTCGCCGAGGAAGGCGGCGCGCTGTTGATCCTTGTACCGATAGAGTTCGGCGAGGGGTACGGCGCGGCGGTTTTCGCCGCAGACGAGGAGCACCACGTCAGACTGTTCGAGGCCGAGGGCTTCGGCTTCGCGGCGGTTTTGATAAACGTCGAGGTATTTGACGGTGATCTTCCCGGCGGGATAGGCGTCGCTGGCGTTGGCGTATTCGCGGAGCAGGCCACGGACCTGAGTGTTCTCATGGTCGTCGCCGACGGTGGCGACGATTTGCACAGGCCGGTCGAGTTGCCGGAGGTAGGAGAGGGTCTCGGGCGAGAGGGAGAAACTGCGATGTTGGGTGAGGTCGCGGCGCCAGTGGAGGTTGCGGGCGAGGTAGTTCAAACCGCCGAAGAGCGTGAGGAAGAGCACGGCCTGCAGCACGAGATTGATGGTGCGGATCCAGCGGGCGGTACGGAAGCTGTCGGGGGAGGACAAGGCGGAGCGGAGTTAGTTGAGGGCTGAGCGTGGAGCGTGGAGCGTCAGGCGTTGGCAATCGGTGGGCATGGAGTGCTGTGGCAGATATGATTGGGTTCGGTCTCTCAACACTCAACGCTCCGCTTTCAACTTATGAATGCAGCAGTTTGGCTTCGACGCCGAGGATGCTGAAGATGAGGGCGAGGACGGTGCCGCTGAAGTAGAACAGTATCTGGCGGGCGTCGATGACTCCGCGCGTGAAGTCTTCGTAGTGGGAAAAGATTTGCGCGTAGTCGACGGCGGACTTGGCCAGGGTGAAAATATCGCGGTTGAGCCACGTGGCATCAGCGAGAAAACGGACCCCGACGATCAAACCGGCGAGCATTGCGAAGCAGAGGATACCGGCGACGGATTGGTTGCGGGAGAGGGAGCTCGCGAAGACGCCGACGGCAATGAAGAGCAGACCGGATACGGCGACGAAGAGGTAGCCGCCGATCAAGGGGCCCGAGTCGAGGAAGCGGGAGTCGCCAGCGAATTTTTTCAGGATGTAAAAAAATCCGCCGGTTGAGGCCCAGAGCGAAACGTACAGGAGGTAGGCGGCGGAGTATTTGGCGAGGACGACTTCGGTGGTCGTCACGGGAGTGGTGAGGAGGGTTTCAATCGTCCCGAGGCGGCGTTCTTCTGCGAGGCACTTCATGGTGAGGAGCGGGACGATGAAGAGGACGGGGAACCAGAAGATGGAAAAGAAAACCTGGGCGGGTGAGGTGTCCTGCGGGGTCTTACTGTAGCTTTCAAGGATGCCGGTGAACATAAAACCCATGACGCCGAGAAACATTACGGCCGCGATGTAGGTGCTCGGGTTGACGAGCAACATGCGGACTTCGTGACTGAGGAGAGTGAGGTAGTGTTTCACGAGGAAATGACCAATGACCGATGACCAATGTCTAATGACTAATGACTAATGAGTAATGGCGGAGGCGCGCGGTTGGGCGGGCGACTGCGTGCGAAGGTGCCCGGCCGGAATGGGAGGGACGGTTGAGAATTGAATGCGAGCGATGATCATTGGTCATGAGACATAGGGCCTGCGGTCATTTCGCCGCGGGCTTGGGCGCGGCGATGGCATCCCAGCTGCGGCGAGTAGCGGCGAGAAAAACGTCTTCGAGGGTCGAGTGCACGCGGCTGAGTGAACGCACGCGTACGTTTTGCGCGAGGAGGGCGCGCAGGAGAGGCTCGCCGATTTCGTCCACGCGGTCGGTGGAGAGGCTGACCGAGCGGAAGCCGGCGGCGTCGGGTTCGGTCTGCGCGGTGACTGTGAGGGTCGGTTCGACGAGGGCGAGGTGAGCCGGCAGCGACGTGAGGTCGCCCGCCACTTCAAGTTGGTAGTGGGAGCCACCGAGGACTTCGCGGCGGAGATCAGTTGGCGTGCCTTTGGCGACGACGCGGCCTTGGTTGATGATCAGGACGCGGTCGCAGGTCATTTCGATCTCGGGGAGGATATGCGAGGAGATGATGACGGTCATGCGGCCGCGGAGGCTGGCGATGAGATCGCGGACGATGAGGATTTGATGCGGATCGAGGCCGATGGTGGGCTCGTCCATGATAATGACGGGAGGCTCGGCGAGGATGGCTTCGGCGATGCCGACGCGTTGGCGGTAGCCTTTGGAAAGTTGGCCGATGATTTTGTGCCGGACTCGTTTCAGGTCGCAGAGCTCGAGGACTTCGTCGATGCGCGGCCCGAGTTTGCGGCGGGAGACCTCTTTGAGGCGGCCGCGAAAATAGAGATACTCCGAGACGCGCATGTCTTCCGGGAGCGGATTGTTTTCCGGCATGTAGCCGATCTTGCGTTTGATCTCATCGGGTTGGTGAGCGACGGACAGGCCGCAGATACGGACACTGCCGGACGTCGCCGGCAGGTAACCGGTGAGGATGCGCATGGTGGTCGATTTACCGGCACCGTTGGGGCCGAGGAATCCGATGATTTCGCCGCGCGCCACGGTGAAACTGATATCTGCGACCGCAGTGACCCCAGCGTAGGTTTTTACGAGGTGGGAGACTTCGATGGCGAGCGGCTGGAGCGCGGTGGCAGGTGCGGACATGGAATCGTTGGCAGATGAGACGAGAGACAGACGTAACTCTCGCGAGTCAGTTCCGCGCGCTCAATGCTCAACTTTGAGGTGGGGAAGCTGAGCGCAGATGAGTTTTCGGGAAACCGCCGCAAACCTGCGGGAGGGAAATCCCGGGTCACAGGGCGTAGGTTTCCTGTCCATGCGTGAGCGCCAGAAAACTGAGCTGCGAGCTGAAGACGTGCGCGGGACTTTGGTCCGGGGGCCTCGTCTCTACCGACCGCTGCGGCTCAGACACCGAAGGGACGAAGCCCCGGAGGTTGTCTGTAGCCGCTCTGGTTCGGCTTCTTTCCGTCTGACGAGCTCATTTGTCTTTGTGCTCGAGCTGGCGGCGAATCGATCGCAATTCTTCCAGCATCTGCTCGGCCACTGCGAGCTGACGCTTGGATACTTCGAGCGCATCGCCAAATTTTTGATCGTTGCTTTTTGACAACCCTTGAAGACGCGCCGCGCTTTTCTTTTGGGTGCGGATCGCATTCGTAATCGCCCAGAACATGAAGGCGACAATGATCATAGGGAACAAATACATCATCATTTCGCGCATAGATTTTTTGCCGAGCAGTGTTAACCACCCTTACTCGATTGCCCTACTGGGTGGGGCTGCATGGCGGGAGGCAGAACAGTAAGCGGCGCATGGGCAATCCATTTGGTTTCTTCAGTGAGGATTTTGCGTTTCCCAAGAAGGCGGTGGGCGGGCGGGCGTCGTCGTGCCCATACCGGTTACCGTGTCAGGTTCGTAGGATTTTGAGGCGATCCATTTTCCGGAATGGAAGGAGACGCTCGCTTCAGCGTCCCTCGCTCCGGAGGTCTGCGAGCGGTATCGGCGGGCCATTCTCACGTTGTTGAAGGCGTGCAAGGACCGGCGTCGTTGGCTCTGGCGCCTAGCTCATTTTTCATCGCGCCGAGAAAAGCAGCCAAACGGCCAAGATGAGCGGAGCGCCAAGGAAATATACTCCCGCGAGCCAGGTCAGAACGAGCAGCCCCCGCGCCGCCCAAGGGCGATCAGACAGCGCACCGATACCGCACACAAGGCCGGCGAGCGCAACCAACGAGAAGGAGGCAAGCTGAACGTAATACGTCGTCGGGGAACGAACCTTGGAAATCATCGCCATGGCCAAGGCAATGGGAGCGAAGCAGATCCAAATTACCCCTAGGGTCCGAAATCTCTCGGGGGTTTTTAATCCGGGCTCCATTATGATTTTACCCAACGTTCAAGGTGAGCCACAGCCGCCCTGGGCCGTCGGCTCTGGCGTCTGATTGAACGAAGCCGCGGCGCGGGGGATCGCGTGAGGGCTGAGCGGGTGTAGCAGCGGACCCATTACGCTTCAAGGGTGGCGGGCCTATTCCCACCCTACGAGCCAAATTCATTCGGGAATTGAAGATTCGCGGGCGGTCCGGGGAGCCGAACGGGGTCAGGGAGCCGAACGGGGTCGCCCCTCGTTTCGTGATATTTGGACGATAGTCGAAATACCACTCGCTCACGCTCGCAGCTACCAGGAGTGAAAAACTCAGATGACGTTGGGGACAGCTGTCAGCGGGCATCGGGGATTCCGGAGGTGGAGAACCCAGGCGGGCGGTGGGCGGGACGGAATGGGCAACGCGACGGGAGCGTCGCGCCTCCAGTGACCTCGTTTACTCGTGAACGGGGGCGCAACTCAGGCGAGTTTTTCGAGGGTGACCTCGCCGGCGCGGTAGCGCTGGGTGCGGCCGTTTTCGTCGCGGAGGAGGAGGGCTCCTTCGTCATCGAGGCCGGTGACGGTGCCGGTGTGGCGGCGTCCGCCCTCGAGGAGGGCGATGGAGCGACCCCGCAGGACGTCGAAGCGGTGCCAGAGGTCGGCGAACGAGGTGGTGTAGCTGCCGTCGATGAAGTTTTGGTAGGCGAGTAAAATTCTACCGACGAGGGCGGCCGCGAGGCGGTTGAAGTCGAGGTGCGTGCCGGTGATCTCCGAGAGGGAGATGGCGCGGCCGCCGAGGGCGGCGGGCCAGTCGGCGGAGGGGCTGTTGATGTTGAGGCCGAGGCCGAAAACGAGATCGCGGATCTGGTCGGCGTCGATGCGAGCTTCGGTGAGCATGCCGCCGGCTTTGCGGCCGTCGAAGAGGATGTCGTTGGGCCATTTTAGCCCGGGCTGCAAGCTGGCGAAGTTGGCGAGGAGTTCGCAGACGTTGAGACCCATCCAGAGGGTGAAGGCGCCCATGCGATCGGGGGCGACGCGGGGGCGGAAGGCGACGCTGAGGTAGAGATTGCCGTTGGCTTGGCTGTGCCAGGTGCGACCGAGGCGGCCGCGGCCTTTGGTCTGGCGATGCGCGAAAATGGCGAACGGGACGGGGCGGCCGGCCGCGAGTTGACGGGCAGCTTCGTCGTTGGTGCTGTCGGTTTCAGGGAGGACGAGCAGCGAAAAACCGCGGGGTCGGACCTTGAGTTGGGTGTCGATGAGTGACGCGTGCGCGGCGGAGGGTTTTTGGGTGATGCGGTAGCCGCGGGCGCGTTGCGCCTCGAAGATGAAGCCGGCGGCGCGGAGTTTTTCCATGTGATGCCAGATGGCGACGCGGCTGACGCCGAGTTTGGTGGCGAGTGCGGAACCGGAGACCCAGTCGGGATCGCGGGCGAGGAGCTCGCGGAGGATCAGGTGTTCAGCGGTGGGCATGGGGCGGAAGGCGGAAGGGGGAGAGGGGAAGAGGGCGAGAGGGCGAGAGGGGGAGAGGGGGAGAGGGGGAGAAGGGGAGGCTGGAATCAGCGAACGGTAACGAGAATGAGAACGAGAACGAGAACGGGAACGGGAGCGGGAGCGGGAACGGGAACGGGAACGATTGGAGGGGAGCGTGGAGTTGAAAAGGAGACGCGGGTAGGGAAGGCTGAGCAAATGTCATTTGAGGAATTTCAACAATCGTTGGTGCGCGATTCGGCCGTGCCGGCGGGATGGAGCAGGGCTTTGCAGGCGCTGTGGTACGATGGGCGTGGCGATTGGGAGGGTGCGCATGACTGCGCGCAGGAGGACATGAGTCGCGACGGATCGTGGGTGCATGCGTATCTCCACCGCAAGGAAGGCGACGAAGGCAACGCGGGCTACTGGTATGCGCGCGCGGGGCGATCGGGGCCTCCCAAGGGATGCACGCTCGAAGCGGAATGGGCGGCGATGGTGCGCGAGCTGGTCGGACGAGGAGCGGGCCAGTGAGGACGCATTCCGGCTGAAGCCGGGGCGACGAACGCGGAGGACGCAGGCGCTGGGCCGCGCGGAAAATTATTTCGGCGCCATGCCGCCGTAGCCGAATTGAGTGGAGCGCATGTAGGTCTTTTGAGCGGCATCCTTCGCCGCGCCGCCAGCCGTCGGGTCCGATTTCATGACCATGTTTACGTTGTCGGAGAGGTCGGCCATGTTCTTGAGCCGTTCATCGTCGGCATACATGGCAAGCGCGCGGGCTTCGGAGGAAGAGCCGAAGAGTGGCAGCGTCCAGCGGTTGAGGGCGCGGTCGGCGTCAGAGATGTAGCGGCGCATGGCGAGGGCGGCCAGGCCCTTCTTGGTATGGATCTGGCGTTCGGAGAAGATCACTGGCCGCTGTTCCTGCACGACGAATTTTTCGAGGCGGACAATGGCGTTTTTCGGTTTATCGGTTTCGCGGAGATCGGCGGCGTCTTCCTCAGCTTTTTTCGCGAGCTCGGCGTCGGTGAGTGGCGGAGGGGCGGGTGGGGGCGGCGTATATTTCGGGAGGTTGGAGGCGAGCATGGCGGCCACATCGCCGGAGATGGCGCGGTTGCGCTTCGGTGCTGGTGGTGGGGCCTCGGGGGCAGCGGAGACGGGTTTTTTGGCCGGGCTAGATTCAGGGGACGGCGTGACTTGGGCACGTAGGCCGAGGGCGAGGAGAGCGAGCATCAGGGCGGTGCGAGCGAGGTGGCGCATGACGGGGTGGAAACGTGGAGAGCGAGGGAGTTCCGCGCAATCCTCGGATTTTTCGGACGGAACGAGGAGCGCGCGGAATTGTGGGGATTGCTCAGGCAGCGGTGGGTTCGGCTTTGGGGGTAACGGATTTTGCGAGGATTACGCAGACGATGGTAGAGAGCACGCGATCGTAGAACGCGGCGACGATCAAGCCAAGGACGGCGCAGGATTTTGCGCGGCAAGTCCACCGTTCGAGGGCTTTGACGAGACCGCACAGCAGCACTGAAAGCCGTATTGCGAGCACGAATACATCGACGAAACCGCCGACGATGACTTTGCCCATTTCGCCGGAACCGAAGCGTTCCTGGGTGGGGTGAACGTTGGCCCTGCTGCCGATGACGCCGATGAAAGGGGGACTGGCGGGGCGCGGGCGCGTGGAGAGTGTTTCGGCAGGATAAACCACAGGCGGACTTAGGTGAACGCGGATAAAATGCGCCACGCTTACATGGTCTTAACAATTTGGCCGTGGTCCGAGACACGGGCTTAACATTGGGCTGCGATACTGTGGCCGATTCGGAAACAAAAAAACTAGCTCTCAGAAGGCTCAAAAAATTACCCAATGAAAACGTTCATGCTTGGCTCCGTCGGTCGTCGTGTGGTTGTCGTCAGTTGGCTCGTCGCGGCTTCGGCTGCTTTTGCGCAGGGCCCTCGCGGCCCGCAGGCGCCGCAAGGTCCGGGGCAAGCGCCCCTCGCGCCCGTGGTGGTGCCGGTGGCAAATCCCGCGCCGGTGGCGGCCCCGCCAAACCCTAATGCCGGCCGGCGGGCCCCGCAGATCAATCCACTCGGGCAGCCGCTCGCTGGGCTGACGGCAGCGGAGTTGGCGGCGTTTAACGAAGGCGGGGTTGAGTTTCGCGCTACCGAGACGGCGGCTGGCGGGCTCGGGCCGATCTTCAACGATGTTTCGTGTGTCGCTTGTCATGATGCCGGCGGCACGGGCGGAGCGAGTCGGCGGACGGTCACGCGATTTGGACGGACGGTTAACGGCGTGTTTGATCCGCTGGATTCGCAGGGTGGTTCGCTGCTGCAGGAGCGTTCGATCAATCGGGGTATCCGCGAAGTGGTGCCACGCGAGGCGAACACGGTAGCGCGGCGGCTGGCGACCCCGCTGTTTGGCGCGGGACTGATCGAGGCGATTCCAGACAGCACGATCGTGCTCGGTACGCTGGCGCGGAAACCGGCGGGGATCGCGGGAAAAGTTTCGGTGGTGAGCGATGTCGTGAGCGGAAAAAACCTGATCGGCCGTTTTGGCTGGAAGGCTCAGCAGGCGACGCTGTTGGCGTTTTCGGGAGATGCGTATGTGAACGAGATGGGGGTCACCAATCGGTTCTTCCCTACCGAGAATGCGCCGAACGGAAACGTGGAGTTGCTCGCGCGCTTTGATCGCGTGGCGGATGTCGAGGACGAGATCGATCCGCTCGACGGCAAGGCGGATATCGATCGGGCGGCCGACTTCATGCGTCTGCTCGCGCCGCCGCCGCGCGGACCGGCGACGGCTTCGTCGGTGGCGGGCGAGGCGATTTTTCGTCGGCTGGATTGCGCGGTGTGCCACACGCCGTCGATGCGGACGGGACCTAATGTGATCGCGGCCTTGAGCGAGAAGACGGTCGGGCTGTATTCGGATTTGCTGCTCCACGACATGGGCGCGCTCGGTGATGGCATCGCGCAGGGCACTGCGGGTGCGCGCGACATGCGCACGGCACCATTGTGGGGACTGCGTTCACGGCCGACCTGGTTGCACGACGGACGGGCGAACACGATCGACCAAGCGGTGCGCGGACACGCGGGCGAAGCGCAGAGCTCGCGCGATCGCTACGTCGCACTCAGTGCGGCGGAACGTCAACAGCTGCTTGATTTCTTGAATACGCTTTGAGGAGAGGCGGGCTGACCTTGGGTTGTCGCGAGCTCGCTCCACGGTGTGTTCGCGATGACCCAAAGGATGGATTTTTGTGGGAGCCTGCTGGCAGGCGATTCAGGACGTAACCATCGACCGCCAGCGGGCGCCTACCTCCAGGCCGGTTGGGCTGATCAATCCACGAAGGCGAGTTCGTTGGAGAGGAGGAGGACTTGGGCGAGGGACTCGAGCGGGGTGAGGGGGATGCGAGGTTTTTCGGTGATGCCGAAGTCGCGTTTGGCGTCCCACGTGCGGGGGGCGGAATCGGTGGCGGAGGTGAAGGTGATTTTCGGGGCCCACGTGTAGCCGTCGGAGTGGGCGTTTGCGCGGCTGGCGACGAAAAAGTCGATGCTCTCACCGGCGGACACGCGGAGGTCGGTAAATTTGGTTTCCGCTTTGGAATTGTGCACGGACCAATCGCCGAGGGGACCCGTGCGGCTGGAGACGATACGGGCGGCGATGCCATCGCCTTTGTCGGTGGGGTGCGCGAGCGTGGCTTCGATGGCGATGATGCCGTCGGCGGGGGCGATCCAGCGGAGGATGGCGGCGTGCGACGGGGAGGAGCCGGGGTGGCCGCCGGTGGGCGTGAGCGCGAGGCTGCCGAAGGTGGGGTCGGGGAGGGTGGCGGCGGGGGCCAGGCGCGTGACTTGGTCTTTTTGTTTGCCGGTGCCGTAGGTGCGGTGGGTGAGCGGGGTGAAGTCGTGGACGCGGTTTTGGGCGGAATCGTAGGTGCCGGTGCCGTAAGCCCAGCCGGAGGCAGCACCGGCGGGCGTCGCGTCAGTGAGAAGTTTTAAGTGGGCAGTTGAAGCGGTCGAGGCAGCGAGGAAGTTTTTGGCGAGGTCGAGCTCGTCGGCGTCGGGCGGGCGTTGGTAGAGGAGGCGATAGAGGGTGATGATTTTTTCGGGGATGGTGGGGGCGGTGGTGAGCTCGGGGCGTTGCGCGAGGCGGCGGGCCTGTTCGTGGGCGAAGGGGCTGTTGAGCAGGAAGAGGGATTGTTGCGGGACGGTGGTGGCGAAGCGTTGGGCGCTGCTGTGGTCGGGGCTGGGGAAATCGAAGGTGCGGAACAGGCCGGGGAGATTTTGGCGGTCGATGAATCCGTAGACGGTGCGGCGGCGAGGGAAGGGTTCTTTGGTCAGATCGTCGGGGAGGCCGCCGGGGGTGAGGTCGAGGCGACCGGAGACGGCGAGGAGGGTATCGCGAAGGGCTTCGAATTCGAGACGGTGCGGGGTGAAGCGGGCGAGGAGAAGGTTGTCGTGATCGGCGGCGAGGGCGGCGGGTGAGGCGGCGGAGGATTGGCGGTAGGTGGCGGAGAGGAGAATGGTGCGGTGGAGCTTTTTGAGGGACCAGCCGTCGGCGACGAATTGCGCGGCGAGGGTGTCGAGGACGTCGCGTTGGACGGGGGCGGCGGTGCGGACGCCGAAGTCGCTGGGGGTGTGGACGAGCGGGGTGCCGAAGTGCCAGCCCCAGACGCGATTCACGAGGACGCGGGCGGCGAGGGGGGCGGCGGGGCCGGTGAGGGCGCGGGCGAGTTCGAGGCGACCGCTGGTGGCGGTGGCGGTGAACGGGGCAGATGGGGAGTGGGAAGAGGGTGCGGGGGGCTGAGCGCTGAGAGCTGAGAGCTGCGAGCTCGGAATGGCTGAAGGGGAGGCGGTGGAGTCGGATGGCGGTTGTGCAGCGTCGCTCTCAGGGGCCGCAGGGGCGGAGAGGACTTCGAGGAAACGGCGGGGGGCTTCGGGGCCTTTGTTGGCGGGGTTGCCGCGGAGGAAGATGAAGGAGTTTTTGGGATTCGGTTTGTCGATGAGGGCCATCGCGCGGAGGGGCGCGCCGGGTTCGGTCCAGTTGAGGGCTTCGACATCGCGGCGGAGGGTGGAGGTCTTGTCGTCGAGCTGGCGCTTCAGGAGTTGCGCGGTGGCGGTGAAGCCGAGAGCGGTGGGGGAGTCGGGGGCGGAGTGGAAGGATTCCGGAGTTGCGATCGCTGACGGGAGGCTAGTGCCAAGGGAGGAATCCAGGGGCGGGACGCCCGTGCCACGGGATTTCTCGGCGTCGGTGAAGACGCGATTGTAGAGGGCGGCGAGGTCCTGGAGGGAGGTCGGGGGCTTCTCGTTGAGTGCCGCCACCAAGGCGGGATGAACGTCGTGGGTGGCGAGTGGAGAGCTGGGAGGTGATTCGCCGTCGGTCCTGCGGGGCTGTGGCGAGCTGAGGAGTTGAGCGTCCGCGGGGGCGAGGTGGGCGAGGAGGTCGGTGGGAGTGGCGCGAGGGGCGGTGGGGCCGTCGGGGGAGGAAGAGGGTTTGAGGGGGTCGGGTGAGTCGAGGGACGCGGGCGGAAGCAACGCGGTACCGTCGCGGAAGGCGAACCAAGGGGCGAGGACGGGGCCGGGATTCGTGGCGTGGTCGGCGAGGTATTTTTGCCAGCGTTTCAGGATCTCGATGTTGAGTTTTCGGGTGCCGACGAACAGGTCGAGTTTTTCGGTGGAGGGGAGTTGGGCGGCGTCGTGGGCGGCGAGGAGGTAATCGCCGGTTTTTTTGCGTTGGTCGGCGAGGAAGGTGTCCACGAGCTCGTGTTTTTTGGCTTCGATGGAGGCGTCGAGCTCGGCGCGTTTGCGGAGGAATTCGCGGTAGGCGGGTGCGGTTTCGTCGAGGGGGGCGAGGAGGGGTTTTTCGGCGGGTTCTTCGGAGGAGGCGAAGATACCGTGGAGGGCGTAGTAGTCACGCGTGGGGATCGGGTCGAATTTGTGATCGTGACAGCGGGCGCAGGCGACGGTGAGGCCGAGGATACCACGGGTCACGACGTCGATGCGGTCGTCGATGATGTCGTTTTGATTGCCGAGGAAGCGGCGGCCGAGGGTGAGGAAACCCATCGCGGCGAGAGCGGATTTGTCGTCGCCGAGGGGGAGTTGGTCGGCGGCGAGTTGCTCGTGAATGAAGCGGTCGAAGGGGAGGTCGGTGTTGAAGGCGCGGATGACGTAGTCGCGGTAGGTGTGGGAGTAGGCGAAGCGGCGTTCGGCGTTGCCGACGAGGTAGCCCTGGGTGTCGGCGTAGCGGGCGACGTCGAGCCAGTGGCGGCCCCAGCGTTCGCCGTAGCGGGGGCTGGCGAGGAGGCGGTCCACGGCGCGAGTGTAGGCGGGGGACGGAGAGACGGAGAGAGGGGGAGAGGGGGAGACGGAGTCGAATTCTCGGAGGAAGGCGTCCATCTCTTCGGGTGAGGGCGGGAGGCCGGTGAGGTCGTAAGTGACGCGGCGGAGGAGGGTACGGGCGTCGGCGGCGGGGGCGGGGGAGAGGTGGGCGGCGGTCAGTTTGGCTAGGACGAGGGCGTCGAGGCGGTCTGGGGATGGGGAGATGAGTGCTGGGGAGGGTGGGAGGGGTTGAAAGGCCCAGTGTTGGCGGGCGCGGGGCATGTCGAGGGCGGCGGCGATGACGGTGCCGGTGCGTGGATCGGGGGCCCCGAGGCGTATCCACGTTTCGAGGGCGGCGATTTTTTCTGGGGAGAGTTTACCGCCGATGCCGTTTTTGAGCGGGGGCATTTGGAGGTCTTCGTCGGCGTAGCGAACCGCCTGAATGAGGAGGCTCTTGTCGGGGTCGCCGGCGATGAGGGCGGGGCCGGTGGCACCGCCTTTGAGCAGGGCGTCACGGGTGTCGAGCGTGAGGCTGCCATTCGATTTCCCCTCGGTCTCGCTGTGGCACTTGTAACAAGACTCGACGAGAATGGGGCGGATGGTGGTTTCGAAGAATTCGATTTGGTCGGGCGGGAGAGCAGCGGTTGCTGCGAAAGAGAGGGAAGGCGCGAAGGAGGCGATAGTGGCGAAGAGGAGGGCGGTCAGAGGGGGGGATTTTTGGGCGCAAAAAAGCGCAAAAAACCGGAGGGCGATGGATGATCGCAAGGCGCCCATGGGCGCGCGGGGCGAGGAAGGCGAGGAGGGCGTGGCAGGCCGAGGATTAAACGCTGAAAACGCGGCTGAGAAGGCCGTGGTACGTGGAGAATCAAAAACACGGGCGGAAGACGCGCAGGCGCTCGCGGCTACGCGATCGAGATGAGGGGACGACTCGCTGGTGCTCGCGGCGGCGGATGCAGGAAGGGGGTTCATGCGATGAGGTCTTTGACGACTTTGCCGTGGACGTCGGTGAGACGGAAGTCGCGGCCGGCGTGGCGGTAGGTGAGTTTCTCGTGGTCGAAGCCGAGTAGAGACAAAATCGTCGCGTGGAGGTCGTGGACGTGGACGGGTTTTTCGACGGCTTTGAAACCGAATTCGTCGGTGGCGCCGTGGATGTAGCCGCGTTTCACGCCGCCGCCCGCCAGCCACATGGTGAAGCCGTGGTGGTTGTGGTCGCGGCCATTGACCTTGCCGGCGTTGGCTCCGGCGGTCGGGAGTTCGACGACGGGTGTGCGGCCGAATTCGCCGCCCCAGATCACGAGGGTGTCGTCGAGCATGCCGCGTTGTTTGAGATCTTTGAGGAGGGCGCCGATGGCTTGGTCGCTTTCGCGGGCGAGGCGGCGGTGGTTGATCTCGATATCGTCGTGGGAGTCCCACGGTTGGCCGTCGCCGTGCCAGACTTGGACGAAGCGGACCCCTTTTTCGAGGAGACGGCGGGCGGTGAGGAGTTGGCGGCCTTGGGTGGTGTCGCCGTAGAGCTCGCGAATGGCGGCGGGTTCGCGGGCGATGGTGAATGCGTCGGTGGCCTCAAGCTGCATGCGGAAGGCGAGTTCGTAGGACTGGATGCGGGCCTCGAGCTGGGATTCGTTATGGCGTTTGGCGGCGTGGCGGGCGTTGAGTTTTTGGAGCAGGTCGAGTTGGGCGCGTTGTTCGGTCGGCGTGGCCGAGGGGTTGCGGATGTGTTCGATGAGGCGGTCGATGTCGGTAAACGCGGTGTTGATGTAATTACCCTGATAGATGCCGGGGAGAAAACCGCTCTGCCAGTTTTGCGATTCCTGGATCGGATAGCCGCCGGGGCACATGGCGATGAAGCCGGGGAGATTTTGGTTTTCGGAGCCGAGGCCGTAGGTGACCCACGAGCCGAGGGCGGGGCGCGGGAGGCGGGCGTCGCCGCAGTTCATCAACATCAGCGACGGCTCGTGGTTGGGAACGTTGGCGTGCATCGAGCGGATCACGGCGATTTCGTCGATGCTCGCGGCGACATGCGGGAAGAGTTCGCTGACCTCGATACCGGACTGGCCGTATTTTTTGAATTCGAACGGAGAGCGGAACGCAGCGCCGGTTTTCCGCTCGGTCTTGAGGTCGAGGGGGAGCGGTTTGCCGTGGTATTTCGTGAGAGCTGGTTTCGGGTCGAAGGTGTCGACTTGGGACGGGCCGCCGTTGGCAAAAATGTGGATGACGCGTTTGGCTTTGGCGGCGAAGTGGGGCGGGCGCGGGGCGAGCGGGTTGTCGAGGTTGACGGGGCGCACGCCGGGCGTGGAGTCGGCGAAGAGGTGTGGCCCGGCGAGGGTGGCGAAGCCGAGGGCACCGAAACCGACGCCGCAGCGATTCAGGAAATCACGGCGGGTGAGGAAGTGATCCTCGAGGCGCGGGACGTGGTGGGACATGGGTGAGGGGAAGACGAAGCGGAGCGAGGACGGTAACGGCGGAGGCGAAAAGACCGGGAGGGCAGGGAAGACAGTGAGGGCAGGGAATGGGGGGAGAGTGAGGAAAGCGGGGGAAGTAAGGGTGGGGAAGCCTGGAATCTGCAGAGCGAATCTGCAGAGCGAATCTGGAGAGCGGTGGGGATATCAGAGAGCGGGTGACGTATCAGGGTGTGGGCAAGAAAATGTTTGAAGTCGGAAATTTCAGGAGGTGGGGCGCGGGCAACGAGCGGGCGGCGAAGGAAGGAGAGGCGGAATGATGTCGATCCGTTTCTTAACTACGGATGGACACGGATGTGCGGATGCCCTGAAGGCCGTGGAGGGCGCGCGCGGCAATGGCGCGGCGCAGCAATAGCGCGGCGCAGCAATAGCGCGGCGCAACGAGACGCGAGGAGGGCGGCCCGGAGGCCCGGCTTCAGACCCGTTGGAGAATGGGTCGGCCGGACTCGACTACGAAGCTGGCGCGCGTGTTGAGCGGGGCGCCGGGTTTGGTGATGAAGGGTACGGTGCGGTAATCAGTGCGCCAGTGCTGCGGTGTCAGCTCGCAGCGCACGTAGCCACGCTCGGTATTGTGGAATTTCACGAAGGGATTTTCAGCGAGAAGTTCACTGTTGGTTTTTGGCGTCTCGGTGCCATCACCACCCGAGCTGATCGACGTGCCGACAAATTCGGTGCCCACACTCTGTGAATCGAGTTGATCGAAGTCGGCGATGAGTTCATTGGCCCAGTTGGAATGGATGTCGCCGGTGAGTACGACGGGGTTTTTGATTTTTTTATCCGCGAAATGACGGAGGAGGCGGCGGCGCTCGAATTCGTAGCCGGGCCATTGGTCCATGCTGTAGCCGATGGCGGGGCCGCGGGTTCTGTCGACGCGGGCGAACATGATCTGCTGGGCGAGGACGTTCCACGTTGCGGGGGAGCGCGTGAGTCCGGTGAAGAGCCAGTCGCGTTGGCGTTCGCCGAGGGCGGTGCCCTGGGGGTCCATCAGCACAGGGTGTGTGGGTTTCACGCCGTCGCCCTGCGGCTGGTCGGTGCGGTATTGGCGGGTGTCGAGGACGTGAAACTGCGCGAGGCGACCGTAATGGAGAGAGCGATACAGGAGCATATCGGGGCCGTGGGGCTGTGCGGAGCGGCGGAGCGGCATATGCTCGAAGTAGGCTTGATAGGCGGCGGCGCGGCGGAGTAGGAACGCCGGCTTGGTGGACGGTTTATCGGGAATGTCGCCCGCGTAGTTGTTGACGACTTCGTGGTCGTCCCACGTGACGATCCATGGGGCGATGGCATGGGCGCGCTGGAGTGAGGGATCGGATTTGTAGAGGGCGTAGCGGGCACGGTAGTCGTCGAGCTGGAGGATCTCGGGGCTGTTGTGGCGGCGCACGCGTTGGTCGTTGGCGGCACCTTCGTAAATGTAGTCGCCCAGATGGACGACGAGATCGAGGTCCTCGCGGGCGAGGTGGTCGTAAGCGGTGAAGAGGCCGGTCTCGTAGTGTTGGCAGGAGGCGAAGGCGAAGCGGAGGCGCGCGGGGAGAGCATCGGCCAGTGGGGCGGTGCGGGTGCGGCCGGTCGGGCTGAGTTCGGTGCCAACCTTGAAGCGATACCAATACCAACGTGCGGGGCGGAGGCCGCTGACCTCGACATGGACGGAGTGCGCCCACGACGGATTGGCGACGGCGGTGCCGGCTTGGACGATGCGGCTCATGGCTTCGTCGTCGGCGATTTGCCAGGAGACCTCGATGGCCTCGGGCGGCACACCACCGCCGGCTTCGAGCGGTTTGGGCGCAAGGCGGGTCCACAGGACGACGCCGTCGGGGAGTGGGTCGCCGGATGCGATGCCCAAGGAAAATGGATACGCCGAGAATTTAGGCGTGGCGGCCACGGCGCCGCGCGCGCGGGTGGACAGCAGCGCAGCGGCGGCGAAGGAGGTGGACCCAGCGAGGAAGGAGCGGCGGGAGAGTTGGCGGGCGTCGAGGAGTGGGAAGAGCGGAGGCGACATGGAAGTAGGTTTGGCGAGACGCGGCGCAGGGCGAGCGGTAACGCCGAAAGTCTCATCGTAACCGGACTGACACTCGACACAGGCCAGCACGGTCCGCTACACCATCGGGGATGAATCTACCTCGAATCTGTGGCCGAGCGTGCGTTGCAATGCTGGTGATTATCGCGGCGGTGAGAGTCCGGGCGGCGGACTACGATGTCGTCGTGTATGGCGGCACGGCGGCGGGCGTGACGGCGGCGATGCAGGCGAAGGCGATGGGCAAGAGCGTGATCATCGTTGGGCCGGACAAGCATCTGGGTGGCCTGACGGCCGGCGGACTGGGGTGGACCGACACGGGTAACAAAGCGGTGATCGGTGGGTTGGCGCGGGAGTTTTATCACCGCGTGTGGCGGCACTACGACGGGGCGGACGCGTGGCGTTGGCAGAAGAAATCCGAGTATGGCAATACTGGGCAGGGAACGCCGGCGATTGACGGCGTGCAGCGGACGATGTGGATTTTTGAGCCGAGTGTGGCGGAAAAGATCTTCGAAGATTTCGTGCGGGAAAATAAAATCACCGTGATTCGCGACGAATGGCTAGACCGCGCGAAGGGTGTGAAAAAGGACGGAGCGCGGATCGTGGCGATTACCATGCTGAGCGGAAAAACCTACGCGGGAAAAATGTTTATCGATGCCACCTACGAGGGAGACCTCATGGCTGCGGCGGGTGTGCGGTATCATGTCGGGCGCGAGGCAAATGCCGTCTACGGAGAGGAACACAATGGGGTGCAGACGGGTGTGCTGCATCACCGGCATCACTTCGGATATTTGAAAGAGAAGATCAGTCCCTACGTCGTGCCGGGCGATCCGAAGAGCGGGGTCTTGCCCCGGGTGAGCGCGGCCGATCCGGGGAAATTTGGCGAAGGAGACTCCAAGGTGCAGGCCTATTGTTACCGGATGTGTCTCACGGACGTACCGGAGAACCGGATTCCGTTTGTTCGGCCAGCAGGCTACGACCCGAAACAGTATGAACTGCTCGCGCGCATTTATGCGGCGGGCTGGACGGAGACCTTCGGGAAATTTGACCCGATTCCAAATCACAAGACGGACACGAACAACCACGGGCCTTTTTCGACGGACAATATCGGGATGAACTACGACTATCCCGAGGCGAACTACGAGCGGAGGAAGCAGATTTTGAAAGAGCACGAAACCTATCAGAAGGGCTGGCTTTACTTCATCACGACCGATCCGCGCGTGCCTGCGGACGTGCGGGCAAAGATGAGCACGTGGGGTCTGCCGAAGGATGAGTTTAAGGACAACGGCGGTTGGTCGCACCAAATCTACGTGCGCGAGGCACGGCGGATGATCGGCGCGTATGTCATGACTGAAAATGAGCTGCGGAAAAAGAAACCGACGCCGGAGTCGGTGGGCATGGGTAGCTACACGATCGATTCGCACAACACCCAGCGTTATATCACGCCCGAAGGGACTGTGCAGAACGAAGGCGACATCGGGGTTTCTGCGGGCGGTCCTTATGAAATCGCGTATGGCTCGCTCGTGCCGAAACGTGGTCAGGCCGAAAATTTGTTGGTGCCGGTGTGCCTCTCGAGTTCGCACATCGCCTTTGGGTCCATTCGGATGGAGCCGGTGTTCATGATTCTGGGACAGTCGGCGGCGACGGCAGCGGCGCTGGCGATCGACGCGAAGATCGCGGTGCAGGATGTGCCGTATGCCCAGCTGCGCGAGCGACTGCTGAAGGACGGGCAGATCTTGAGTTACAAGGCGGAACCGGCGGGGGAAGCGGGTGCAGAGAACACGAAAAAGAAGAAGAAGTCCGAGTGAGCGAGTTGGTGTGCGCTAGCCCGACCTCGAGGATTCGACTCTCCGACAAAACATTTTTGTTCGCAAGTGAGTGACTCAGCGATTCGGTTTTGGCGTCGACTCGTTAGCGGCAAATACCAGCAAAGACCTGTATCCTTCGGCCCGGGGATCTCTCCCTGAGAATCATCGCTGCCGATATTCCTAGGGATAACAGCTGTGGCTAAACTCCGCGAGCCCGCGTCGAAAGACTGAGAAGGTTTGTCGCATTTGGCCCTACCTCCCTGCTGGGGTGCCGTCCGCCGTCCCGTGAAAATCTCGCAGCATCATCCGCGTTGACCCACTCTCCCAGCGCCTCGCAATCTGGCGAGTTAGCGCGGGGCGTTGAATTTTTCTTGGCGGTATTTTTACGCCGTGCGCATGGCGCTTGTCGGGCCGATCCGAGTATTTCTTATTTTATGCCAGAAAGTTCTTGCCGAGTTTTCGGTGGGCGGTAGGGTCTCCCTCTTTTCTCCAATTCTCTCTCTGTAATTCCGCTTCACTCGTATGCCAACAATCAACCAATTAGTGCGCAAAGGTCGCCGTAGGGTGCGCATCAAATCGAAGTCGCCCGCGCTAGACGGTAACCCTTTTCGTCGTGGCGTGTGCGTGCAGGTGATGACCCGCACTCCGAAGAAGCCGAACTCCGCTATCCGTAAGGTCGCCAAGGTGCGCCTGACGAATGGCAACGAAGTAATCTCTTACATCCCCGACGAGGGCCACAACCTTCAAGAGCACTCTATCGTGCTCGTCCGCGGCGGCCGCGTGAAGGATCTCCCCGGTGTGCGCTATCACATCGTACGTGGAACTCTGGACGCTACTGGCGTCGAAAAACGTCGGCGTTCCCGTTCTAAATCCGGTGTCAAACGTCCGAAGGCTGCCAAGTAACCCGCGTCTTATCTAAACTATTTCGTCATGTCACGCCGTCACAGAGCCGATAAACGTCAAGTCGTTCCAGATGCCCGCTACAAGAGCCCACTCGTGGCGCATCTCGTCAATGTCATCATGAAGAGCGGCAAGAAGAATCTTGCCCAGCGCATCGTCTACGGCGCGTTTGAAAAGGTCTCCGAGAAACTCGAAAAAGGTGATCCGGTTGATTTGCTCCTCGGCGCGTTGGAAAACGCCCGTCCTCGCCTTGAGGTGAAGAGCCGCCGCGTCGGTGGTGCGACCTACCAGGTGCCAATCGAAATTTCGTTTGAACGTCAGGAATCTCTTGCGCTTCGTTGGATCGTCGCTGCCGCTCACGGTCGTAAGGGCGTGACGATGAAGGACGCGCTCGCAGCCGAGATCGTTGATGCCTACAATAACACTGGTGGCGTCGTGAAGAAAAAGGAAGACACTCATAAGATGGCCCAGGCCAATCGCGCCTTCGCCCATCTCCGCTGGTAAGGTCAGTCAATCAGCCCTCTTCTCATGTCTGCTTCAGCCGCACCTGCCATTCTTGTCGTCACCGACAAGGCACACGTTTCCTCCGTTAATTCGAAGGACCGTCCGTTTCCATTGGAATGGACTCGCAACATCGGTATCGCCGCGCACATTGATGCCGGCAAGACGACCACGACCGAGCGCATTCTCTTTTATTCAGGTGCTGTGCACAAAATGGGCGATGTCCATGAGGGCAATACGGTCACCGATTGGATGGAACAGGAGCGCGAACGTGGCATCACCATCACCGCTGCCGCTATTTCTTGTGCATGGAACGCTTCGTGGGGCCCGTGGCAGGGGATCAAGCAGCGCATTAATATCATCGACACTCCTGGCCACGTTGACTTTACGGCCGAGGTCGAGCGTTCACTTCGCGTCTTGGATGGTGCGGTCGCAGTATTCTGCGCAGTCGCCGGCGTTCAGCCGCAGTCTGAGACGGTGTGGCGTCAGGCGAACAAATACAAAGTTCCGCGCGTTGCATTCATCAATAAGATGGACCGAACGGGAGCTGATTTTTTCCGCGCTGTCTCCGAGATGCGCGAGAAGCTTAAGGCGAATGCCCACCCCATCTTTTTGCCCATCGGCAAGGAAGAAAATTTCACGGGTCTCATCGATCTCGTTCAAAACGTCGCCTATTCATTCGATGAAAATCCGGATGATTTGCTCGGTTTGAATCCGGTTACGATGGCGATTCCCGACAACTTGGTCGCTCAGGCTAAGGAATATCGCGACAAGCTCATCGAGGCTGTCTGCGATTTCGATGATGTAATCGCCGAAAAATATCTTAACGGGCATGAGATTTCCGTGCCTGAGCTGTTGCTTGGCGTCCGCAAGGCGACCATCTCCCTCCAGTTTACCGGCGTTATTCCCGGTTCCGCCTACAAGAAAAAAGGTGTTCAGCGTCTGCTTGATTGCGTCGTTAATTTCCTGCCGAGTCCGATCGACGTTCCGCCGATGCAAGGCTTGGACACCGACGGAAAAGCCGTCGAGGCCGTCGTCAACGACAAGGCCAAACTCGCTGGACTCGCCTTCAAGCTTTGGAACGACCCGTTCGTGGGGCGTCTCGTGTTTTTCCGCGTCTACACCGGCACGCTCCCACGTGGAATGCCTCTGTATAATCCGCGTACCCGTCGCACCGAGCGTGTTTCTCGCCTCGTCCTAATGCGCGCGATTGAGCGCGAGGAAATCGATATGGCCTACTCAGGGGACATCTGTGCCGTCGTTGGCGTTAAAGATGTCATCACTGGCGATACGCTGTGTGACGAAGACTTCGACATCCGTCTGGAGCCGCCGTCCTTTCCCGAGCCCGTTATCTCGATGTCGATCGAGCCGAACTCCAAGGCCGACCAGGAAAAGATGGGCACTGCGCTCCAGCGCCTCGTCGCCGAGGATCCCACTCTCCGTGTCAAGACGGACCAAGACACTGGGCAAACGATTCTCGCGGGCATGGGTGAGCTGCATTTGGACATCATCCGCGACCGCATGAAGCGCGAGTTCAAGGTTGAGGCGACTGCTGGAAAGCCACAAATCGCCTACCGCGAAACCGTCAAGACTTCCTCGGACGGCGAAGGGAAATTCATCCGCCAGTCCGGTGGTAAGGGCCAATATGGTCACGTATGCATTAAGATGGAGCCGGCTGAAAAGGGCAAAGGCGTTGAGGTCATCAACGAAACCGTGGGTGGATCGATTCCCAAAGAATTCATCAAGCCCGCGACTGAAGGTATCCTCGAAGGTGCCAACAACGGCGTGGTGGCGGGATTCCCCGTGGTTGATGTGATTATCCGGATCACCGATGGTTCCTTCCACGAGGTCGACTCGTCTGAGCTCGCCTTCAAAATGGCTGGAATCTTTGCGTTCAAGGACGCGATGAAACAAGCGACTCCTATTCTGCTCGAGCCGATCATGGCCGTTGAAGTTACCACCCCTGAGGAATACCAAGGTGATCTTATGGGTGACATCAATCGTCGCCGCGGCCAGATCCAAGGCATGGAAAACAAGATGGGTGCCTGTATCATTACCGCTCACGTGCCCCTCGAATTACTTTTCGGCTACGTCACCGACATTCGCTCGCTTTCTAAAGGCCGTGCCAGCGCTGGAATCACACCATCGCACTTCGAGCAGGTTCCAAATTCGCTCTTGGCCAAGATCGTCGAGACCAACGCCAAGGGCCCAGCCCGCACTTAAACACCGTTCTTTTTTCGCTATGAAAGGCCAACGCATCCGCATTAAACTCCAAGGGTTCGACTATCGTGTCATCGACCAGTCCGCCCAGGATATCGTCGAGACAGCTAAGCGCTCCGGCGCACGAGTCTCCGGCCCCATTCCTTTGCCCACCCGCATCGAGAAACTCTCTGTCAACCGCTCCCCGCACGTGGACAAGAAATCCATGGAGCAGTTTGAGACGCGCACGCACAAGCGTCTGATCGACATCATTGAGCCGACCGCACAAACCGTCGACGAACTCAAGAAGCTCAACCTACCGTCCGGCGTGGACATCACTATCAACGTCTGAGAACGCTCTCTTAACTTTCAACGTTAGCAGTTGCCTGTGTGCCCTTCGTGGTACCGCCAGGTTTCATCTAATGTAGGTCGTTAAACGGAAATATTTCCACCTACCACTTAGCCCATGATCTCATCGCTCCTCGGCAAAAAAATCGGGATGACGCAGGTCTACGACGCTCAAAACGTCTTAGTTCCCGTCTCCGTGGTCGAAGCCGGACCCTGTTCAGTCGTCCAGGTCAAGACCCTCGAAACTGATGGCTATCATGCCGTCCAAATTGGTTTCGCCACAAAGAAACCAAAGAACACCGCGGCTGGTGAACTTGGGCACGCTCACAAGGCTGGCCTCGAAGTCGCGCCTCGCGTCCTGAGTGAAGTTCGCCTCACGGCGGCTCCGACTCTCAAGGTGGGCGATATAGTAACCGTCGCGACCTTCACCGAAGGTCAACTCGTCGATGTCTCTGGTACCAGTAAGGGCAAAGGCTTCCAAGGCGTCGTCAAGCGCTTTCGCGTCGCGGGAGGTCCCGCTACGCACGGCTCGATGTTCCATCGCCGTATCGGTTCGGTTGGTATGCGCCAGACGCCTGGTCGCGTATGGAAGAATCAAGCGATGCCCGGACATATGGGCACTGATTCCCGCACGGTTCAGAATCTGCGGGTCGTCAGGATCATCGCCGACAAGAATCTCATTCTCGTCAAGGGCGCGATCCCCGGAGCCAACGGCGACGATGTCGTCGTTCGCTCTGCCATCAAAGGACAGCGCGCGCTACCCGTGATCGCCGCTACCGTCGTCGCCGCCAAAGCCGGTGCGAAGCCAGCCGCTAAGCCCGTCGCCAAGCCTGCCGCCAAGAAATAATCCGGAAATCCAGACATGAAACTCACTGTTTATAGTTCCGACGGCACGACCAGCAGCGAAAAAGATTTCGCGAACATCCCCACGTTTGAAGGCGACAAGGGCCTCCAGGCTGTGAAGGAAGTTATCGTTGCCATCAATGCCAACAACCGGCAGGGCACCCATTCCACCAAGACTCGCGGCGAAGTTCGCGGCGGTGGCAAAAAGCCTTGGCGTCAAAAGGGCACCGGTCGCGCTCGCGCCGGTTCCATCCGTTCTCCTCTGTGGGGTGGTGGTGGCGTGGTCTTCGGACCCAAGCCCCGCGACTACTCGAAGAAGATCAATGGTAAGGTCAAAGACCTCGCTTTCAGTCGCGCTCTCTTTGATCGCGCGATCGCTGGTGAGATCGCGGTGATCGAAGC
This sequence comes from Opitutus sp. GAS368, assembly GCA_945874455.1. Lineage (GTDB taxonomy): Bacteria > Verrucomicrobiota > Verrucomicrobiia > Opitutales > Opitutaceae > GAS368. The sequence continues at coordinate 10,473 of CAMCHO010000001.1, read as the reverse complement.
ATTCGTAGCCGCTCCCGCGAAGACGAAGTCGGTTGACGTGATCCTTGGTCGCATCTGCTCGAAGGGCAAATTGCTGTTGGTCGACGCTCCGTTCGCGGTCGCGACCGCTCGCGCCGCGCGCAATATTGAACGCGTTTCCCTGCAGGATGCTTCGAAGCTCAACACGCTCGATCTCGCTCAATACAAGAAAATCATCGTCAGCACCAAGGCGCTCGAGACCATTCTCGCCCGCGTCAATGGAGGAAAGAACTAATGAACGCCGATAAAGTTCTCAAATTCGTCCGCCTTTCGGAAAAATCTAACAAGCTGAGCTCATTGCTCGGTCAATATACCTTCGAGGTCTTCAAGGATGCAAATAAGCATCAGATTGCCCAGGCGGTCGAGCAGACCTTCAAGGTGACTGTGCGTCGGGTTAACACCATGACGATCCGCGGTAAAAACAAGAAGAGTCGCGTGGGCCGCCCCAGCATTGGTTCTGACTATAAGAAGGCCATCGTCACCCTCAAGGCCGGCGATAAAATCGAGCTCGTCTAACCCGAACTCGTCTCATCCAGAGAATACCCACCATGCCAATTCACTCATTTCGCCCGCTTACGCCTTCCGGCCGCTTTACTTCTCTGAATATGGAGAAGGGTCTCTCGAAGGAGCGCCCGCAACGCGCCCTGACGGAGAACAAACACAAGACCGGTGGGCGCAACGTTTACGGTCGCGTCACTTCCCGTCATCGTGGCGGCGGTCACAAGCAGCTTTATCGGATCATCGATTTCCGTCGTGACGTGCTCGACATGCCTGCCAAAGTGCAGGCGATCGAGTATGATCCGAACCGGTCCGCCAATATCGCCCTGGTTGCCTACACCAACGGTGAGAAACGCTACATCATTGCCCCCGAAGGGCTCGCCGTAGGTGCTACGATCTTTGCATCAAACAAGGCGACCACGAATGATTTCAATGTCGGTAACAACTTCCCGTTGCATCTCATTCCGCCCTCAACCCTGCTGCATTGTGTTGAACTCCTCCCAGGACGCGGAGCGCAGATTGCGCGCACTGCCGGTTCGAGTCTCGAGCTGATCGGTGTCGAAGGATTGAAGGCGCAACTCAAGATGCCTTCAGGTGAATTTCGTTACGTACATGCCAACTGCCGAGCCACGATCGGTGTTGTCGGTAACGGCGATCATAACAAGCAGTCGCTCGGCAAGGCCGGTCGCGCCCGCTGGCTCGGCAAGCGTCCTCACGTCCGCGGTATGGCGATGAACCCGGTCGACCACCCCAACGGTGGCGGTCAGGGCAAATCCAAGGGTGGCGGTGGTCGTCAACAACTCGTCTCGCCATGGGGCCAGCTCGCGAAGGGTTTCCCGACGCGTCGCCGCACCAAACTGTCGAATAATTCGATTATCGTTCACCATAACGGCCGCAAGCCGCGCAACCAGAAGTAACCCGCCCCTTTTCGCACCATGGCACGTTCCATCAAAAAAGGTTTCTTTGTCGACTACCACCTCCTCGAAAAAATCGAGAAGGCTGTTAAAGCCGGCGCCAAGAAGCCCATTCAAACCTGGTCCCGCCGCTCGACGATCACCCCCGACTTCATCGGCCACACGTTTAGCGTTCACAATGGCAAGATGTTTACAGCCGTATACATTACGGAAAACATGGTTGGCCACAAACTTGGCGAATTTGCACTCACCCGTAACTTCAAGTCGCACGGTGGCATGACTCGCAAGGAAATCTAAGCCTGACATCGATGTTCCGCCGTTCGCTCCAGCTCAGTTTCATCGCACTTGCAGCGCTCTCGCCTTTCTCGGTGCGTGCTGCCCTTGCGCAGGGATTGACCGAGGTGGTAGCGGTTCATCCGACCCGGATCGCGGACCTTGTCGTTCTCGGCCATGGCTTTGACGCCAGTCTGCGCCAGGGCATGATCTGCCGCATCACCCGGGGTGGCTCCGAGATCGCCGAGGTTATCCTTGTCGAGCTGCGCTCAACCTGCGGTGCGGCCCTCATCGTTAACCTTTCGCCGGGACAATCGATCCAGGTGGGTGACGTCGCCTCCGTTAAAATCCTCAAATCCTAAAACCAATCATCACCAAAAGGGTAGGGCCGACCTCCGGTCAGTCACTATCGCCGAGATCAAAATCGGAATTCTCCACCCGTCACCGTTAACACCATGGAAGTTCAAGCCCTCACTCGCTACGCGCGCATGTCGCCGAAGAAGATGCGCGACATATCCCGCATTATTCAGGGACGGAAAGCCGTCGAAGCCGTCGACTACCTCGCGCTCATCCCGCGCAAGTCGGCGAAGCTCATCGCCAAGACGCTCAAGAGCGCCATCGCGAACGCCGAGAATAACAACAACCTCTCGGCCGACAGCCTCACGATCAAGTTTGCTCTGATTGAGAACGGTCCTGTGCTGAAGCGCTTCAAGGCCGGTGCCCGCGGTACCGCGATGCCCCGTCGCAAGAAGATGTCACACATCCGCATTGTCCTCACGGACGGCTCTTCGAACTAATCTTACACTACCATGGGCCAAAAAACCAATCCCACCGGCTTCCGTCTCGCCATTCGTCGCAACTGGCAGTCTCGCTGGTATGCCTCCAAGAAGGAATTCCCCAAGCTGCTCCTCGAGGATCAGATCATCCGCACCAAGCTGATGGAGAAACTCAAGCAGGCCTCCGTTCCTCGGATCTTTATTGAGCGCGCATCCAACCGGGTCCGTGTCAAGATCTACACTGCCCGTCCGGGTATCGTCATTGGCCGCAAGGGGCAGGAAATTGAAAAAATCAAAGAGGAGCTCTCCAAGCTCACCGGTAAAGAAATTCTTTTGGACATTCAGGAAGTAAAGAAGCCCGAGATCGAGGCCGCGTTGGTTGCGGAGAACGTAGCGCTGCAACTTGAGCGCCGTATCGCATTCCGCCGCGCAATGAAGAAAGCGGTCGAAATGGCCATGGCGCTCGGCGCCGAGGGTATTCGTATCCAATGTTCGGGCCGCCTTGGCGGTACGGACATCGCCCGCCGCGAATGGCAGCGCAAAGGCCGTGTGCCTTTGCATACCCTGCGGGAAAATATCGACTACGGCTTTGCCGAAGCGCTCACCGTTTACGGCAAGATCGGCGTCAAATGCTGGATCTGCAAAAAAGAAGCCGACAACAACTGATCCGGTTCACGGATAAAATTTTTTAAAGGAGAATTCTCCCATGGCTCTAGCTCCCGCCCGCACCAAATACCGCAAGTCGATGAAAGGCTCCCGCGCTGGCAATGCCAAACGCGGCAACACACTCGCCTTCGGCGAGTTTGGCCTCCAATCGCTCACTCGTGGACCCATGACCGGCCAGCAAATAGAAGCTGCACGTGTCACTATTTCTCGCCATCTGAAGCGCAAAGGAAAGCTTTGGATCCGAGTATTCCCGCACAAGCCAATCACCAAGAAAGCAGCCGAAACCCGCATGGGCCAAGGAAAAGGCGCCGTCGAATATTATGTCGCGGTGATCAAGCCCGGTGCGGTTCTCTTCGAGCTCGCTGGCGTCCCTACCACGGTGGCCAAAGAGGCCTTCCGGCTCGCCGATGCCAAGCTGCCCTTCCACTGCCGCTTTATCCAGCGCGACAGCAACGTGGCTTAACCTCTAACAACGCCCGTCATGACTTCCAAAGAAATCCGCGATCTCTCTTCCGACGAGATCACAGCTAAAGTTCGCTCCACCCGTGAGGAACTCCTCCAGCTCCGTCTCCGCAAGCAGACGGGCCAAGTCGAAAAGACCGACCAATTGCGAACACTTCGTAAGGCCATCGCCCGTCTCCTCACCATCCAAAACGAGAAGAAACGCCCAGCGACCGTCGCCTAAGCGTATTCGTCAAAACTAACTCACCGCCATGTCCACCGCCACTGAAGGCCAGCGCACCAGTCGTCGCAAACAAATCGGTCTCGTCTCGAGCCGCTCGGGAGACAAGTCCGTCAAGGTGACCGTCGCCTACAAGACGCCGCACCCACTCTACCATAAGGTCATTAATCGCCAAACCGTGCTCCACGTTCACGACGAAAAGAACGAGACCAAGGTTGGCGATAAAGTTGAGGTGATGGAAACCCGTCCCCTCAGCCGCCTGAAACGTTGGCGCGTCGTCTCCGTATTGTTGAAAGCCGTCACCACTGACGCGGTCGCAATTTCTGAAAAGGATGTTGCCGAACTCGTTCCCACCAAAATCACGAAAGCCTGAGCGCTTCAATTTCCATTAAACTTTCCCTTCCGGGAGACCTGCCATGATCCAACTGCGCTCCATTCTCGAAGTCGCCGATAACACCGGTGCTCGCAAGGCCGCGATGATTAGTAAAAAAGGCCAGATTACCGCCACCGCCGGTGTGGGCGATATTATCACCGTGCACATCAAACAAAGTGCGACCGAGGCCACTGTGAAAAAGGGCGAGGTCGTCAAGGCGGTCGTGGTTCGTACCCGCGCACCGGTTCGTCGCGCGGACGGCAGCTATTTGCGATTTGATAGCAATGCAATCGTTATCATCGACGCTGCGAATAATCCCAAGGGCACCCGTATCTTCGGGCCCGTCGCTCGTGAATTACGTGCGAAAAATTTCATGAAGATCATTTCGCTCGCTCCCGAGGTTCTCTAACATGGCCACGAAATTTCACGTCAAACGCAACGACATGGTCGTTGTCATTGCAGGATCCAACAAGGGTAAGTCTGGAAAGCTCCTTGAAATCCTTGCTGCCAAATCCCGCGCGCGAGTTGAGGGCGTTGCGATGATCAAGCGTCACCTCAAGAAATCCGAAAAACACCCCCAGGGTACGATCTCCGAACTCGAGGGTTCTGTTCACATTTCCAATCTGATGCTCCAATCGGTCTTCGACGCGAGCAAACGCAAGAAGCCCACCGCTTAAGCCCAGACGAATGCACGCTTGCTATTCTGGCAGCGCGTATGAGTTACTCGGCGTTTTCCCACTTCAATCACCATCCTCAATTGCCTCCGGGTCGGTAATCCGGTCGCCACGATAATGAGCTACGTTCCAGTCCTTAAAAAATTCTACACCGAGCAGGTTGCCCCTGAGCTGGTGAAACTCCATGGCTACAAAAACAAGCACCAAGTGCCTAAGTTGGTGAAGATCAACTTGAACACCGGTATTGATGCTGACGCCGACAAGAATCAAATTGCCGATATCGCCCGTGATATGGCCGCTCTCGCCGGACAAAAACCCTTGCTCAACAAGACTAAGCGCGCGATCGCCAACTTCAAGTTGAAGCCCAATCAAACCACGGGTTGCAGCGTCACGCTGCGCGGACCTGCGATGTGGGAGTTCCTCTACCGCCTCTTGTCCGTTGCCCTTCCCAGTATCCGTGACTTCCGCGGTGTCCCATCGAAACTCGATGGTCAGGGCAATTACAGTCTCGGCGTCACCGACTTCTCTATTTTCCCGGAGATCACTTTGGAAAATGTGAAAAAATCGATGGGCCTAGATGTTACCATCGTGACGACGGCCGAGACCGATGACGAAGGTCGGGATCTGTTGCGTCTTCTTGGTATGCCTTTCCGGCGCATCGAGCCCCAACCTGTCCAACAAAAGCCCAACGCCGCCTAAGCTCCTTTTCGACGACCATGCCCAAGACATCCGCTATTCAGCGTAACGAAAAACGTAAACGTCTCTCCGCGAAGCACGCAGCCGAGCGCAGCGAGCTCAAAGCAATCCTCAAGAATCCCTCCACGGCGGACGATGCTTTCTATGCTGCACAGAAAATGCTTCAGCAGCTGCCACGCAACTCTTCACCGACCCGCATCCGGAATCGTTGCTCCATGAGCGGTCGCCCACGCGCCTTCATTGGTAAGTTCGGTGTCTCCCGCATTCAGTTCCGTGAACTTGCCCTGGCGGGCAAGATTCCCGGTGTGACCAAATCATCTTGGTAATTTTCGCGGTCGCGGGGGTTTGTGCGCTTCGGCGCATCGGATATGACCCACGGCCACCCTAAACAACATCCACCATGACCGACCCGATTAGTGACCTCCTCACACGCCTCCGGAACGCCAGTAAGGCGCGCCTCGACGAGTGCGTTATTCCGCACTCCACCGTCAAACAGGCGATTGTCGCCATTTTGAAAATGGAGGGCTACATCGCTGACCACTTGAATTCCATCAGTACGGCGGGCCACAAGACCCTCGTCGTGAAGATGAAGTATGTCGACGGCGCTCCGGCGATCACCGGCATTACTCGCGTGTCCTCACCCGGCCGCCGTCTCTACTTCGGTTACACCGAAATTCCGCGCGTCCTCAACGGCCTCGGCATTGGTATCCTTTCGACCTCCAAAGGTCTGATGAAAGATGCTGACTGCCGTCGCAATAAGGCCGGTGGCGAACTGATCTGCAACGTTTGGTAAAACCGCCACTCACCATGAGCCGCATCGGAAAACAACCCATTCCTATCCCTGAAAAGGTCAAGGTTACCCTCACGGGTGACGTTGTCCATGTCGAGGGTCCCAAAGGTAAAATCTCTAAGGTTTTCGCACCCGTCGTAAAGGTGACCGTCGCTGACAAAGTTGTCACGGTTAGCCCGACCGACGACGACAGCCGCTTTGCAAAAGCGATGTACGGCACGGTCCGTTCAGTAATTGCTGGCATGGTTAAGGGAGCCTCGGAAGGCTACGTCAAGGACCTCGAAATCCAGGGCGTCGGTTTCAAAGCTAACCTCAAAGGTTCCACGCTTGATCTCGCGCTTGGCTATTCCCATCCGATTCTGATGGAAATCCCGGCCGGCATTAAACTGACCGTCACCGATCAGACGAAAATCAAGGTCGAAGGCGCGGACAAGCAGCTCGTCGGCGCCATCACTGCGGAAATCCGCAGCTATTATCCGCCCGAGCCCTACAAGGGCAAAGGTGTCCGCATCGTTGGCGAACGCGTTCGCCGCAAAGAAGGCAAGACCGTCGCCTAATCGTAATCTTCAATTTCAGGGTCCAACCCATGAGCACTTCCAAAGCTATCCTCCTCCAGAAACGTCGTTGGAGAATCCGCAAAAAAGTTACTGGCACCGCTATACGCCCGCGTCTAGCGGTTCGCTTCACTGCGAAACACGTCTACGCTCAGGCCATCGACGACGATACGGGAACGACGCTCGTTTTTCTCGGCAGTCTCGATTCCGAACTGCGTAAGCAAAAATTGAAGGCCAATGTCGCCGGCGCAAAAATCCTCGGTGTGGCTTTTGCCCTCAAGGCCAAGGCTGTGGGTATCGCCGCAGTCGTTTTCGATCGCAGCGGCGCTCCCTATCAGGGTAAAGTCAAAGTCTTCGCTGACGCCGCTCGCGAAGGTGGTCTCCAATTTTAATATCGCATGAGCACTGAATCAACTTCCGCGCCCAACAGCGCCACGCCAGCTTCCGTTTCTTCACCAGCGGCTGCTGCCGCTGCACCAGCTCGCGAACAGCGCGCTCCCCGCGGCCAAGGTGGTGGCGGCGGTTTCCGTGGCCAAGGCGGCCCGGGCGGTAATCGTGGTCCCGGTGGTAATCGTGGTCCTCGGAGGGACAATCGCGACAAGCCCCAAGAGGGTGACGGTCCGACGATGATCGAGAAAGTGGTTTTCATCAACCGCTGTGCCAAGGTCGTCAAGGGCGGCCGCCGTTTTTCTTTCTCGGCTCTCGCCGTCGTCGGTGACGGTAAAGGGAAGGTCGGGATTGGTTACGGCAAGGCCAACGAAGTCCCTGATGCCATCAAGAAAGGCACCGCCAATGCCCACAAGCATCTCGTCAGCGTGAAGCTCAAGGGAGACACGATCCCGCACGACGTCCTTGGTCGATACGATGGTGGCCGCGTGATGCTCAAACCCGCTTCGCCCGGCACGGGGCTCATCGCCGGAGGTGGCGTTCGCGCCGTCCTCGAGGCTGCTGGTGTTAAGAATATTTTGACGAAGTCGATGGGCTCCTCGAACCACATTGCTGTCGTTCACGCCACGCTGAATGGTTTGCTGCAACTGCGTCTGGCGGCGGACATCACCAAGGTTCGTGCGACCAGCTGATTTTTACTCAACCAATCCGAGTTCCACTCCGCGCTATCGCGGAGTGGGGCGACCCTCTAAAGGAATCACTATGAAACTCCACGAACTTAAGAACGTCAAAGGTGCGATCCACCGCAAGAAACGCGTTGGTTGCGGCGAAGGCGGCGGCCACGGTAAAACGTCCGGTCGCGGTGGCAAAGGCCAATCAGCTCGCTCCGGCAGCTCCATTCGTCCCGGCTTCGAAGGCGGCCAAATGCCCCTCTATCGGAAGCTGCCTCACCGCGGCTTTAATCAGTTCAATTTCCGTACCGAAATCGCCATCTTGAATGTCGGCGATCTCTCTGGTTTGGATGCTTCTGTAACGGAAGTCTCGGTGCTCACGCTTGCTGACGCCGGACTCATCCGTTCCGGAGAGAAGGCTGTGAAAATTCTGGGCGATGGCGAACTGACCCGCGCCATGAAGGTTACCGCCGCGAAGTTTTCCGAGTCGGCCAAAGCCAAGATTGAAAAAGCCGGTGGACAAGCCATCGTAGGTTAACGTGAAGCGCGTTGATTAAGATCGGCGCGCTTCGTTTTTCTTCACACGTCTCACAACCATCCGCCTCACGCTGTGTTTTCCGCTTTCACGAACTCCCTGAAAATCCCCGAGCTCCGCTCGCGCATTTTTTACACGCTGTCGCTGCTGTTCGTGGCCCGGGTTGCCGCGCACATCCCGCTGCCTGGCATTGATCCCCAGCCACTGCAAAAGTTCTTCGGCGACCAGTCGGCCGGCGGAGCGAGTGCGCTGGTAGGGCTCTACAATATGTTTACAGGTGGCGCTCTGATTAAGGGAGCCATTGCTGCTCTGGGCATCATGCCTTACATCAGCGCTTCGATTATCTTTCAGTTGATGACTGCGGTTGTGCCCGGGCTCAGTCGTTTACAACAGGAGGGCGATGTTGGTCGCCAGAAGCTCACGCAATATACGCGCTACGCTACGGTCCTGATTTGCTTGATTCAGGGAACGCTCCTTCTGCTCGCTCTGAACAATCCAGGCCAGCTTTTTGCGGGTTATGATGTAGCAACCTACGGTCCAATTGTCTTGGGTAGCAAATGGTCCTTTGTCGTCACTTCCGTGATCTTCATGACCGCTGGAACGATGTTATTGATGTGGTTGGGTGAGCAGATCACACAGCGCGGCATTGGCAACGGTGTCTCGCTCTTGATCACAGTTGGTATCTTGGCCGATATCCCCGGTGCGGCCGTCGCGACCTACAATCTGTTCTTCAAGCCGGTTGGGACCGGCGCGAGCTTGGGCATTCCTCAAGCCGTGATCATGATCGGGCTCTTTATCCTCGTCACCATGGGGATTATCGCGGTTGTGCAGGGCCAGCGAAAAATACCCGTCCAATATGCCAAGCGGGTCGTTGGCAACAAAGTAATGGGTGGGCAGAGCTCGTTTTTGCCGCTCAAAGTCAATTATTCCGGTGTGATGCCAGTTATCTTCGCCAGCGCGATTTTGCTCTTCCCGCAACAAATTTTTTCTTGGGTCGGCAGCGCCTATAATATTAAGTTCCTCACCGAGATATCCCAAAACTTGCTCCGTGGTCATTGGTCTTATTATGCCTTCAACATCACTCTGATTCTTTTCTTTAGTTACTTCTGGGTTTCTGTAATGTTTAAGCCCATTCAGATTGCAGACGACTTGAAGAAGTACGGTGGTTACATTCCGGGGGTACGTCCCGGTGAGCCGACTGCTCAGTTCCTCGACTTCATTATGACCCGGTTGACGTTGGCCGGAGCTATTTTCCTTACGGTTATTGCGGTCATGCCGGATGTTCTACTCTTTGAGCTCGATGTGCCGTCTCGTATTGCTTACTTTTTTGGCGGTACGGGTATGCTGATTACCGTAGGCGTAATTCTTGATACAATGCGGCAAATCGAAACCTTTCTCCTCCAGCGCCATTATGATGGCTTCCTCAAGAAGGGCCGTATCCGTGCTCGCAGTGCTAACCCGCAAGGAGGGATGACCGGCGATGCGTTGAGCACCGAAGCGGTGATGAAACTCGCTCTGCCGATGCTCGGTTTGCTTGTCCTTGGGACGGTCATTTGGGCTTACAAAGCTTTCGTTAAATAAGTGCTGGACTTGGGCCGCGATGTGTCCCATCAACGCTCCTTTCTTTGGTTCGGGCTCTGAAGCTCGAATCAAGTTTCTTTTTCTCGGTTCATCTTATTCCCATCTGGAAAATCTGATGAACCGAGTTCGTTCTTTGAATATTGAGCACGTCTCTCCTTCTCGCCTTGTGCGACCGGAGATTTCGCGCCGCCCAGTTTCGGCTGTGGCGGAGGAAGCAAACACATTGGCGCTGATGCGCCGCTGGTTCTTCGCGCGCAAACCTGATGCGGGATTCATTCTAAGCGAATTCCCGGCTACGCTGCTCCAAGCAAAAGTGTTCGACGAATGGCTCGATGCCCGCGACGAAAACCTGCAAGGTGTTTTCGTTGGTTTGGGGTCCAACGAG